>NZ_BAAAUV010000007.1:0-431114 GCF_039534125.1 Actinocorallia longicatena | reverse complement strand
GGGAGTCGACCTGGTTGGGTCGGCGACCGACGACAACCTCGCGAGGTGCGTGCCTGGGCGCCGCGCAGTAGGGCAGTTGACTTTGAAACAGCCCCTAAGCGGCGAGCAGCTCGTACCGGACCGGGATCACGCCGGAGCCGGTGCCGCCGACGGCGCGCATCGCGGCGGTCGACAGATCGAGGCAGCGGCCCGGGGTGAACGGGCCGCGGTCGTTGATCCGCACCACGACGGCCTCGTCGTTGTTCTCGTTGACGACACGGACCCGGGAGCCGAACGGGAACGTGCGGTGGGCGGCGGTCAGCGCCTCGGGGTCGAACGGCTCGCCGCTGGCCGTCGCCTGGCCCTCGCCGTAGAAGGAGGCCCGGCACTCTCCGGTGGAGACGACCTTCGCCCCGGCCGGAGCCTTCTTGACCTGGAGCTTCGGCGCCGCGAAGGCGTCCTCCGCGGGGGCCGCGCCGCCGGGGGCCGGACCGCCGGAGACCGGGGCCTCCGAGGGGCTCGCGGAGGCGGCCGGAGCCGAGGGGACGAGGGCGACGTCGGTGGTCTCGGTGCCGCGGAGCGAGGCCAGTGCCCCGGGGACGGCCTTGACGGCCGGCGGGACGGCGGACAGCACGACGGCAGCGATGATCACGATTCTGCGCACAGGGGGATCCCAAGCTAGGGGGCAAGGACGGCGCGGCACTGGAGGCCTGCGCGGGGGTGCTTGTTCAGTTCGCGGCCACACCCATGGGGCCGGGGAGCACAGGACGCGACGCTACGTCGGAATTGCCGGAACCTTCCGTTCCGAACGCCTGTTGTGGGATTTCTCACCCCGGATTTCGACCGAGAGTGACACTAGAGGAAGATCACCGTTACCGTGTGGTTATCTCGCAGATCTCTTATCGATCACAACAGAAAAAGATCTGCACGACCGCGTCCGGTCGTGCAGATCTCTCGGTGTTATACGGCTCAGCCGATCGGCAGCGCGGGGAGCAGGCCGCCGATGCCCGCGGGCAGCGTGCCCGGGGTGCCGGGCAGCCCGCCGAGCAGGCCGGACAGGGTGTCGCCCTGCCCCACCGGCAGCACGTCGGGCAGGCCCTGCGTCGTCGAACGCCTCGCGCCGCCGGGCAGGCCGGCCGCGGGAAGGCCGCCGGTGAGGCTCTCGACGGCCCGCGCCGGGTCGGCGATCGGCAGTCCCTGGGCGAGGCCGGTGACCTGGTCGGTCACGCCGCCGAACCCGTTGACCCGGTCGGCGTGCGACTGGAGCGCCGGTCCCGCCGGGCCGGGCAGCCTGCCGCCGAGCAGGTCCGTCAGCAGCGCGGACACCGGGTCTCCGCCCTTCCTGCGCGCGGACGCCACGATCCGCTGCGCCGGCACGCACTTGGCCACGGCCAGCTCGCTGACCTTGCCCGTCCGGTCCGTGACGTGCATCCCGGTGACGGTCAGAGCGCCCTCGGCGTCCTTCGTCTGCTTGTTGAAGATCGCCATCGCGCCGTCCAGCAGCGGGACCTTCGTGTTGGCGACCGGCGTCCGCGGCAGCCTCCTGCCCTGGACCGAGCCACCGGTGATCTTCGTGACCGCCCGCATCGCGCCCTTCGAGGTGGTGACGCAGCGGGACGACAGGCCGTCCATCTTCAGGCCGAGGGCGTCGCCGGCGACCGTGCCGAGCTCGGCGAAGACGTCCTGCGCGCCGGTGCGGGAGGCGCTGACCCGGCCGTTGCCCTGCGTGGTGGTGACCAGGCCGTCGACCACCTTCGCCGGACCCGAGACCACCGGGTCGGCGAGGTCGGCGACCGGGGTCTGCGCGGTGGCGCCCCGCAGCAGCGCCGCGGTGGGTCCGTCGGTCGTGTCGGCGTGCGCGGGAAGCGCGCCGAACAGCGCGACCGGCGCGACCGCGGCGGCGAGCAGCATATTCCTGGTCGTGCTCTTCATTTCTGTTCCCCCCGGAGGTGGCTCAATTCACCGCCCCTTCGGCGGCACCGTTCGAGACGGGGACGTTAGTACAGGTCACGGCGAGCGCACAGCCGAATCCCGAATTCATGAAGAACGGAGAGAACGATCTACCGGAATGGCATATCCGCCATTTCTCAGGTCACTTTTGTCATCGAAGCACACCTAACCGGACGGCCGCCGGGGCGGTGACCGTCGCGGGGCAGGTAGCGCAAACGGGTCCAACCAGGCCAAGCTCTTAACTACCCTTTAGCGGGACCATGCCATGGTGTGGTCGCGAAGAGACCCCGGAGGACAGAGCAGTGGCAACCAAGAGCAAGGCGGGCGGCGGCAGCGCCAAGGAGCGGGTGGCGGCCATGCGCGCGGCCGAGAAGCGCAAGGAACGCCTGCGCTGGCTGCTCACCTTCTCTGTCGTCCTCGTGATCGTCGCGGCCCTGGTGGGCGGCGCCTTCTGGGCCATCCAGAAGAGCGACGAGGACAAGAAGAAGAAGGCCGAGAAGGCCAACGCCGCCCGGCTGGCGGAGGGACCGCCCAAGGGCGGGTCCTGGGCGCTGCCGGCCGACCCGGTCGCCGCGGCCGAGAAGCTGGGCCTCGAGGTCAAGGGCGGCATGGAGGAGGGCTCGGCCAAGCACGAGCACTCCCACCTTTCGATCTTCATCAACGGGCAGCCCGTCGCGGTCCCGGCCAACCTCGGCATCGACACGCTGAGCGGCCACATCGCCGAGCTGCACACCCATGACGCCCGCGGCGTGATCCACGTCGAGGCGTTCCAGAGCAAGCCGTTCTACCTCGACCAGGTCTTCAAGATCTGGGAGGTCCCGCTGAGCGCGTCCGAGATCGGCCTGCTCAAGACCGACGCCACCCACACGCTGAAGTTCTACGTGGACGGCAAGGAGGTCACGGAGGACCCGAGCAAGATCGAGCTGACCGCGCACCGCGAGATCGGTGTCGTCTACGGCACCGCCGCCGACAACGCCAAGGTGAAGGTGCCCGCGAGCTTCCAGTTCGACAACGGCGAGTAGCACCCGAAGGCCCCCGCACACCCGAAAGCCCCTCAGAAGCCCCGGAACCCCTGTGGTTCCGGGGCTTCTGACTTTTGTCACAGCGAAGCGGTGATCGGCGGCACTAACCCGGCGGCGGCCCGGAATCCAGTATCGAAGACATGAACGCGATCACCTTCTCCCAGGTACGCAAGGCCTTCGGCGCCGTCCAGGCCGTCGACGGCATCGACCTCACGATCCCGGCCGGCCGGTCCATCGCCCTCCTCGGCCCGAACGGCGCGGGCAAGTCCACCTCGATCAGCATGCTGCTCGGTCTCGCGAAGATCGACTCGGGGGAGATCTCGGTCTTCGGCGAGACGCCCGCCAAGGCCGTCGAGAAGGGCTACGTCGGAGCGATGCTCCAGGAGGCCAAGCTCCCCTCAGGCCTGACCGTCGGGGAGATCGCCGACTTCGTCCGCGGCCTCTACCCGGCCCCCCTGGAGCTGGCGGAGCTGCTGGAGCTCGCCGGCCTCACCGAACTGGCGGGCCGCCGCGCCGACACCCTGTCCGGCGGGCAGGCGCAGCGGCTGCGGTTCGCGATGGCGATCGCCGGCTCCCCCCGCCTGCTGGTCCTGGACGAGCCCACCGCGGCCATGGACGTCGAATCGCGGCGGCTGTTCTGGGCGTCGATGCGGGACTACGCGGCGGGCGGCCGGACGGTCCTGTTCGCCACCCACTACCTCGAGGAGGCCGACGAGAACGCCGACCAGGTGATCGTCATCGCCCACGGCAAGGTGATCGCCGAGGGCGCCCCCGCCGAGATCAAGAGGATGGCCGGCGGCCGCACGGTCCGCTTCACCCTGGGCGAGCAGCCCTCGGCCGGGCTCGACGCCCTGCCGGGCGTGACCGCCGTCGAGATCCACGGCGCGACCGTGACCCTGCGGACCGACGACTCCGACGGCACCGCGGAGGCCCTGTTCAAGAAGACCACGCTGAAGATCCGTGACCTCGAGATCACGGGCGCCGGTCTCGAAGACGCCTTCCTCTCCCTCACCAAGTAAGGACCACGAAAATGATCAAGTACACGCGTCTCGAGATCCTCCGGACCTTCCGCGACCGCCGGTTCCTGTTCTTCTCCGTGGGCTTCCCGGTGATGCTCTACCTGCTGTGGACCAACGTCTTCGGCGACGACGGCTCGTCCGACAAGACGACCGGGCTGACCGTCGACACCTACATGATGGTCGCGTTCGGCGCCTACGGGGCGATCGGCGCGGCCCTGAGCACGACCGGGCCCCGGCTGGCGACCGAGCTCCAGGACGGCTGGCTGCGGCAGCTCCAGGTCACCCCGCTGCGGTCGTGGCAGGTGATCTCGGCCCGGATCGTCACGGCGCTGACCGTGGCGCTGCCGAGCATGCTCCTGGTCGCGCTCACGGCGGTCATCACCAAGGGCGTCAGCCTGTCGGCGGCGCAGTGGGCCGGTACCGTCGTGGCCCTGACGCTCGGCGTCCTGCCCTTCGCGGCGCTCGGCACGCTGATCGGCGCGACCGTGAAGGGCGACTCGGCCCAGCCCGCGATGCTGATGGTCTACTTCCCGCTCGCGATCATCGGCGGGCTGTGGGTGCCGGTGTCGAACCTGCCCTCCTTCCTCCAGGACATCGCCCCCTACACCCCGGCGAACCGGATGGCCGAGCTCGGCTGGGACATCGTCGGCGGCAACGGGGTCTCCGGCGCGGGCGTCCTGGTGCTCGTGGTCTGGACGGCCGCCCTGGGCGCGCTCGCCACCTTCGGGTACCGCAGGGCTACCGTGGCGGCGTGATGAACAGTGTGTTCGGCTACACCGCGGACGGGGAGCGGAGGATCGCCCCCCGCCGCGGACGCGCGATCGGCCTCTCCTTCGGCATGGGATTCCTGATCCCCCTGGTCCAGGAGATCGCCGGGTACGGCCACGCGAAGCGGATCGCCGGGCTGCTCGCGCTGGCGCTCTTCCTCGGCCTCTACTACGGGACCGCGCTGATCCAGGACCACTGGAACGCCCCGATCACCCGCAGGGGCTGGATCCTGTACGGCTCGCTCGCCGGGCTGGCCGTCCTGCTCCCTGTGGTGATGGGCCCCGACTGGACGGGTCTGCCGATCTACGTCTCGATCGTCTCGGCGCTGTTCCTGCCGCGCCGGTTCGTGCTGCCGGCGATCCTGGCCACCACCGCGGTGACGGCCCTGCTGTGCGTACTGATCAACGATGACGAGTCCGGCTCGATGTACATCATCTTCGCCACCCTCGGCCTCGGCGTCATGATGATGGCGTTCCGGCACTCCCGGGAGCTGGTCGAGCAGCTCCGTGAGGCGCGGGCCGAGGTGGCGCGGCTGGCGGCGTCGGAGGAGCGGCTGCGGATCGCCAGGGACCTGCACGACCTGCTGGGGCACAGCCTGTCGCTGATCGTGCTGAAGAGCGAGCTGGCGGCGCGGATGGCGGTCAAGGACCCGGAGCGGTCGCTGGCCGAGGTGAAGGACGTCAACAAGGTGGCGCGCGAGGCCCTCGCGGACGTCAGGGAGACGGTGTCGGGGTACCGGCAGCGGTCGCTGGCCGAGGAGCTCGACTCCGGCCGGGCCGTGCTCGGCGCGGCGGGGATCACCCCGGCCGTCCGGACCTGCGGGACACCGCTGCCGCCCGGCCGGGACGCCCTGTTCGCCTGGGTGGTGCGCGAGGCGGTCACCAACACCGTCCGGCACTCCGGAGCGGAGCACTGCGCGATCACCGTGACGGACGCTTCGGTCGAGATCGTCGACGACGGGCGGGGCGCGCCGGACCTCCGGCCGGGCAACGGGCTGACGGGGCTGCGCGAGCGGGTCGCGGCCGCGGGGGGCGAGGTCGAGGCCGGTCCCCGGGCGGGCGGCGGATTCGCCGTTAAGGTCTCTTTGTGATCCGTGTGATGCTCGCCGAGGACCAGGGGATGGTCCGGGGCGCCCTGGCCACCCTGCTCGGCCTCGAGGACGACCTGGAGGTCGTGGCGACGGCCGCGAACGGCGCCGAGGCGGTGGCGCTCGCCGTGGAGGTCCGGCCCGACGTGGCCCTGCTCGACATCGAGATGCCCGAGATGGACGGGCTCACCGCGGCCGGTGAGATCCGCAGGACCGTCCCCGGCTGCCAGGTCATGATCCTCACGACCTTCGGGCGCCCCGGTTACCTGCGGCGGGCCATGGAGGCGGGCGCCGCGGCGTTCCTGGTGAAGGACAGCCCCGCCGAGGAGCTCGCCGCCGCCATCCGCCGGGTCCTCAAGGGCGAGCGGGTGATCGACCCGGCGCTGGCCGCCGCGGCGCTCAGCGCGGGCCCCAACCCGCTGTCGCAGCGCGAGCGGGACGTCCTGAACGCCAGCGAGAGCGGCGCCGCCATCAGCGACATCGCCCGGTCCCTGCACCTGTCGGAGGGCACGGTCCGCAACTACCTGTCGACGGCCATCAACAAGGTGGGCGCCCGGAACCGGATCGAGGCCGTCCAGCGGGCGCGCACCCAGGGCTGGCTCTAGCCGTCTAGGGAGTGGCCTTCAGGCCCGCGCAGCGGCGCAGGCCGTTCCAGCGGGTCAGCTCGGCCTTGGCGGCCGGGCCCTTCAGCAGGTAGGGCAGGCCGCCGGAGATCCGCGCGGTCTTCCACACCGACTTGGTGACCTTGCGGCCCTCGATCCTCAGCAGCAGGACACCGGAGTTCGCTGTCTGGCCGTTCGCCGAGGAGAAGACGAAGTTGCCGAGCCCGTAGTGGACGTAGCGGCCGTCGAGGTAGCCGCCGCCGAGCGGGATGTGGGCGTGGCTGCCGACCACGACGTCGGCGCCGGCGTCGATGAGCTGCTGGGCGAGTTCCTGCTGGCGGGGCAGCGGGCAGGGGCTGAGCTCCTGGCCCCAGTGCAGGTTGACGATCACGACGTCGGAGGTGGCGCGAGCGGCCTTCACCGACTTCACCATCGGGGCGACGAGCTTGGCGTTGGCGAGGCCGCCCTTGGTCGCGGTGGCCGTCCAGGCGGGGATGAGGTGGTCGTCGAGGACCTGGGTGGCGCCGATGACGGCGACCCTGTTGCCCTTCACGGTCGTGTGCCAGGCCTTGTAGGCCTCTTCGGCGTTCCTGCCGATCCCGACCGTCGGGAAGCCCGACTTCTTGATCGCCTTGAGGGAGTCGCGGAGCCCGGACTCCATGAAGTCCATGCCGTGGTTGTTGGCCATGGTCGTCACGTCGACGCCCGCGCCCTTGAGCGCGGCGAACGCGCTGATCGGGGCCCGGAAGTGGAACTCCTTGCCCGGGGCGGGCGTCCCGGCCGTGGTGATCGCGGTCTCGAGGTTGACCATCGCGAGGTCGGCCTTGCGGAGCGTCGCGGCGATGGGCCCGAGGGCGGTCTTCGGGTCGTTCAGCCGGGCCCGCAGCGACCCCTCGAAGTGCGTGTCACCGCCGAAGGCGACGACGAAGGGCTCCTTGGCCTCCGCCTCCGGGCCCGGCTTCGCGGACCTGGAGGTCTTGGGCGCGGTCGTCCCCGTGTCGCCCTCGGCCTCGGAATTGCCCTTCGAGCTGCTGCAGGCCGAGGCCGCCAGCGCCGCGCTCAGCGCCACCCCGAGCATGATCTTCGCGCGCAATCCCACTCCTCAGCCGAACGTGTTGGCGCCAGGATGGCAGATCGCCGCCCTGAGCAGGCACCAAGTTACTGGGCCTTGGCGGGGAAACCGGCGCAGGCGCTCAGCGCCTGCCAGGCGACATAGGCGTTCTGGGCCTGGGCGCCGGTCAGCGGCTGGGGCAGCCCGGCACCCTGGATGACGGCCGGAGCCCAGTCGGCGTTCTTCACCGCGTGCCCGCTGACCGTCAGGGTGAGGACGCCGGACTGGGCGGTCGGGCCGTTGAAGTTGTAGAAGACGAAGTTGCCGAGACCGTAGTGCACGTACTTGTCGGTCTTGAGGAAGCCGCCGGCCTGGAGGACGTGGGCGTGGCTGCCGACGACCGCGTCGGCTCCCGCGTCGACGAGCTGCTGGGCGAGGGTCTTCTGGTTCTCGGTCGGGCAGCTCTGCTTCTCCACGCCCCAGTGCAGGTCGACGATCACCGTGTCGTACTCGCCCGCCGCCGCCTTGACGGCCGCGATCAGCCGGGCCGGGTCCTTGGCCGAGGCGAGGCCGCCCTGGGCGTCGGTGGCGGTCCAGGCGGTCGCGAGCTCGTCGTCGAGGACCTGGGTGGCGCCGAAGAAGGCGATCTTCGAGCCCTTCACCGTGGCGACATGGGGCTTGAACGCCTCGGCGGCGTTCCTGCCGATGCCGACGACGGGGAAGCCGCTGTCCTCGGCACCGTTCAGGGAGTCCTCGAGCCCCTCGGCCCCGAAGTCGAGGCCGTGGTTGTTGGCCATCGTCGCCACGTCCACACCCGCTCCCTTGAGCGCGGCGAACGCGGACGACGGAGCGCGGAAGGCGAACTGCTTCGCGGCGCCCGTGCCCCGGTCGGTGACGGCCGTCTCCAGGTTGACCATGGCGAGGTCGGCCTTGGACAGCTGCTCCTTGATCGGGCCGAGGGCGGTGGCGGGGTCGCTCAGCCGCCCGGCGAGCTGCCCCTCGAAGTGGACGTCGCCGCCGAACGCGATCGTGACCGGCTCCTTGGCGCTCTTGCCGCCGCCTCCGCCGTCACCGGAGTCCGAGCAGCCGGTGAGAAGGAGGGCCGGGACGGCGCCCAGGGCGATCAGTCTGCGCATCATGTTCCCTAGGATGCCGTGCTGAATATGCTGGTTCGGGCATTCAGCTGCGAAAGGACGTCAGTGGACATCTCCGCGCTCCGCCGCGACACCCCGGGCGCCGGGCGGGCGATCCATCTCAACGCGGCGGGGGCGTCCCTGGTGCCGCGGCCGGTCCTCGAGACGATGGTGACGCACCTCACCCTCGAGGCCGAGCTGGGCGGCTACGAGGCGGCCGACGCCGTGGCCGGGCGGCGGGCCGAGGGCTACGCCGACCTGGCGCGGCTCGTCGGGGCCCGTCCCGGGGAGATCGCCTTCGTGGAGAGCGCCACCCACGCCTTCGACCGGGCCTTCTACGCGATCCCCTTCAAACCGGGCGATCGAATCCTGACCACCACGAGCGAGTACAACAGCAACGCCCTGGCCTACGTGCAGGCGTCCCAGCGGTACGGCACGGCCGTCGAGGTCGTCCCCGACGACGCGCACGGCACGATCGATCTGGAGGCCCTGGAGCGGTCGCTGGGGCGCGGCGGGGTCAGGCTGGTGTCGATCAACCACATGCCGACCCACGACGGCCTGGTGAATCCGGTCGCCGACGTGGGCCGGCTGGCCCGCGAGCACGGCGCCCTGTTCCTCCTCGACGCCTGCCAGTCGGCGGGCCAGACCCCCCTCGACGTCGAGGAGATCCGCTGCGACCTCCTTTCGGCGGCCGGGCGCAAATTCCTGCGCGGCCCCCGCGGCACCGGCTTCCTCTACGTCCGCCGGGAGATCATGGCCGAGCTCGATCCGCCGGTCGTCGATCTGCACTCCGCCGACCTGACCGGGCCCGGCTCCTTCACCTTCCGCGACGACGCCCGCCGGTTCGAGACATGGGAACGTTCCGTGGCCGCCGAGCTGGCCCTGGCCGAGGCCGCCCGCTACGCCCTGGGCCTCGGCCTGGAGGCGATCTCCGTCCGCGTCCGCGCCCTGGCGGCGTCCTTCCGCGCGGCCCTGGCGGATCTGCCGGGGATCACGGTCCACGACCGCGGCCTGGAGAAGAGCGCGATCGTCACCTTCACCCACGACCGCTTCGCGGCCTACGACCTCGTCGCCGCCCTCGCGGCCCGCGGCGTCGTCACCCGGGTCTCGGAGCAGACCTACCGCTACGACGAGGGCCCGGCCCCCCGCCACCGCGTCCGCGCCTCGTTCCACTACTACGTGACCGAGGACGAGCTCACCGAGGCCGTGGAGATCCTGCGATCCCTCTGATCACGGCCTCTGATCATGGGCGTCGCGGCTGTCGGCCGGGGCCTCCTCGCGGTCGGTCAGGCCGTAGTCGCGGATGACGCCCGCGACCCGGAGGCGGTAGCCGGCGAAGACGCCCTCGCGGCCGGCGGTCTGGGCGGCGCGGTGCTCGCCGACCGCCCGCCAGGCGCGGACGGCCTGCTCGTCGCGCCAGAACGACAGCGACAGCATCTTGCCGGGGGTGGTGAGGGATGCGAAGCGCTCGATGGAGACGAAGCCGTCGATCTTCTCCAGGAGCGGACGCAGCCCGGCCGCCAGGTCGAGGTAGTCCTGGCGTCTGCCGTCCGCGGGTGTGACCTCGAAGATGACCGCGATCATGCGGCTCACGCTACGCGGCGGCTACGACAGATGGACGGCCAGGGGCCGGGTGGCCTTCGGCGGGTGGGTGGTCAGGTGGCGGCGGAACCAGTCGGTGAGGGCGGCGTCGACGCTGACCGCGGCGGCGATCGGGGGCCGCGGCTCCATGCCGGGCTCGGCGGCCAGGGCGTGGCCCATCCGGAAGGTCGAGGCCTCGGTGATCGTCACTCCGGCGCCGGTCAGGGCGTCACGCAGGGCGAGGACCTCGGCGGCGGGAACGAGCAGGTCGGTGGCCCCGGCGACGAGCAGGGTGCGGGGGTCGCAGCGGGCGATGTCTCCCGCGCGGGAGACCAGGTCGAGCCGCTCGGCGACGGTCCGCGAGGCCTCGGTCCACGGGTAGGGGCCGAACCGGCGCTCCCTGGCCGCGACGGTCCTGGCCGGGTCCGCGATCGGCGAGACCAGCGCCAGCGCCGACACCGGGACGGCCTGCTCGGCCACCGCCAGCAGCGCCGCGGTCCCCCCCTCGCCGTGTCCCGCCAGCCCGATCGCCCCGTCGCCGCAGCCCAGCAGCTCCCGCAGCTCGGCGACGACGGCCGGGAGCTCGGCCACGGCGCTCTCCACCTTGGCGCCGAGCAGATCGAGATAGTCCTGCCCCCCGATGTCCGGCAGGCGCAGCCCGAGGTAGACCCGCCAGACGGGCACCCCGGTCATCGGCACCGCGGCCGCCAGGGCCGCCTCGGTCCGCGGCGCGTCGAAGGCGTGCCAGGACACGACCAGGCCCTCGCAGGCGGGGGCGTCCACGGCCGTGGGCGGAAGCGCGACAAAGGGTACGCCGCGCACCGAACCATTGCGCGGCCGTGTCAGCTCGTCACCGGACATATCCATATGGTGACATCCGAGCTGATCGAACACCTGAGAAAGTGCCGATTACGCCATCCGATCCGAGGCGACCGTTTCTACCGGTGCTGGAGGGCGTCCAGGGCGACGGCCATCGCGATGACGAGGCGGCGGTCGATCCGGGGGTCGTGGATCTCGACCGTGTACTTGTCGCGCAGGCCGAACTTCTTGACCACGGAGAAGACCGGGTGGGTGCCGCCCGCGGTGAAGTCGAAGTGGTACGGCCACGCGAAGGGCAGGTCGCTGATGTAGGGCAGGAAGCCCCAGATGCGGCGCAGGATCGCGATGTTCTTGTTGCGCTCGGTCCCGGTCGTCACGCCCAGGCCCGGCTGCTCCAGGTGGTAGGTGGAGGCGGTCAGCGAGCGCTTGAAGTCCTTCTTGAACGACCCGATCGGCTGGCCGTTGTGGTCGGTGATGTCATAGGTCGCCGCGAGGTCGATGCGCTGGCGGGCCTTGAAGCCACCGAGGACGTACTGCTTGCTCGCGTCGGTGTAGAGCGTCACCTGCTCCTTGAACGCGAGGCGCTTCTGCTGCGCGAAGGCGATCATGTGCTCCTCCCTCCCGTCGGGAGTGGAGCTGTGCACTTCGTACTTGTTCGCCATGAGGGTGACGCGCTGACGCACCAGGAATTTGGTCTGCGCCTGAACCCAGTTCATATCCACGCCAGGCAACCTAGGGGTAGATATCCCCCCAAGCAACCTAACGATCGAGATATCTGGACAAGTAGTCCTCGATCAGGGCCTTGGCCTCAGTGATGACGGAGTCGTCTCCGTCGACCTCACGCCGGAAGGCCATTTTGATGAGGGCGTCGCCCGTCTCGACCGCTATGGCGAAGGCGCGTTCCAGCTCCGGCCCGTCCGCGACGCCCGTCGTGGTGACGATCAGCTCGCGCAGCCGCCCCGCCACGACGGCGTTGTTGTCGGCCTGTTCGTCCAGCAGGTTGAGGTCGGCGACGTCGCCGAAGCGCAGGACCCGGAAGCCCGGGACGGTCCGGTGCATGTCGACGAAGATGTCGATCACGTTCCCGACGAGCTGGGACCAGCGCTCGAACCGTGAGCCCGACAGCAGCTCGCCGATCCTGATCCCGAAGTCCTCGAGGTTGCGGAGCGCGAGGGCCTGGGCGACGGCGCGCTTGTCGGGGAAGAACTGGTAGACCGAGCCGATCGCGACGTTGGCCCGCTGGGCGATCCGCGTCGTGGACAGGGCGTCGTACCCGCCCTCGTCGAGCAGCTCGGCGCATGCGTCGAGCATCCGCTGGACGCGCTCGGCCGAGCGGCGCTGTGCCGGTCGGCGCCTCAACGGGGTTCCGGTCTCGGGGGTGCTTGTTCCTGCCACCCGTCCATCATCCCCCGGCGCGCGGTTTCACGGCGTTACAACTTGCGACTCGATGTCACATTGTGGCCTCGATCACCAACACCCGGCCGCACGGAGTTCAAGACGCCGTCCAGCGCCCGTCCCGCCGTGGCCCCACGCGTCATCATGGGACCCATCGGCCCCGCCCGCACTCCCCTGCGCGGCGGGGCTTCGTCCGTCGGGCGAAGACGAGCCGGAGAAGAGGACGAGCCGGAGAATCAGGCCCCGATGGCCTTCATGATGAGCGGCCAGGCCTTCTTGTACTCGCGGTCCCAGTAGCCCCACTGGTGGAAGCCGGGGCCGTAGAGGGAGGCCGTGACCGGGATGCCCAGGGCCTTCAGCTTGGCGACCAGGTCCTGGTTGGTCATGCCGACCAGGCGCTCGCTGATCGAGCCGAGGATGTAGGTCTGGGCGCCGTCGGTGCCCGCGCTGCCGATCTGCTCCAGCAGGCCCTTGTCGAGCGGGCCCTGGTCGCCGTTGCCGGCCGACAGGTAGAGCCCGGTCCCGCGCAGCCGGTCGGCCAGCACGTAGGGGTCGTGGTCCATCCAGTTCATCCGGTCGGTGAGCGGGTTGCCCCACTTGTCGAACGGGTCCTTCAGGGTGGACTCGGCGTCGCCGAAGTCGGTCAGCATCATCATCGCGGGGATGCCCGGCTTGGTGGTGTGCACGATGCCGCTGTAGCTGGCCACGTACTTGTAGAAGCCGGGGTTGCGGGCGGCGTAGGTGACCCCGCCCTGCCCGCCGGAGGAGATGCCCATGACCGCGCGGCTCGTGCCGCCGCGGAAGTTCCGCTCGATGAGCTGCGAGAGCTCCTTCGTGTGGAAGGTCTCCCACTTCGGGTTGCCGAACTTGCCCTTGTTGTACCAGTTGGTATAACCCTGGCCCCGGCCGCCGCTCGGCATCACGACGATCGCCCGGCCGGCCTTCGACGTGACCTCGAGGTCGGTCTTGTTCACCCAGTCGAGGTAGTCGCTGGGACCGCCGGTGAGGACGGTCAGGACCGGCCACGTCCGCTTGGCGCGGGCGCTCCAGCCGACCGGGACGATGATCCGGACCTTCGGGTCCTCGGAGTCGATGAGCGGGGTGTCGATCGTGATGTCGACCGTCTGCGCGTCGATCTGCACACGTTCGATGATCTTCCCGCCGTCGTCGGCGGGCACCGGGGCCGCGGCGACGGCCTGGCCGGTGACCGACAGCAGACCGAGCCCGAGCGCGGCCGAAGCCGCCATGCTGAACACGCGACGCATCACTACCGCACTCACTGTCCTCGCGCCTGGATGAGAAACTTTCAAGATTGCCGTGGGGTAGGTCGCAACATATCGGACATAAGTTGCGCACGGGAAGATCCGTTGAGTTGCAAATCGGGCTCCTTCCCGTGCGGAACCGATGATGACATCGCTCTCGCGAAGGGAGCGGGAAGGGCCTAGGGAGTGGTCCCGGGCTCGTCCACCAGGCCGAACGCCGTCTCGGCGCTGGCGTAGACGACCTCTCCCTCCCTGGTGCCCGGTTCGGGGGTGAAGGAGGTGCCGGCCGTCTTCCCGCCCTTCGGCCTGAACGAGGTGTCGAAGTCGCGGACCTGCCGCTCACCGATCAACTGGAAGGTCTTCGGGTCGAAGATCAGCTCCTGGCGCAGGCCGTTGAAGGTCTGGCCGACCGCGATGCCCTTCCCGCCGGCCAGCGTGGGGACGTCGCGGTAGACCTTCGTGCCGGGCAGCTTCGCCGCGGCGGCGAACAGGGCGGCCAGCGACCTCGGCGCGATGTAGCGCTCGCGGATCGTGTCGCCGACGGTGGTGAAGGCCTGGACGTCCGGCGGGTTGCCGCCCTGGCTGTGGTCGTAGAGCCACTTCAGCGCCGTGGCCGCGGTGACCGGCAGGTTCGGCAGGTGGGCCGGCTCGTTGGCGCAGCCCGTCGGGGGGTGGGCCGGGTCGAACGCGACGAGCTTCTCCTTCTTCTGCCCCTCCGGGAGGCTCCGGCCGTCGCAGAGCCACTCGTGGATCCGGTCGCCGCCCGACTTCTGGTCGATCAGGCCCGCGTTCTTCCCGCTCACCGACAGCCAGATCTGGCGCGTCGTGTCGAAGGGCTCCGGGGCCTGCTGCCCGGTGCCGGCCGACAGGCCCTGCTGGTGGCTCTTCGAGGCGAAGTAGAGGTACTGGCCGGGCTTCGGGTTCAGCGCGGGACGCGCGCCCGCCGCATGGGACGCCCTGGTCAGCACCTGGCCGGCCGACATCAGGACCGGCTCGCCGGGGGCGACGGGGCCGTCGGGCGTCGCGGTGGGGACGGCGGTGCCGCCGGTGCCTCCCCCGAGGAGCAGGACGGCCGCCGCGGCGCCCGCGAGGACGGTGCCGAGACCGCCCGCGAGGAAGAGCGGCGCAC
This sequence comes from Actinocorallia longicatena, assembly GCF_039534125.1. Taxonomy (NCBI): domain Bacteria; kingdom Bacillati; phylum Actinomycetota; class Actinomycetes; order Streptosporangiales; family Thermomonosporaceae; genus Actinocorallia; species Actinocorallia longicatena. The sequence continues at coordinate 416,317 of NZ_BAAAUV010000007.1, read as the reverse complement.
GGCTGCGGCGGGGGGCGGAGAGTTCGTTCATCAGATGCTGCCTCCGGGTCGAGTGCCCAGGCAGGTCCCGTCGATCCGGGATGTTCATGACAGTTCCTCCCTGAAAGCGTGTTCTCTTCCTCTGTGTCCGGCCGTCGGCAGCGGTTCCCGAAGTTTCTCGCGGGCCCTGTTGAGACGGGAGCGGACCGTGCCGACCGGCACGCCCAGCGCGGCGGCCGCCTGCTCATAGGAGAGCTCCTCCCAGACGCACAGGGCCAGCACGTCCTGGTGGCGGCGGGGCAGCCTGGAGATGCGGTCGAGGATCTCGCGCATCCGCCGGCGGTCGTCGACCCTCGCGGCGACGGCCTCGGTGTCGTCCTCGTCGCGCGTCCTGGGCATCCTGGCCAGGGCGGCGGCGTGGCGGCGCAGGGCGCGCTGGTGGTTGCGCAGCACGTTGGTGGCGACCCCGTACAGCCAGGGCAGCAGGGAGTCGTGATCGAGACGGACGTCCGCGCGCCGCCGCCAGGTCTCCAGGAAGACGACCGAGGCCAGGTCCTCGGCGGCGGCCCAGTCGGCGGTGCGCCGGAAGCAGTAGTTGTAGACCGCGCGGTGGTGCCGGTCGAACAGGACCCCGAAGGCTCCCTCGTCCCCGTCCAGCGCCGCGCGCCAGAGCGCTTCGTCGGTCGAACCAGAGATGCTCACGTCCGCCTGTGTCCGCTGCGGGGGCCGGGTTCCGCACTTTATGCGCACCGGTTGACTTCAACCTTTGTTCAAGTTGAAGGATCGCGGCATGAGAGCAGCAGCGTTCACCTCCCCCGGCGTCGTAGAGATCATCGAACTCCCCGTTCCCGAGCCCGGAGCGGGCGAGGTGCGGATCCGCGTGCGGACCGCGGGCGTCCAGCCCGTCGACCTCGCCGTCGGCGGCGGGTACACCATGCCCGGCGTCCCCGACGTGTGGCCGCGCGTCGTCGGCAACGAGGTCGCGGGCACCATCGACGCGACCGGGCCCGGCGTCACGGGGTTCGAGCCCGGCGACGAGGTCCTGGCCTTCTCCCGGCTGAACTGCTACCAGGAGTACACCCTGGTCCCGGCCGACCAGGTCATGCCGAAGCCGAAGACCATGCCCTGGGAGATCGCGGGCGTCTTCCCCGCCGCGATCATGACCCCGCACATCGCCCTGACCGAGCTGGGCGTGGGCCCCGGCATGACCGTGCTCATCCACGCCGCGGCGGGCGGGGTGGGGCCCGCGGGCGTCCAGCTCGCCAGGGCCTGGGGCGCCACGGTGATCGGCACCGCGAGCGAGGCCAACCACGACTACCTGCGCTCGCTCGGGGCGCTGCCCGTCGCCTACGGCCAGGGATGGTGGAGCGGGTCCGCGCGCTGGCTCCCCAGGGTGTGGACGCCGTGGTCGACGGCGCGGGCGGCGAGGCGCTCACCGGCTCCCTCGAACTCGTCGACGACCCCTCCCGGATCGTCACGCTGGTCGAGCACGCCAAGGCCCCCGGGCTCGGCGTGCGGACCACCCCGCTGAAGCGGTCGCTGGCCCGGCTCGCGGAGGCCGTCGACCTCTACGAGCGGGGCGAGCTGGACCTCGTCCTGCGCGGGGTCTTCCCCCTCGCCGGGGTGGCCGAGGCCCACAAGATCGTGGCGACCGGCCATGGCAGGGGGAAGGTCGTGCTGGTCATCGAAGGCTCGTGAACAGCCTCTCCGCCTGGGGCTGCCTGAGCTGGATCCGGCTCGGGTCGGCGGGGTAGGGGGCCCACGGCACCGTGCTGAACGCGGCGTCCTCCGCTCCGCCGACCGACGCGGCGATGGTGAGCATCCGCTGGACGGTCAGGTTCCCGTCGCTCCTGACGGCCGCCGCGAACGCCCGCACCAGCCGGGTCATCTTCACCGGATCGGTCCTGACCTTCGCGGCCCTGCCCAGCAGCGACTTCACGAAGAGCTGCTGGCGTTCGATCCGGCCGAGATCGGAGCCGTCACCCAGACCGTGGCGGGCCCGCACGTACGCCAGGGCCGTCTCCCCCCTGACGAGGTGCCTGCCCGCCGGCAGCTTCAGCCCGGAACCGCGATCGTCGACCGCCTTCGGCAGCGTGATCTCCACCCCGCCGACGGCGTCCACGATCTTCTTGAGTCCCGTGAAGTCGATCTCGACCACATGGTTCAGGCGGAGGCCGGTGAGCGACTCGACGGCTTTCTTCGAGCAGGCGGCCCCGCCGATCGTGTACGCCTCGTTGATCAGCCCCGTGTGCCCGGGCGACGTGCCCCCGGCCGTGGTCCGGCAGGAGGGCAGCCGCACCATCAGGTCGCGCGGGAGGCTCACGACCCGCACCTTTGTCCCGTCCGCCGGGATGTGGGCGACCATGATCGTGTCCGAGCGCTCCCCCGGCCCCTTCCGGCCGTACGCGCCGTTGGCGCCCTCCCGGCTGTCCGTGCCGAGGACGAGCACGTTGAGGTCGCTCCGCAGGTCGTCGCCGTTCGCCATCTCCCCCGGGGGGAGCGGCAGGGTCCGGCCCGCGTGGCCGTTCAGCACGACCGTCGGGACCAGGACGGCCGCCGCGGTGACGGCCGCGACCGCGCCCAGCACCGCGAACCCGCCCGGGCGCGCGAAGAACGGCCGCCGGGCCTTCCCGGTCAGCCGGTTGCGCTGGCGGGCCAGCGACGCGGGCGGCTCGTGCTCCAGCTCACGCCCGAACTCGCGCAGAAGGTTCATGTCGTCCATGGGATTCACACCTCGTCCAGGGGATTCACGTCGCCGAGCGAGGCACGGACCTTGCGGCGGGCGCGGTTGAGCCGGGATCGCACGGTCCCGACGGGGATGGCCAGGGCCTGGGCGGTCTCCTCGTAGGAGAAGTCGCCCCAGGCGATCAGCAGCAGCACGTCGCGGTCGCCCGGGTTCAGGCCGGCCAGCGCGGAGGCCAGCTCCGCCCGCACGCCCTCGGCCGCGACGCCCGCCGCGACCCGCTCGTCGGGCGACTCCTCGTAGGGCACGCCGGGACCGCTGCGCTCCAGCGCCCGGTACCTGGCCGCCTCCTGCCGGTGGTGCCGGGAGATCAGCTTGGTCAGGATCCCGAACAGCCACGGCCGGGCGTCCCGGTAGGAGCGGTCGTAGGTCCTGCGCCGGGCGAACGCGACCAGGAACGTCTCGCCGACGACGTCCTCGGCGTTCTCGCCGCCGAGCCGCCGCGAGGTGTACCGGTACAGCAGGCCCGCGTAGCGGTCGAAGAGCTCGGCGAACGCCTCGGGCCTGCGCAGCGACTCCCCGATCAGATCGGAGTCGTCGACCCGCACGGACGTCACCATCGCGGGGTCCCGCCCGGGGGCAACGGGAGCGGACACGTCATGACCGGCCTTCCGTAGGGAACAGAGTCGGATCTGTCTCTCCGCTTCCCCCCGATCGGGTTCACGGCGGCCCCGGGGATTCTGTTCGGGGCGCGTAAGTGGTTACCTATGGGTATGACGAACCGAACGGCGTTCAGGACGTGTCCGCTGTGCGAGGCCCTGTGCGGGCTCGAGCTGACCATGGACGGTGATCAGGTCGTCAGGGTGCGGGGCGACAAGGCCGATCCGTTCAGCCAGGGGTTCATCTGCCCCAAGGGTGCCAGCTTCGGCAAGCTGGACGGCGACCCGGACAAGCTGGCCGCCCCGCTGGTCGACGGCGCCGAGGCCACCTGGGACGACGCGTTCACGACCGTCGGCGCCCGGCTGCGGCGGATCATCGACGAGCACGGGAAGAACGCCGTGGCCGTCTACCTCGGCAACCCGAGCGCGCACGGCATCGCGGGCCCGATGTACAGCCCGATGATCGTCCGAGGGATCGGGACCAAGAGCGTCTTCAGCGCGTCCACGAGCGATCAGATGCCCAAGCACGTCAGCACCGGCTACATGTTCGGCGACCCGCTCGCCATCCCCGTGCCCGACCTGGACCGGACCGGCTACCTGCTGATGCTGGGCGCCAACCCGCTGGAGTCCAACGGGTCGCTGTGCTCGGCGCCCGACTTCCCCGGACGGCTCAAGGCCCTCCGGGAACGCGGCGGCCGTCTCGTGGTCGTCGACCCGCGCAAGACCAGGACGGCGGGGCTCGCGGACCGGCATGTGCCGATCCGGCCGGGAACCGACGCGTGGTTCCTGTTCTCCCTCGTCCACACCCTGTTCACGGAGGACCTGACCGCGCTCCGCCACGAGGTGGACGGCCTGGAGCGGCTCCGCGAGCTCGCCGCGGACTTCTCCCCCGAGGCCACCGCCGCGGTGACCGGGGTGCCCGCCGAGGTGACCCGGGAAATCGCCCGCGAGCTGGCCGCCGCCGAGACCGCCGCCGTCTACGGCCGCATCGGCACCCACACCCAGTCGTTCGGGACGCTCTCGAGCTGGCTCGCCGACGTGCTCAACGTGCTGACCGGCAACCTCGACCGCGCGGGCGGGGCGATGTTCCCCAAGCCCGCCCACTGGGGCGGGAAGCGGAACCGCCCCTACACCACGGGACGCTGGAGGAGCCGGGTCCGCGGCCTCCCCGAGGCCAACGGCGAACTGCCCGTCGCGACCCTCGCCGAAGAGATCGAGACCCCCGGCGAAGGCCAGATCAAGGCGCTGATCACGATCGGCGGCAACCCGGTCCTGTCGGCGCCCAACGGGGAGCGGATCGGCAAGGCCCTCGAGCACCTCGAGTTCATGGTCAGCGTCGACCCGTACCTCAACGAGACGACCGCCCACGCCGACGTGCTCCTGCCGCCGCCGCCGCACACCCGGACCCCGCACTACGACCTGGCGCTGCTGGGCTTCACCGTCCGCAACTACGCCCGCTACTCACCGCCCGCGGCCGACAAGGGCGACCGTCCGGCCGAGTGGGAGATCCTGGCGCGGATCGCGTCGGAGGTGACCGGGATGTCCCCCGAGGACCTCGACGAGATGGTCATCACGGGAGCCCTGCGCAAGGCCGGCCGCGAGGACCTGCGCGCCGAGCTCGGCCCGGCCGGGGCCGAGGCGCGGCTGGACATGATGCTCCGGCTCGGCCCGTACGGGCTGCGCCTGGCCGACATCGTGGACGGAGTCGACCTGGGCCCGCTCCAGCCGAGACTGGAGGAGATCCTGGTCAGGGAACGGGTCGACCTGTGCCCCGAGCCCTTCGCCGCGGACGTCGCCCGGATGCGCTCCACCGCCCTGCCGGACGGTTTCGTGCTGATCGGACGGCGGCACCTGCGGTCGAACAACAGCTGGATGCACAACATCTCCTCGCTGGTCGGCGGTTCCAACCAGTGCACACTCCGCGTGCACCCCGATGACGCCGCGAAGCTCGGCGTCGGGGATGGCCAGCAGGTGAGAGTTACCTCACGCGCGGGGGAGGTCGAGGTCCCGCTGGAGTGCAACGACGAGATGATGCCGGGCGTCGTGAGCCTGCCGCACGGCTGGGGTCACGGCAGGAACGGGTCGCGGACCAGGGTCGCGGCCCAGAACGCGGGCGTCAGCGTCAACACGCTGACCGACGAGCAGGAGATCGACCCGCTGTCGGGGAACGCGGTCTTCAACGGAGTCCCGGTTCGACTCGCGCCGCTCGGGTGATCTCCGCGCGGATGGCCTCGCACAGCTCCGCGCCGGTGTCCGCCTGCACGATCAGGCGGCATCCGGCGCGCAGCTGCTCGAAGGTCAGCGGGCTGCGCGCGGTCCGGTACGCCCACCACCGGTCGGCGTCGCTGCGCCACACCCCCCAGCCAGGGAAGTCCGCCTCGATCCGCTGGACCGTGGCCTGCCGCTCGAGGGAACCGCTGGGAACCGGGGTCTCCATGATCATCGCCCACGTTGGAGGACTCAGCCGTCTTCACGGTAAGCGATGGACTGATTCCAAGCGAGAGTTCCGCTTTGTCAGATTTCGGCCATAAAAGGTGGGTTACTCAAATCTGTCACCGGGTGCGGCGAGAGTCGTCACTGAGGGTGTGAGTTAGTGTCGTGGTGTCGGAGCCGGGCAGAGGGGAAACCAAAGCCAGTGAACCGCGGAAGAGCAGCCAGGATCTTCAGGGGCATCGCCCAGCCGATGCGTCGCGCGCATCCGGTGGAACTGGCCGAGCGCATCGAACTGAACGGCGGGCTGGACCGGCCCGTCAGGGCCCTTTCGGAGGCCGTGCGCGAGGCCCTGCCCCGCGGCCCGCTCAAGAACCTGCTCCACGGGGTTCCGGTCGGCCATCCGGTGCACGCGCCGCTGACCGATCTGCCCATCGGGGCCTGGAGTTCGGCGGCCGTCCTCGATCTTCTGCCCGGTACCGAAAAGGCGTCCAGGGTCCTGATCGCGGCCGGTCTCGCGGGGGCCGTCCCGACGGCGCTGACCGGGATCGCCGACTGGTCGGCCCTCCACCGTGAGCAGCAGCGGGTCGGGCTGATCCACGCGATCGGCACCGGCACGGCGTCGATCCTCTACGCCGCCTCCCTGCTGGCCAGGGTCCGCGGCCACCACCTGACGGGCAAGGCGCTGGGCTTCACCGGCCTCACCGCCCTGTTCGCGGGCGGCTACCTGGGCGGCCATCTGGCCTTCCGGCAGGCCGCGGGGGCCAACCACGCCGAGTCGATCGCCCATCTGGTGCCGCTCGGCTGGCACGACCTCTGCCAGATGGAGGATCTTCCCAACGGGTGGCCCGTCCACCACACCCTCGGCTACATCGACCTCTTCGTACTCCGCCTCGACGACGACGTCCGGGTGCTGGCCGACCGGTGCGCCCATCTCGCGGGCCCGCTCCACCAGGGCCGCATGGTCCGGGTGGACGACGACGTCTGCGTCGTCTGCCCCTGGCACGGCAGCACCTTCAGGGTCGCCGACGGCTCCGTCGTCGACGGCCCCGCCACCGGCCGTCAGCCGGCCTTCGACACCCGCGTCCTGGAGAACGGGACCGTCCAGGTCAGGCCCATCTAGAGCTCCGGCTCGACCTAGATCTCCGGCTTGACCTGGTCGGCGGGATGTTCGACCAGGGCGAGGACCCGGCTGGCCATGAAACGGGCCGTGCGGACGGGGGTGCCGGAGCGGGTCACCTCGCTGACCTCGACGACGCCCCTGCGGTTGGTGATCTCGACTCGGCGGCCCGCCTTGGTGGCGGTGACCTCGTAGGTGCGGGGCGCGTCGCCCGCTTCGACGACGATCTCGACGCGGTCGCCCCTCATCAGGACTCCGAACACGATATCGAACTCATATTCGATTTTTACCCGAACAGAAGCTTCGCAATCGCGGTCAGACCCACGCAGACAATGACAGTTCTCAGGAGCCAGGGCGGGAGCCTGCGGCCCACCCGGGCGCCCAGAGAGCCGCCGATGGTCGCGCCGGCCGCGATGAGGGCGACCACCGCCCAGTCCACGTCCGCGACCAGGACGAACAGGATCGCCGCCGTGGCGTTCACGATCCCCGCCAGCGCGTTCTTGATCCCGTTGACGGTCTGCATGTCGTCGGCGAGGAAGATTCCCAGCAGCGAGATCAGCAGGATGCCCTGGGCGGCCCCGAAGTAGCCGCCGTAGACGCCCGCCGCGAGGACCCCGATCCACAGCGCGGGCCCGCCGTCGGCCTGGTGGGACTTGCGCCGCTTCTGCACCCAGGCGCCGACCTTCGGCTGGAGCACGACCAGCACCAGCGCCACGACGATCAGCACCGGGACGATGACCTTGAACGCGCCCTCGGGCAGCGCCAGCAGCAGGATCCCGCCCACCAGCGCCCCGATCAGCGAGGCGGCGCCCAGCCTGAGCACCCGGTTCCACTGCCCGGCCAGTTCCCGCCGGTACCCGTAGGTTCCCGCGGCGGCCCCCGGCACCAGGCCGATGTTGTTCGACACGTTCGCCAGCACCGGCGGATACCCCAGCGCCAGCAGCGTGGGGAAGGTGATCAGCGAACCCGAGCCGACCACGGCGTTGATCCCGCCCGCACCCACTCCCGCCGCGAAGATCGCGACTCCCTCCCACGGCGTCATGCCCCAGATCGTAATGACCTGGCCAAACGACGCTCTACGCGGGGGTAACTCCTCGCTCAGTCGAGGACGGCGCGGGCGAACCAGCGGCCGTTGTGGCGCTCGACGTCGAGCGGGATGCCGAAACAGGCCGTCAGGTGCTCGGGGGTGAAGACCTCGTCGACCTTGCCGGCCGCGACGACCTTGCCCTTCTTGATCAGCAGGGCGTGGGTGACGCCCACCGGGACCTCTTCGAGGTGGTGGGTGACCAGCACCATCGACGGGGCGGTCATGTCGTCGGCGAGCCGGGACAACCGGGCCACCAGGTCCTCGCGGGCGCCCAGATCGAGGCCCGCGGCGGGCTCGTCGAGCAGCAGGAGCTCGGGATCGGGCATCAGGGCCCTGGCGATCTGGACGCGCTTGCGCTCGCCCTCGGACAGGGTCACGAAGCGGCGGCGCAGCAGATCGGCGCAGCCCAGGGCCTCCAGCAGCTCCACGGCCCGGGTGACGTCGCTGGAGTCGTACTCCTCCTGCCACCGGCCGATGATGGCGTAGGAGGCGGTCAGGACGAGGTCTATGACCGTCTCGCTGGCGGGCACCTTCTCCGCGACGGCCGCGCTGGCGAAGCCGATCCTGGGACGCAGCTCGAACAGGTCGGTCCTGCCCAGCCGCTCGTCCAGGACGTCGACGGTGCCCGCGGTCGGGAACAGCGTGGTCGCCGCGACCTGGAGGAGGGTGGTCTTCCCCGCCCCGTTCGGCCCGACCACGACCCACCGCTCGCCCTCGTTGACGGACCAGTCGACGCCGTCGAGCAACGTGGCTCCCTCGCGTCGGATCACGACGCCCTCGAGCCTCAACACCTCACCGCTCACACTTCCCACCCTATTGCAGCCGATCGGTCCAATCGTCCTGCTCGTTTGGCGGTTATCGTGTTTCTCATGCGTCTCTCCTCACAGCCCGCCCCGGCCCTGGCCGCCTGGGGGAATGCCTGGCTGTCCGGCCATGTCGGGCTGGACGAGGCCGTCGACGCCGTGGAGCGGTCGGGGCCCCATCTCGTCGGGCAGGTTCCGCTGCGGTCGTGGCTGGCCGAGCTGCGCCCGGTCGGGCTGCGGTCCTTCCGGCTGGCACTGCCCGCCCCCGGTGATCCGCTCGGCCTGACCGGCCCCGCCCCGTTCAACGAGGCGGCCGTCGAGGCGGGCCAGGCGGTGCTGGCCTCCGTGACGGACTCCGGCACGGGCTTCGCGGTGCCGGACTCCATCGTCGGGCTGGTCCCCGCCGAGGATCTGCGCGGCTCGTCCTACGCGGGGATCTCCTGGCGGCTGTTCGAGTGCAGGCCCTCCGTCCCGGACGTCCCCTCGCTGGCCGAGGCCGACGGGCGGCTGACCCTGGCGATCCGGGACGTCACCGAGGTCCTGATGGAGATCGACGACGTCAACGGCCGGCGCGGCGAGGCGCTCAACGCCCTGCGCGCCGACACCGACAGCGCGCTGCCCCCCGGTTATCCGGCCAGGGCCCACCGCGTCGACGCCCTCGCGGCCAGGCTCAAGCTGGTCCTGGGCATCGCCGAGGAGCTGGCGGGCAGCAACCTGACGGCGTCCCAGATGCACCGCAGGGAGGAGGCGCTGCGCCTGCTCGACCGGGCCGTCCGCCGGGCCAGGGTCGCCGCGCACAACGCCGTCCTGGAACCCGCCCGCTGAGCCTCAGCTCCTGACGATGATCTTCGTATTGACGATCTTGTCGGCGAAGGTCTGGCGCTCGCGGTCCCAGAGCGGCCAGAGCCACCCCACGTAGCAGGACGCGTAGTTGACGAGCTGGAGCGCCGTCCTGGCCGGGCCGCGCAGGACGCCGATCGGGAGCCCCGTCCGGGCGTCCACCACCCGGATCATGCAGATGCCCTTGCCGGGCCCCCAGCCGACGGCCCCCTCCATCAGCCCGATGCCCAGATAGACCAGCGACCAGACGGTGACCCAGCCGATGCCCTGGGCGTCGGTCAGTTCCGCGTCGGGCGGGTCCCCCCAGGTGATCGCGACCAGGCACAGGATGCTGATGAAGCCGCCGATCAGCCAGTCGATCACGAACCCGGCGGCCCTGCGCCACCAGGACGCCAGCCGCACCCCGCCCGCGGGCACGTACCCGTAGACCGGCGGCTGGAACACCGGTGCGGTCGGGAACGGCGCGGCGTAACCCTGCTGCTGGTAGGCGGGGGGCTGCTGGTAGGGCACGGAGTAGGGGGCGGGCGTCGGCGCCGGGTAGGTCTGCTGCTGCGGCGCCTGCTGTCCGAAGGGCGGCGGCGTCTGCGGCTGCCGGGTCTCGGCCGGGCGCACCGTCTCGTGCGGGGGAAACGGCTGCGGCGTCTCGGGCCGGGAGAAGGGCGGCGGCGTCCGGACCGCGGCCCGGGACTGGGCGCTGTAGGGCGAGGGCTCACCCCGCTGCTGCGGCGGCTGCTCGAACACCGAGGGGGCGTTCAGCGCCCCCTCCAGGCGGGCCACGACGGCCTCGGCCGAGCCGGGACGCTCGGCCGGGTCCTTGGCGAGCAGGTCGAGGACCAGCCGGTCGAGCCCCGCCGGGATCTCGGGACGGGCGGAGCGCGGCGAGGCGGGCACCCGGTGCAGATGGGCGTAGACGAACTCGGGCATCGTGGAGCACTCGAACGGCTGACGCCCGGTCAGCAGCTCATAGAGCACGATCCCGAAGGAGTAGAGGTCGCACCGGCCGTCGACCTCGTAGCCGCCGGTGAACTGCTCGGGGGCCATGTAGGCGGGCGTTCCCATGACCGATCCGGTCATCGTGGAGTCGGTGAACCTGGCGATCCCGAAGTCGAGGATCTTCAGCTGGCCCGCGCCGGTCACCATGACGTTGCCGGGCTTGATGTCCCGGTGCACCACGCCCTGGGCGTGGGCGGCGCCGAGCGCCTTCAGCAGCTCGGAGGCGAGCTCGACGGCCCGCGGCACCGGCAGCGGACCCGCGGTCATGAGCTGCTTGAGGTCGTGCCCCTCCAGATACTCCATGATCAGGAAGAGGGTGCCGTCGTAGTCGCCGATGTCGTAGACGACGGTGATGCCGGGGTGCTGGAGCGACGCCCCGATCTGGGCCTCGCCGCGGAAGCGCCGGGTGGCGTCGGCCCCGGGGTTGACCGCGAGGGTCTTGATGGCGACCCGGCGGCCGAGGAGCCGGTCCCTGGCCTCCCAGACCGCCCCCATCCCGCCCTGGCCGAGCTTGCGCACGACCTCGTAGCGGTCGATGAGCACGAGTCCTTCGTGCAAGGACGGCCTCCCAAACGGAAATTAGCGGGGCATTCCCGGTGGAACGCCCCGCTAACGCTAGCTTCAGACGGAGCGGACGACGACCGTGTTCATCACCTTGTCGGCGAAGGTCTGCTTCTTGGCGTCGAACAGCGGCCACAGGTAACCGATGTAGCAGGGAATGCCGTCGATGACGTGCGCGATCTGACGGACGAACGACATGCCGAAGCCGATCGGCTGCCCGGTCTGCTCGCTGATGAGGCGGATGTTCACCATCTTCTTCCCGGGGGTCTGGCCCGTGACGCCCTCCTGGTAGATGAAGTACAGACCCACCACGAATCCGGCCAGATAGCCCAGAATGATGAAAATCACGCCCGCGCCGCCGCCGGTGGTGTTGCCATAGGCGTCGGTGGAGGCGGTCGAGGCACTGATGGCCACGCCGATGACCACGAAGATGATGATCGGAATGCCGATCAGAAGGCTGTCGATGATCCGGGCGGCGAAGCGCGAACCCCAGCCCGCGTAGGCACCGTAAGCGGCGCCGGCGTGGCCGTAGGGCTGCTGCGGGACGCCGTACTGCGGCTGGGCGGCGGCCGGGAAGGCCGGCTGGGCCGGGTAGGCGGGCGGCGGCGCCTGGTAGGCCGGGGGCTGCTGCGGCGGGTACTGCTGGCCGTAGCCGGGCTGCTGACCATAGCCAGGCTGCTGGGGCTGCTGCTGGCCGTACGGGTCGTAGGGGTTTCCCACGCTGTTTCTCCTTGTGAATGTGCCGTTTTGCGAAGCCGGGGGTACGGCGCGCGGGGCTTACAGAATCCCGAAACGGGCTAGCTGCCAGATTCCGGACGTTGCGATGGCGAGAGTCAGGATCCCGTTGCGGGTCCTGTTTTTCAACGCCCACCATCGAGCGGCCGGCCCGAGCGGCGCGAACGCGAAGACGAACGCGCCGACGAACACGAGGGGATTGGCCGCCAGCGCCCGGACAGGGTGCCCGGAGCCAAGCTCGATGAAGACGGTGGTACCACCACAGAAGGGGCAGGGGATGCCGGTGAACCTGCGGACGGGGCACAGGATTCCCGGGTCACCGACCCGATGCGCCAAAGCCACCGCCAGGGCCGCAGCGGTCATCAGCGCGACCCTTCCGGCGACCTCGAAACGGGGACGACGGCGCAGTGCCATGACCCCCGTCATGAATGCCTCCACCCGGACACCTTGTCCCTATGTTGACCCCTTATATCGGCTTGACCACTATGTGTGTCAAGCCGGGGGGCGACCTCGAGACCGGGCCGTGATGGCCCTACCCGGCGACCGCTCCCACAATGGTGGGACGCTGGGAGTCGGCCTGCGGTTCTGCCGGAATGACATCAGCGACGACACAGGTGATGTTGTCGGGTCCTCCGCCGTCGCGGGCGAGCCTGATGAGGCGCTCGACCGCACCCGTGAGCTCGGCCTCCGCGGTCAGGGCGTCGAAGATGGCCTGCGGTCCGACCGGGCCGGACAGGCCGTCGGAGCACAGGAGGTACCGGTCGCCGACCCGGGCCTCGCGCATGAAGATGTCGGGTTCCCGGTCGGGGCCGCCGTCGAGGACCTTGAACAGCATGTGCGACAGGTGGGAGTTCTCACCGCCCTCGCCGCCCTCGGCCAGCAGCTCGGCCAGAGTGTGGTCCTTGGTGATCTGGAAGAGCACGCCGTCGCGGAGCAGATAGGCGCGGGAGTCGCCGATGTGCGCGAGCGCGAAGTGGGTGCTGCCGTTCCAGAGCATCACCGTGAGGGTGGTGCCCATCCGGTTCAGCTCGGGATTGGCCTTGATGGCCTGCCCGAGCGCGCCGTTGACCTCGGCGACGGCCCGGCCGAGCGTGTTCTGCAGCTCGGCGTCGGACACGGGTGCGTCGAACCGGCGCAGCGCGCTGATGACGGTCGAGCTGGCGACTTCGCCGCCCGCGTATCCGCCCATGCCGTCGGCGACCGCGAGGAGGTGCGGACCGGCGTACCCGGAGTCCTCGTTGTTCTCCCGGTTACAGCCGATGTCCGAACCCGCTGCGTACCTGATTGCGACGTTCATACCAGTTTCGATGACGATCTCCTTGCGGCAGTTCGTGCCACCACCGCTCCTGCAAACCGGCCCGGCCGTCCACGTTCAGCCGGTGGCTTCCGATCAGAGTAGTGGGTCACTGTCCACCAGTCCGTTCCGGATCGCGTACAGCGCTGCCTGTGTGCGGTCCTGCACCCCGAGTTTCATCAGCAGGCTCGATACATGAGTTTTAATGGTCTTTTCAGAAATGCCCAGTTCGTGAGCTATCTCCCGGTTCGATCGACCGCGTGCTATCTCGGTCAGCACCTCGTTCTCGCGCTCGGTCAGGGGTGTGTCGCCGGGAACGAGGAGTGCCCCCGGGGCGAGGATCACATTCCCCTCGTGCACCGATCTGATCGCCTGGACGAGTGCCTGCGGATCGACGTCCTTGTAGAGGAAGCCGGCCGCGCCCGCGCGGATCGCGGGGAGCACGTTGGAGGACGTGACGCTCGTCAGGATCAGGACCCTGGCGCCCGCGAGCTTCGGGAGGGCGCTCAGGCCGTCCAGGCCGGGCATCCTGAGGTCGAGCAGGACGACGTCGGGCTTCAGCTCCTCCGCCAGCCGGACGGCCTCGTCGCCGTCCGCGGCCTCGCCGACGACCTCGAGGTCGTCCTGGACGCTCAGGAACGCCCGCAGCCCCTGCCTGACCACCGGGTGGTCGTCCGCGACGAGAATCCGGATCATGGCAGTTCCAGCCGGACGATCGTGCCCTCGCCGCCGCTGCGCACCGACAGCTCCCCGCCCGCGAGCCGGGCCCGCTCCCGCATCGAGGCCAGGCCGAGCCCGCTGCCCGCGTCGGAGAAGCCGCGGCCGTCGTCGCGGATCTCCAGGAGGCGGTCGGTGAGGGTCACGGAGACATTGTGGGCCTCGGCGTGCCGGAGCGCATTGTGGAGCGCCTCCTGGGCGATGCGGTAGACGGCCTGGTCGTCGTCGGGTGCGCCCTCGGCGGTGAAGGTGACGGCCGCCGGATAGACGTGGTCGAGGACCTCGCAGTGCTTGCGCAGCCGGTCGGCCAGGCCGTCCCCCGGCAGGTCGGTGAGGGCGTAGATGGCGGTGCGCAGCTCGCCGAGCGCCTCGCCCGCGAGCTGCTCGACCTGGGTGAGCGCGCCGACGGGGTTGCCCGAGAGCCCGGCGCGGGCCAGCAGGCGCAGGGAGAACAGCTTCTGGCTGACGGCGTCGTGGAGCTCGCGGGCCAGCCGGTTGCGCTCCTCGACGACCGACAGCTCGCGGTTGGCCTCGTGCAGCCGCGCGTTGCTGAGGGCGATGGCGGCGTGCGCGGCGAACAGGGTGAGGAGTTCCTCGGCGCGGTCGCTGAAGCCGACGCCCTCCTCGCTCGCGACGAACAGGATGCCCAGCGTGGTGTCGCCGTCGCGGATCGGGACGCCGAGGAAGCCCTTCATGACCGGATGGGCGGCGGGCCAGCCCCAGAAGCCGGGCTCCTTGCGGATGTCGCCGTGGCGGTGGACCTCGCCGTCCTTGAGCATCACGGCGAGCATGCCGTGCTGGCGGGGCATCGGCCCGATGGCCCGCTCGCGCTCGGGCGGGATGCCCTCGGTGACGAACTCGGCGAAAGCGCCGTCCTCGTCGGGGATGCCGAGGGCCGCGTAGGGGGCGTCGATGAGTTCGGCGGCGGCCCTGACGATCACCTGGAGGACCTCGCGGACGGAGAGGTGCCGGTTGACGGCGAGCACGGCGGAGCTCACCGCGTGCAGCGCACCCGACTCCCCGAGATCCATAGTGGAAACGCTACCCTTCCGGGCCCCCGGCGGTATCAGTCTGGGGACCTACGTCTTTTGTCCGGGCTCGTCCCGGCGAATGACCGATGTGCCTATTCCTGGGCGTTTCTAACGTCGAGGACATGAAAACCGCACTGATCACCGGCGCCTCACGGGGCCTCGGCCTCGCTCTCGCGTCCCGGCTGCACCGCGACGGCTGGCATGTCGTCTCCACGGCCCGCGGCGGCCTGCCGGGGATCGGGGTCCCGCTGCACGGCGACGTCACCGATTCCTGGCACAGGGCGGGGCTCGCCTCCGCCGTCGCCGACGGGCTCGACCTGCTCGTCAACAACGCCTCGACGCTCGGCGCCGTCCCGCTGCCGAAGCTCGCCGACCTTCCGCTGGGCGAGTTCTCCCGGACGCTCGAGGTCAACGTGGTCGCCCCGCTGGCCCTGATCCAGCTCGTCCTGCCCGCCCTCCGGATGAACGGCGGGGCCGTCCTCAACATCACCTCCGACGCGGCCGTCGAGGGCTACGAGGGGTGGGGCGGCTACGGGGCGTCCAAGGCGGCGCTCGACCTGATGTCGGCCGTCCTCGGCGCCGAGGAGCCCAAGCTCGCCGTCTGGTCGGTCGACCCCGGCGAGATGAACACCCGGATGCTGCGCGACGCCGGCGAGGACGCCGCCGCCGCCCCCTACCCCGAGACGGTCGTGCCCGCGCTGGTCCGTCTCGTCTCCGAGCGGCGGCCGTCCGGCCGGTACCGCGCCCGCGACCTGTGAGAGAGGTTCCTCCCATGATCGATTTCGCACTGCCCTCGGCGCTCGAAGCGCACGAGCCGCCCGCCCGCCGGGACGGTGTGCGGCTGCTGGTCTCGGCCCCCGGCTCCGTCGCCCACCACGCGTTCGACGAGCTGCCGTCGCTGCTGCGGCCGGGCGACCTGCTGGTCGTCAACGACTCCGCGACGCTGCCCGCCGCGGTCCGGATCGACCGGCTCGCCGTCCACTTCTCCACCCCCGCCCCCGGCACCGACGGCCTGTGGCTGGTCGAGCTGCGGCGCCGCAACGGCAAGGCCAGTGTGCCCTTCCCCGGCGGCACCCCGGGCGAGTGGTTCCCGATGCCCGGCGGCGCGACCCTGACCCTCGTGCGCCGCGAGACGCCCCGGCTGTGGCAGGCGCGGCTGTCGGTCCCGGTCGTGCCCTACCTGCGGGCGCACGGAACGGCCATCCGGTACGGCTATGTGCCGCGGGACTGGCCGATCTCCGCCTACCAGACCGTCTTCGCCCGTCCGGGGGCGGAGGAGGCGAGCGCGGAGATGCCGTCCGCGGCGCGCCCCTTCACCGAGGCCCTGGTGACCCGGCTGGTGGCGGCCGGGATCCTCATCGCGCCGATCACCCTGCACACGGGCGTGGCCTCGCCCGAGGCGCACGAGCCGCCCTACGCCGAGCGTTTCTCGGTGCCCGCCGCGACGGCCGCGCTGGTCGGCCATGTCCGCTCCAGCGGTGGCCGGGTGATCGCGGTCGGGACCACGGCCGTCCGGGCGCTGGAGACCGCGGTGAACGACGCCGGGACGGTCCGCGCCGCCGCCGGCTGGACCTCGCGCGTGGTGCGCCCCGAGGACGGTGTGAAGGCCGTCGACGGCCTGCTCACCGGGCTGCACGAGCCCCGGTCGTCACATCTGATGATGCTCACCGCGATCGCGGGCGAGGAGGTGCTGACGGCGGCCTACGAGGCGGCGCTCGCCGAGCGGTACCTGTGGCACGAGTTCGGCGATCTCAACCTGATCCTCACCCGCCCCTGACCACGAGCGCGGCCGCCGTGAGGAGGCCGATCGGCAGGAGCAGGACGAGCTGGAAGGAGACCCCGGACGCCAGCAGCGCGGTCGTCCCGGCGGTGCCGAACACGGAGCCGAGCTGGCGGACGGTGTTGCTGATCCCGGCGGCGGCCCCGGCCAGCGCCGGCGGGACGTTCCGCATCGCCTCGGTGCTCATCGGAGCGATCATGCAGCCGACGCCGAGGCCCATCAGCGCCAGCGGCAGGGCGAAGGTCAGGGCCTGGGCGGAGGCGGTGGCGAGCGGGGCGATCACGGCGAGGCCGAGGACGTAGGCGAGCAGCCCGGCGAGCAGGACCCGCCGCCCGCCGATCCGGTCGGCCAGCCGCCCGGCGAACGGCGAGACGAGCAGCGACACCAGCGGCGACGGCGCCAGCGCCAGCCCGGCCTGGACGGCGCTCAGCCCGAGCCCCTGCTGGAGGAGCAGTCCCAGCGGCAGCACCGCGCCGACCATCGCGGCGCCGACCGCCCCGATCAGGACGGTCATGACCGCGAAGTTCCGGTCCCGGAAGAGCACGAACGGGATCAGCGGACCGGAGTCCTGGCGGCGGCCCTGGTGGCGCAGGAACAGCGCGCCGAGGACGAGCCCTGCGGCGGCCAGCGCCCAGATCGCCGGGTTCCATCCGAACCGCTGCCCCTCCATCAGGGCGAACGCGACACAGGCCAGCGCCGACGACGACAGCAGGATCCCGGACGGGTCGAGCCGGTGCGCGCGGCCGGTCCGCAGGCCCGGGACGAACAGGAAGGTCATGACCAGGACCAGCAGCCCGACCGGGACGTTGACGAAGAAGATCCAGCGCCAGCCGAGCGCGCTGCACAGGAATCCGCCGAGGGTCGGCCCGGCGAGGGTCGCCACCCCGGCGACCGAGCCCCAGACGCCGAGGGCGGTCCCCCGCCGTGCCGCCGGGAAGGTCGCGACGATCAGGGCCATCGTCTGGGGCGTCAGCAGAGCGGCCCCGATCCCCTGGACGATCCGGGCGGCGATCAGGGCCGCGGGCCCGGGGGCCAGCCCGCAGCCCGCGCTGGCCAGGGTGAACACCGCGATCCCCCAGGCGAACATCGTCCGCTGGCCGAGGAGGTCGCCGAGCCTGGCGGCCGTCACGACCAGGGCGGCCAGGACGAGGGAGTAGGCGCCCACGGTCCACAGGACCAGATCGAGCGGGGCGTGCAGGGAGGTCATCATCCCGGGGATCGCGATGTTGACGATGGTCAGGTCGAGCAGGGTCATGAAGAACCCGAGGGACAGGGTGGCGAGGACGGCCCAGGGGTTGCCGCGCAGCTTCTCGATCATGCGCGCCACAGTAATACATCTTCACAGATACATCAAGAGAGATGCATCTGTTGTTGATGTAATCTGCCTCTCGTGAACGCCTCCGAACTCTTCCTGCTGGGGCGGCGGATCCAGAAGATCGCCGAGGCCGCCATCCCGAGCGACGGCGTCGGGGACCATCCGACGAGCACGCAGACGGTCCTGGTCGTCGCCGCCGACATCCGCGAGCATCCCGGCACGACCGTCACCGAGATCGCCCGGCGGACCGGCATCGTGCAGAGCCACATCTCCAACTGCGTGGCCCGCCTCCGATCGGTGGAGACCGTCCTGGCGGCGCCCGATCCGGCCGACCGGCGCCGGACGCTCCTGCACCCGAACCCGGACCTGCCGCCGCGTGCGAAGGTCGTCCGCGAGGCGCCGCTCGAACCGGCGCTGGCCGCGGCCACGACCGATCCCGAGGAGGCCATGGCCCTGCTCGAACGGCTCTCGGCGCTGCTCAGGACCGAGGAGTGAGGCGTCCGGGCGTCAGCGGGTCATCAGGATCGCGCCGGTGTTCTTCTCCCCGTCCCAGCGGTCCGCGACGGTCACCAGCCGGGACGTTCCGGGCACGCGGGTGAGCGTGTAGTAGGTGTAGGGGTTGTCGGCGGTGCCGAGGGCCTGACGGCTCCAGCGGCCGTCGGGGGCGCGGCGCAGCAGGTGCTGCGACTCGTCGTCGAAGTCGTAGCCGAGGACCCACAGGCCGCCGTCGCGGGCCGGGACGGCGGCGCGCAGCCAGAGCTTCTCCACCAGCGGTGAGCCCGGCTCCTTCCGCCAGGCCCTCCCGTCCCAGGTGAGCAGGTGGGAGGCGAGCTTGGGCTCGGCGCCCGAGGTGTCGACCGTCATCGTGCCGAGGGTGACCCGGCCGCCCGTGACGGCCAGGGTCATGGCCTCGCCCGAGCCCTTGGGCAGGGCCACCGGCTTCCACGCCTTCCCCGTCCAGCGGACCACCTGGCGCTTGCGGGCCGAGATCGCCCAGATCCGGCCCGCGCCCTGGTGGACGCCGTCGAGGTCCAGGTCCGGCAGGGTCCGGCGGGTCCATTTCCGCCCGTCGAAGTGGCGGGCGACCGACTTCTCGCCCGCGTCGCCGAACACCCAGACGTTCCGGCGGCTCAGCACGGCCACTCCGGTCAGGCTCTCGCCGGGGAACCGCTTGACGATCCGCCAGCGGCGGCCGTCCCACCGGATCAGGGTCGACGACCGCTTGCTCCCCGCCGTGATCACCGCCCACACGCTGGAGGCGCCGGACGCGGCCGCGCCGACCGCCGGGTCGTACCCCGACAGCCCCGCGGGCAGCCGCGACGCCTTCCACGCCTTCCCGTCGTACCGGTACGCGGTGACCTTCCTTGCCTTGCCCTGACCGCTCACCCAGAACGAGAAGCCGGACTTCTTCCCGGTCAGAACGACCGCACCGGGCGTGCCCGGAGTCCGTTTGACGATCACGAAGGGGTTCCGCGGAGCGGCGGCATGAACGGGAACGACGGGCAGCAGTGCCGCGGCGACCGCGACGGGAAGTACGGGCTTCATCGCAAAGACCCTCTCAGAAACGGACGGACCCGGGAACCGGAACCGCCTCGAAGATCGTCATTGGGCCCCCGAGCGGAAGATGGTCTGCGCCGCCGTCACGTAGGACAGGCCCTGAGCCCACAGGCCGCGGGTACCGGGGATCCGCTCGAAGGCGAGGATCATCTGGCCGCCGGGGGCCGGGCGCTCACGCCAGCCGTCCTTCCCCGTCCAGTGGAAGAGGCGGGCCCTGCCCGGGCCGTACACGTCGTAGGCGTCGTCGGAGCTCGACCACCAGTAGCCGCCGCGGCCGTCGGGCGCCAGCGGTCCGGCCTCGCCGTTCCTGGTCTCCGGCAGGGTGACCCGGCTCCAGCGCCTGCCGTTCCAGTGCAGGGCGAACGGCAGGATCTCGTCGGTCGGGTCGCTGACCGGGTCTCCGCTGACGACGTCCCGCCAGATCTCGCCGGTCACCCACACGTTCTTCCGGCTCACGACGGTGAGGCCGGTCAGCCGGACGTCCTGGGAGACGCTTCCCGCGACCTCCTTGCGGGGGATCTGACGGGGCATCGCGCCGGGACGCACGGTGGACCAGCCCTTGGACGTCCGGTGCCGGAGCACCGGCTTCGCGCCGGCGTCGCCGATCGCCCACAGGTCCGTGGAGGAGGTGCCGCCGATCCGGACGCCGTCCAGGCCCGTCCTCACGGTCTTCCAGCGGCGGCCGTCGTAGTGTGCGAGACGGTCCCGGCCCCGGTCACCGGCCAGGACCACCCAGACGTTCTTCGGCCCGAAGACCCGCGAGCTCATCCCGGTGGCCTTGCCGAACCTCTTGACGATCTTCCAGCGGTGGCCGTCGAAGCGCATCGCGTCGCCGCCGAACGCCCAGACGTTCCGCGGCGACGAGCTGTCCACCGAGGTGATCGATCCGAAGACCGCCCCCGGCAGGACGGCCTTCTTCCAGGTCCGGCCGTTCCAGCGGCGGGCGGCCGGAATGCCCTGCGGGGTCGTGCCGAAGGCCCAGGCGTCCTTCGGACCGGTCGCCTCGAGCTCCCTGAGCACGAAGCGGCCGTGGTCGAGCCTCAGGGACGGCCGCCAGTCGGCCGCCGGGGCGGGGGCGAGCAGGCTCAGGGCCAGGAGGACGCGCATGTTCGGGGAACCTTGCCGGTCGCGAAGGAGAGGTCAGCCGCGGCGGAGGACGACGGCGTCGACGTCGACGGAGTCGCGGACGCCGGTGAGCCAGATCGAGCGGGTGCCGGGGACGCGGGCCGGGAGTGCGGCGTACTCGACGCCGCGGGGCAGGGACTCGCGCTTCCAGCGGCCGGTCGCCGTCCGGTGGAACAGGTCCGTGCGGGGCTCCCAGTTCGCGAAGTCCTCGGGCATGACGCTGAAGTTGTCGGCGACCGCGTAGAGGCCGCCCCTTCCGTCGCCGGTCTGGCCGGAGATCCGCATGGAGCCGAGGCCATCGAGGGTGAGGTGACGCCACGTGCCGTTCCCGGCCAGCAGGAAGGGCACCGGACTCGGCGCATTCTGCTGGCAGAGCGTTTCGCGGTAAGTCGCACCGCTGACGGTGACCTTGGCGCCCTCGACCGAGAAGTCGGTGACGTAGCTGGACGTTCCGGGCTGGTCCTTCGTCGCGACGGTCTCCCTGGGCAGGGCCTGGGCGAGGCCGAGGTCCTTCCAGCGGCGGCCGTCCCAGCGCAGGACGGCCGCACCGAAGGTCTTCGCGTCGTAGCCGGCCACGAAGACCTTCCCGCCGGAGAGCTTCGCGGCGGTGACGTAGAATGGCAGCTTCGCGGTGCGCCAGCGCTTTCCGTCGAAGCGGAGCACGACCTGGGCGCCGGTGCGGGCACTCTGGCCGAAGACCAGGGTCTCCTTGGTGCCGCGGGCCACGATGGCCTCCGGAACGACGTCCTTGAGCACGCGGGCGACGACCCACTTCGTGCCTTCCCAGCGCAGGACGCGGGCGGCTTTCTTGATCGTCAGAGCGTCAGGGGCGGCCTTGCGGAGCCGGGGGACGTGGGCTCGCCGCCTGCTGTAGCCGGTCTCGGGGCAGATCTCGCCGGAACCGTCGTCCTCGTTGTAGGAATAGTCGCCCGGGATGTAGCTCCAGGCGTTCCGCGCCGAGGAGGCGCTGAGCGTGGGCTCCCTGAACCCATAGCCGACCCCGCGGGCGCTGATGGAGCGCAGGCCCCGGGGCAGCGCGGCCCTGGCCCACTTACGGCCGTTCCAGTGGTAGGCGAGGCGTTCGCCCTTCTGGGTACCGGCGCGGGTGCCGAACAACCAGGCGGCGTTCTTCCCCGCCACCGCGATGTCGGTGAACTGCTCGCTGCCCGCCATCTTCGTCGAGGCGACGGTCTTCCAGGGGGATCCGGCCGCGTGGGCGGCCGCGGGGACCAGCAGGGCCGCGGTGACCGCGCCCGCGGTGGCGATGCGGAGGATCACTTGCCGCCCTTCCGTGCGATGAAGCCGTCGACGTCCCAGGTTCCTTCGACCGACCCGGCCGCCCAGAGGGAGGAGGTGCCGGGGACGGGGGCGAGCGTGTTGTACTCGCGACGATCGGTCCCCGAGTAGATGACCCGGCTGCTCCACGTGCCCTTCGAGGTCAGGTGGAGGAGGCTGGTCTGGCGCCCCTTGTCCTCGGTGAAGATGGTGCCCAGGCTGTAGAAGCCGCCCTTGCCGTCGCCGGTACCACCGCCGAGCAGGAACCCCTCGAAGGCGTCGAACTTCTTCGGTGGCGTCAGAACGCGCCAGGTGCGGCCTGTCCCGGTGAAGGTCCTGGTCGTGAGCTTGCCCTCGTCACACGCCTTGCCCGTGAAGGTCATGGCCGTGAGGTAGGCCCGTCCGGCGGAGGCCAGGGGGGCGCTGAAGAAGGTGTAGGTGCCGGATTTGTCCTTGGTGGGGATCGTCATCGGCGGAATGGAGCGGGGCGTCCGGTCCTGCCAGCGGTGGCCGTCGAACCGGACGACCTTCATTCCGGTGCGGCCGTAGGAGAGCGCCCAGAGCGTCCTGCCGGGCCCCCTGGTGACGCTGCCGATCAGGGATCCGGTGGCGATGCGGCGCCACTTCTTCCCGTTGAAGTGCCAGGAGGCGGGGCCCATGCGGTCGAGGCCGAACGCCCAGACGTCCTTGGGGCCGCGGGTCACGACGTCGCCGATCGCGGCCGACTTGAAGGTGGCGCCGATCGTCCACTTGGTGCCGTTCCAGCGCAGCAGCCGGGACGGCCGCTCGGTGGCGCGTCCGGCCGCCCTCGCCGCGCGGGCCGCCTTGAGCAGGGGGAGGCGCGCACGCTCGGTCCATTGCGGGCATTCGGCGTCGGAGTCGAACAGATCCTTGAACGGGTTGTAAGCCTCGGCGATGGAGGTGTTGCCCGGCTGGGCCGCCCACAGGTCCTTCGCCGAGGAGGCGCTCACGGAGGAGAACTCGGCGCCCATCGCCTTCGGAAGCGCCGCCCGGTGCCAGGTCCTGCCGTCGTAACGGAAGACGACCGGCCGCTGGCCGCTGTCGCGGTAGCCGAAGGCGAAGGCCGAGGTCCGCGTCGGGGCCACGATCCGGGTCAGGTAGTCGCCCCCGCGGATTCCGGTGGTCTTGACCACCTTGAACGCGGGCGGAGCGGCCTGCGCCGGGGCCGGGGCGGCCAGCAGGGCGGCGACGGCCACTCCGGCCGTGGCGATGCGGAGGATCAACGTTTCGCCTTTCAGGGGGTGCGCCGAACCCGAAGGTCCCACGTAAAGAACACGTCAAAATATGACATACAGGAGCAAATCGGAATCCGTCCACATGCTGGACGCGGGGGCATGGATCGCGACCGCTGCCGGTAGCGTGTGCACCAGCATGGAACGGACACTGCTCATCACGCTGACCGGCCGCGATCGCCCCGGGGTCACCTCGCGGCTGTTCGGCACGCTCGCCGACTTCCCC
The DNA here is from genome assembly GCF_039534125.1 of Actinocorallia longicatena. Classification (NCBI taxonomy): domain Bacteria; kingdom Bacillati; phylum Actinomycetota; class Actinomycetes; order Streptosporangiales; family Thermomonosporaceae; genus Actinocorallia; species Actinocorallia longicatena. The sequence continues at coordinate 392,854 of NZ_BAAAUV010000007.1, read as the reverse complement.
GTCGAGGTCTCGGACGTCGAACAGGTGGTGATCAGAGGCCGTCTCGTCCTGGGCGTGCTCGTCACCTACAGTTCCGGCATCGAGGCGCTGCTCGACGCGGTGGAGAAGGTCGCCGACGACCTCGAGATGGACGTCGAGCTGTCCACCGGGGGCAGCAAGATCCCCAAGAACAAGAAGGGCCGCCTGCACGTCACCGTGCTGGGACGGCCGCTGATGCCCGCGGCACTCGCGGGCGTCGCGGGGAAGATCGCCGCACACGGCGCGAACATCGACCGGATCGAGCGGCTGGCCAGCTACCCGGTCACCGCGATCGAGCTCGCCGTCTCCGGCGCCGACTCCAAGTCGCTGCGGGCCGCGCTGGCCGTCGTGGCCACGGAGCTCCAGGTCGACGTGGCCGTCCAGAAGGCCGGGCTGCACCGCAAGGCCAAGCGACTGATCGTCATGGACGTCGACTCCACCCTCATCCAGGGCGAGGTCATCGAACTCCTCGCCGAGCACGCGGGCCAGCTCGACAAGGTCGCCGAGATCACCGAGGCCGCCATGCGCGGCGAACTCGACTTCGAGGGCTCGCTCCGCGAGCGCGTCGCCCTCCTCGCGGGCCTCGACGCGTCCGCGATCGACGAGGTCAGGGCCAGAATCGAGCTCTCCTCCGGCGCCCGCACCCTGGTCCGCACGCTCAAGCGCCTCGACTACAAGTTCGCGATCGTCAGCGGCGGCTTCACCCAGCTCACCGACTCCCTCGTCGAGGACCTGGGCATCGACTACTCGGCCGCCAACACCCTGGAGATCAAGGACGGCGTGCTGACGGGCCGCGTCATCGGCCCGATCATCGACCGCGCCGGCAAGGCCACGGCCCTGCGCCGCTTCGCCAACGCCGCCAACATCCCCATGTCGCAGACCGTCGCGATCGGCGACGGCGCCAACGACCTCGACATGCTCCAGGCGGCGGGGCTCGGGGTCGCCTACAACGCCAAGCCGGTGGTCCGGCAGGCCGCCCACACGGCCGTGAACGTCCCCTACCTCGACACGATCCTGTTCCTCCTCGGCATCTCCAGAGCCGAGATCGAGGCCGCCGACGCCGAGGACCCCACTCCCTGACCCGTCCCCCGCCTCGGTCCCCGGATCAGCCGAGGGTGTCGCGGGACAGGCCGCGCAGGGCGTGCCGGACCGCCGCCACGTGCAGGAGCGCGCGGCGCAGCGGCGTCCGCTCGTCGAGCGCGGTTCCGGCGAGGAGTTCCTCGCGGCGGGCCCGTGCCAGATCGGCCAGATGGGCGTCGAGGGCCTTCAGCAGCGGCGCGACCTCCGGTGCGGTGCGCTCGTCGAGGCCGTCGGCGACCTTGTCGAGGATCTCCGGGATCGGCCCCGGGTCGAACGTGCCCTCCGGCATCAGCCGGTGCAGGGTCTGGAGATGGTCGCGGATCCGCTGCGCCGAGGCCAGCGTGGACCGGAGCGCGGCGATCTCCTCGGTGTCCGGCACGGGCTCCGCCGCGAGCCGGGTGCGGGCGGCGGCGAGGTCCGTCGCGGCGAGCCGGGCCGCGGTGTGGGCGGCGGCGAAGGCGTCGGGCTTGCCGTCGAGTCTCGCCGCGATGCTGCGGACCAGGTCGGCGTGGGTGTGCCGGAGACGTTCCATGCGTTCGGGGACGAGCGCCGCCCCCGCCCTCGGCCACAGCAGCCGCCCGGCGGCCAGGCCGATCAGGGCCCCCGCGACGTTCAGCAGGATGCGGCTGACCGCGACGTCCCAGCCGATCGGCGCCGAGAAGTCGATGACCGTCATGACGGTCGGCGTCATCAGGACCACCCAGACGCCGTAGCCCACGTGCCGGAACGCGTACGCGGGCAGGGCGAAGCAGAACACCACCAGCGCGAGCAGCACCTTGCTGTGGACCGCCTGGAGCAGGAGCGCCGCGATGGTGCCGCCGACGAGCGTCCCGCCGATGCGGCCCGTCACCCGGTGGACCGTCTCGCCGTAGGTGTCGCGGGTGGTGAGCATCGCCGACAGCGGCAGCCAGTGCCCGTGCTCCGGCCGGAACACCGCGAGCGCGACCATCCCGGTGCCCGTCGACGCGGCGAGCCGGGTGGCGTAACGGAACTTGGGCGACCGTTCGGCCATGTGGGTGAGCGCGGCCCCGGCCTTCTCCACAGGGTGGGGACGGTGCGGGAGCCGGAGCGGGGCGCGTTCGAAGGACAGCTCGGCGGCCAGCCGTGCCGCCGAGTCCACGGTCGATCCGATCCGCGCCAGCGACCGCCGGATCTGGTGGAGCACGAAGATCCCGACATGCTCGGTGTCCTCGTCCGCCCACTCCTGCTGCGGGCGCTCGATCCGCGCGGCCAGACGTTCGAGGGGGCCGGTGTCGCCCTCGGGCAGCGGATGACCGTTCCCGATGGCCTCGGCGAGGCTCCGCAGCCGGGCCGCCTGGTAGGCGACCGCCTCGTCGATCTCGGCCAGGTGCCCGGCGGGGAAGACCGTCCAGAGCACCTTGTCGGAGGACAGGGCACGGAGCGTCACGACCTCGTGCAGGACCCGGGCGAGCGCGTCGATCAGCCGTTCGCCCCGGTCGGCGCCCTCGACCGAGCGTTTCAGCGCCTGGGCCTCCCGCGCGGCCGCGAAGGTCTCGGCGGCCTCGGCCCGGGCGTTCTCCCAGTCGGCGTCCTCGAGGGTCCCCGCCGGGACGAGCAGATCGGCGAGGTCGCGGGCCACCGCCGCCACCGACGTCCTGACCGGCCGCTGGATTCTCCGCTCGAACGGCAGCAGCATCAGGCAGATCATCCACAGGCCGCCGGCGATCTCGCACAGGGCCTGTAGCCCGAAGTCCGCACCGGGCGGCTGGACCGTGGTCGTGACCAGCACCAGCGGGGCCGTGAAGCCGATCCAGGACACGGCGACGCTCAGGGCCGCCGCCAGCGGGACGAAGATCGCGGCCAGCCACAGGTTCCCGGCGAGCGCGGCCCCGCAGGCGACGCAGACGGCGACGACCCCGAGCGTCGCCCACAGGCGCCGGGTGGGCAGCCCATAGGGCCCGTCCGGTGCCGAGTTCGCCAGGAAGAACGCGCCGAGCGAACCCCAGGATCCGAGATCGACATGGCCGGTCAGGGCGCCCAGCAGCAGCGGCAGCGCCACCCCGACGGCCGCGGTGAGGCCGTAGTCGATCGCCGCCCTGGCCCTGACCCGCTCGAACACCCCGCCATTGTCCAGCGGGCATCGTCAATCGCAGGTCATGGCAGCCGCCCGACCAAGGCGCTAGATCGTTTTGGGCGTCCGGTAGTCGAGGAGGCGACCGCCGGAGACGGACCAGTCCTCCATCTCGATCACGGCCAGCGCCGAGGTCGGGAACTCCGGCACCGACTCGCCGGACAGGACCAGCACCAGCTCGTGCACGGCGGGGTTGTGGCCGACGAGCAGCAGCGTGTCGACGTCGTCCTCGGTGATCTGGATGAGGGTCAGCAGGTCATAGCCGTCGCCGATGTAGATCCCCCGCTCGAAGGCCACGGGGACGTCGCCGAGCGCGAGGCCGTCGAGCGTCTCCCTGGTCCGCAGCGCGGTCGAGCAGAGCACCTGGTCCGGCACGACACCGCTCGAGCGCAGGTAGCCGCCCATCGCGGCGGCGTCGCCCCGGCCCCGCTCCGCCAGCGAGCGCTCGTGGTCGGCCAGGCCGAGAACCTGGACCGCCTTGGAGTGCCGCAGGACGGCCAGCCGCTTGCTCACGGCGCCACCGTCCAGGCCACGGCCCACAGCAGCGCCATGACCAGAAGCATCCCGCCGAACACGATCGCGAACCCGCGTCCACCACTCATGCGCCCAAGAGTAGGCGCCCCCGGCGACACTCCGGCCCCCACCCCCGCCGAGGCGGCCCGGACCTGTGGACGGCCCGGGCCGCCGCCGGTCAGCCGGCCGCGAGTCGGTCGTCGAGGGCGGCCGGGGTGGGCTGCGGGTCGGGGGCGTGCCGCTTGGACAGGACGATCGCGACGACGATGATCCCGACCGACAGGACCGTGACCGCGATCCGGAGCGCGGTGTTCCCCGCGTAGGTGACGACGGCCTGCGCGATGAGCAGCGACACCAGGTTCATGACCTTGATCAGGGGGTTGATAGCCGGGCCCGCGGTGTCCTTGAACGGGTCGCCGACCGTGTCGCCGATGACCGTGGCGGCATGGGCCTCGGAGCCCTTTCCACCGAGATGCCCCTCTTCGACGAGCTTCTTGGCGTTGTCCCACGCCCCGCCGGCGTTGGACAGGAAGACGGCCATCAGGGAACCGCAGGCGATCGCGCCCGCGAGGAACGCGCCGAGCGGGGCGTAGCCGAGGGCGAACCCGACGGCGATCGGGGTGAGGATGGCGAGCAGGCCGGGGGTGATGAGCTCGCGCTGGGCGTCCCTTGTGCAGATGTCGACGACGCGGTCGTAGTCCGGCTTCTCGCTGTAGTCCATGATTCCGGGCTTGGTACGGAACTGCTCGCGGACCTCGACGACCACCCGTCCCGCGGCCCGTCCGACGGCCATGATCGCCAGCCCGGAGAACAGGAAGACCACGGACGCGCCGACGAGCAGCCCGACCAGGACGTTCGGCTGGTCGATCGACAGGTTGAAGTTCAGGAAGGCCGAGCCGATGGCGTCCTTGGCGTCGTCCCCTGCGTCGGCCAGGGCGCCTTCGACCGTCGTGCGGAAGGAGCCGAACAGGGCGGTGGCCGCCAGGACCGCCGTCGCGATCGCGATGCCCTTGGTGATCGCCTTGGTGGTGTTGCCGACGGCGTCGAGGCGCTCGAGGATGGCGGCGGCCTCGCCCTGGACGTCGCCCGACATCTCCGCGATGCCCTGGGCGTTGTCGCTGACGGGCCCGAAGGTGTCCATCGAGACGATCACGCCGACGGTCGTGAGCAGGCCCGTCCCGGCGAGGGCGACCGCGAACAGCGCGACCGTCGTGTTGCCGAACCCGAGCAGGAACGCCCCGTAGATCGCGCCACCGATGAGGAGCGTCGAGTAGACCGCCGACTCCAGGCCGACCGCGATCCCGGACAGGACGACCGTCGCCGCCCCCGTCCTGGCGCTGTCGGTGACCTCCCGGACGGGCTTGCGGTTGGTCTCGGTGAAGTAGCCGGTCAGCAGCTGGATCATGCTGGCGAGCACGATGCCGATCAGCACGGCCCCGATCGCGATCCACCGCGGGTCGGCGTCGACGCTGGAGGCCTGGTGGAGCTGCTCGAACGAGGACGGCAGATAGAGGAACGCGGCCCCGGCGACGGCCACCGCCGAGATCACCGCGGACACGAAGAACCCGCGGTTGATCGCCGTCATCCCGGACCTGTCGCTGTCGCGCGGCGCCACCGCGAAGATCCCGATCACCGCGGTGATCACACCGATCATCGGAACGATCAGCGGGAAGACCAGACCCTCGACCCCGAACGCGGCCTTACCGAGGATCAGCGCCGCGACGAGCATCACGGCATAGGACTCGAAGAGGTCGGCGGCCATGCCCGCGCAGTCGCCGACGTTGTCGCCCACGTTGTCGGCGATGGTCGCCGCGTTCCGCGGATCGTCCTCGGGGATGCCCTGCTCGACCTTGCCGACCAGGTCCGCGCCGACGTCCGCGGCCTTGGTGAAGATCCCCCCGCCGACGCGCATGAACATCGCCAGCAGCGCGGCCCCGAACCCGAACCCCTCGAGCACCCCCGGCGCGTCCCCCTGATAGGCGAACACGACGACGGCCGCCCCGAACAGCCCGAGCCCGACCGTGAACATCCCGGCGACCCCACCGGTCCGGAACGCGATCCGCATGGCGATCTTTTCCCCACCCGAACGCGCCGCCGCCGCGACCCGAACATTCCCGCGCACGGCGAGCCACATTCCGGTGAATCCCGTGATCGCCGAGAACAGCGCGCCGACCACGAAGAAAATGGATCTTCCGATGCGCACTCCGGTACTGTCCGCCGGAAGCAGCAACAACAGGAATGGGATCAGCACCACGAAGATCCCCACAGTCCGGAACTGACGCTTCAAATAAGCACCGGCCCCCTCCTGCACCGCTTTGGCGATCTCCTGCATCTTCTCCGTGCCCTGCTCAGCAGCCAGAACCTCCCTGACCAGCCCAGCCGCGACGCCCAGCGCCAGCAGCCCGACCACCCCGACGATCCCGACCAGAAAAAGATCTCCTCCAGAAATGTCGATCTCGCCCATCCGTCCTCCTCGACCGTTCGGCGTGATGCCGGGAGTGTAGGCACGCCTTTTGAGTCAGGAGAAGGCTCAATTTCGCCAGAATCCCTCTTTTCCCCCCAACCCCCACACCACCCCCAACAGCCCCCGAATTCCACCCCCCACCCCCACCCGACCCTTCACACCCCCACCCCAAAAAGGATCATCAATTCCCCACCCATTTCCCCCTGCTCCCAAATCTCCCCCCGAAATGACTCCCACCCACCCCACCCCCACCGACCACCCCCGAACCCACCCATCACCCATCCCGAGCGAGGCGGGCCGGCCGAGCCGACCGCAACCGCATCGGGCCGGGCGAAGCGAGCGGGGCGGCCGAGCGCGTCAGGGCGGGCAGGACGGAGCCGCGTCACGCCGGGCGAGGCTGTCCGAAATCGCGCCAGGTCTGGTAGAGAGCGGCCGCGCGGGCGTGCCGGGCCTGGCCGGTGCGTCAAAGCAGGCGGCGCGGGCCGAGCTCGTCGGCTGCGCCACGCCGAAAGCGTCGAGAGGAAAGAGGCGAGCGGTCCCAGTCGGCCAGGCGGGGCTGCCGAGCGCGTCAGGGCGGGCGGGGTCGGACGGAGCCGCGTCAGGCCGAGCGGTGGCTCGGGCCGCGCGAGTGCGGGCTGGTTGGGCTAGGCCGTGTCTTACGGATCTTCGGTCCTACTGCGCGACGCCCAGGCACGCACCTCGCAGGCTTGTCGTCGGTCGACGGCCACACCAGGCCGACTCCCTCCTCCGCACCTCCGAGGCACGCACCTGACCGCCGCTCGCCACGGACAAGATCCGTAAGACACGGCCCAGGGCGCATTGGAAATGCGGCGCGCCCGGTGCCGCAAGAGGGTGCGGGCGCCGGGCGCGTCGTGGGTGTTGCGAGAGTCTAGGGTGCCGGCCAGCTCATGCTGATCTTCATGCCCTCGGGAGAGGAGTCGATCTCGAGCTCGTCGGCCAGGCCTTTGATGACGGCCATGCTCAGGCCGTGCTCGGGCTCGGCCTGAGCCTGGTCGCTGACCGAGACCGAGAAACGGCCCCCACCATCGGTCAGCTCCAGTCGTACCGGCTGGTCGGGGCAGTGTTTCTGGTGCGCCTCTACCGCTCGCGAGCAGGCTTCGCCCACCGCGAGACGCACCTCGTCCAGCAGGGGTTCGGCTACCCCGCTGCGCCGAGCCACAGCCGTAGTGATCAGACGCGCCGTCCTCACATGGACGGGCAGCGCGCTGAAGGCCAATTCAACGGTCGCCACCGTGGTCACTTACCCTTGCGCTTCTCCCGCGCCTCGTCGATCGTGTCGTGGATCCCGAAGACCTTGGTGAGGCCCGTGATCCGGAAGATCTTGAGGATGCGCTCCTGGGTGCAGACGAGCTCGAGAGAGCCGTCATGAGCCCGGACGCGCTTAAGACCGCCCACTAGGACGCCGAGCCCGGTCGAGTCAAGGAACTCGACCTTCTCCATGTCCACGAGGAGGTGGAACTTGCCCTTGTTGACCAAGTCGATGAGCTTCTCGCGGAGCTTCGGCGCCGTGTAGACGTCGATCTCCCCCTCCACGTTGATGACCGTGAGGCCGTCGTCGGTGGTGTAGTCGTTCACCTTCAGGTCCACAGAACCTCCAGCGCATATGCCGCCATGTAATCGGACGTGGCGGCGTTCGCCCGCCGAAATTCAACCACGCTCCGACGTCGTCTTCACACGAAATCACGTGTTCGCGTGGTCTGACCTGCCCGCACGGTCCTCGGGGGTGCCGGGGCGTTCTTCCTTCCCTTCCCCAAGTGCGAAACTGGAAACCTGTGTCTGACCATCATCTTCTCGATCAGCTGCTGCGCGACCCCCGTCGACGCGGCCGGGTCACTCATGTGCAGGTCATTCCCGCACGTCCCGCCACATTCGCCCCCTGGCCGGAGTGGGTACCCGCTTCCGTCATTTCGGCCCTGAACATTCCCGGGCTGTGGGAGCACCAGGCCACGGCGGCCTCCCTGGCGCACGCCGGCGACTCGGTGATCGTCGCCACGGGGACGGCCTCGGGCAAGTCCCTCGCCTACCTCCTCCCGTCCCTGACCGCCGCCTTCTCCGACGAGGCGACCCTCTACCTGGCCCCCACGAAGGCCCTGGCCCACGACCAGCTCCGCTCTGTCGAGTCCCTCGACCTGGCCTCGGTCCGCGCCGCGACCTTCGACGGCGACACACCGCCCGACGCCCGCGACTGGATCCGCCGCCACGCCAACTTCGTCCTGACCAACCCGGACATGCTGCACTACGGCATCCTGCCGGGACACGCCCGCTGGTCGTCCTTCCTCCGCCGCCTCCGCTACGTGATCATCGACGAGTCGCACGGCTACCGCGGTGTCTTCGGCTCACACGTCGCCCAGATCATCCGCCGCCTACGCCGCGTCTGCGCCCGCTACGGCACCTCCCCCACCTTCATCCTCGCCTCCGCCACCGTCTCGGCCCCCGCCGTCTCGGCGACGACCCTGACCGGCCTCCCCATGACCGCCGTCACCACCGACGCCTCCCCCCGCGGCGCCACCACCTTCGCCCTCTGGGAACCCCCTCTCCTCGACGCCGTCTCCCACCTCCCCCTCCCACCCCGCGAACACACCGCCCCTTCCCTCCACGCACCTTCCCTCCACGCACCTTCCCTCCATGCACCGTCCCTCCACGAATCGCCCCACACCACCGCCACGAACGACGCGAGTGCCGCGAGCGCCGCGGGTTCCGCAAGCGACCCCTCCGGCCAGGGTCTCGACGCGAACCCGTCCGGCCGAAGCATCGAGACGAACCGGTCCGGGCCGCACGTCCCCGAACCCGCCCTCGACGAGACCGCTCCACCCCGAGTGGATGGCGTGGAGACGCACCAGGCCGAGGCGGAGCCGCACCGGTTCAGCGAGGACTCAGGGCCCGCCGTCGACGCCGCTGATCCGCTCCGGACCGATGACGTCCCCGGGCGTGTCGTGGACGAGACGGCCCTTCGTCCGGCGAGCAAGGGCCGGAGGCCCCCCGCGGAGGACGCGAAGACGCGCCGATCGGACCGGGACGCGAGACATGCCGAGGCCGAGGCGTTCGAGTGGGACGGGAAGGCCGGCGAGGTCTCGGTTCGGAGGGCCGCGACCTCCGAGGTCGCCGACCTGCTGGCCGATCTTGTGGTGATGGGGGCGCAGACGCTGGCGTTCGTGCGGTCTCGGCGGGGTGTGGAGAACGTCTCGCTGGCGGCCAAGCGGGGTCTGGAGGAGGTCTCGCCGGGCCTGGAGACGCAAGTGGCGGCCTATCGCGGCGGATACCTGCCGGAGGAGCGGCGCGCCCTGGAAGGGGCTCTGCGTTCGAGAGAGCTGCTCGGGCTCGCGACGACCAACGCCCTGGAACTCGGCATCGACGTCTCGGGGCTCGACGCGGTGCTGATCTGCGGCTGGCCCGGCACGCGGGCATCCCTCTGGCAGCAGGCCGGCCGGGCCGGACGCTCCGGCCAGGACGCCCTCGCCGTGCTCGTGGCCCGCGACGATCCTCTGGACACCTATCTCGTCCACCACCCCTCCGCGATCTTCGGGACACCGGTCGAGGCGACGGTCCTCGATCCGGACAACCCCTACGTCCTGGAACCTCATCTCTGTGCGGCGGCAGCCGAGCTGCCCCTCACCGCCGACGATTTCACGATGTTCGGACCGACGTCCGCACAGCTTGTGGACAACCTCGTTTCCGCAGGTCAGCTAAGGCGCCGACCGACCGGGTGGTTCTGGACGCACCGCGAACGTCCCAAGGCGGATCTCCGCGGATCGGGCTCGATGCCCGTCCAGGTCGTCGAGGCCGGGACCGGCCGGCTCCTCGGCACCGTCGACGAGGGCTCCGCGCACAGCACCGTCCACGAGGGCGCCGTCTACGTCCATCAGGGCGAGAGCTTCCTGGTCGAGCTCCTCGACCTCGAGGACTCGGTCGCGCTGGTGAGCCAGGCCTACCCGGACTACACGACATCGGCGCGCTCGGTCACGGAGATCCACATCCTGGACGTCCAGAAGTCTTCTTTCTGGGGCGAATCGGGCCTGCATTTCGGGACGGTCGAGGTCAAGCGCCAGGTCGTCGCCTACCAGATGCGCCGCAACGGCTCCGGCGAGGTCATCGGCGAGAAGCCCCTGGACCTCCCCGAGAGCGCCCTCCGCACCAAGTCCGTCTGGTGGACGATCTCCCCCGACGCCTTCGACTCCCTGGGCGACTTCGACGCCCCGGGCGCCGCCCACGCCGCGGAGCACGCCTCCATCGGCCTCCTCCCGCTGTTCGCCACCTGCGACCGCTGGGACATCGGCGGCGTCTCCACCCAGCTGCACCCCGACACGGGCCTCCTGACCGTCTTCGTCTACGACGGCCACCCCGGCGGCGCGGGCTTCGCCGAACGCGCCTACTCCGCGGCCCACCCCTGGCTGCTGGCCACCTACGAGGCCATCGCCTCCTGCGACTGCGACCACGGCTGCCCGTCCTGCATCCAGTCCCCGAAATGCGGCAACGGCAACGACCCCCTCAACAAGCGCGACGCCCTGGCCCTCCTCTCCGTCCTTCTCCACGACCATCCGCCCACCCCTCCCCTCGGCCCCGCCTCCCTCGGCCCGACCGGCGCAGACCAGTAAAAAGGCCTCGGCGACCGGCCGCACCGAGCGACCCGCCCCACCACCACGAGCCTCCCGACCCGCGCATCAGCGATAACCCCGAGCGGAAGGCCACCGGCAGGACCAGGCGAGCATCGGGCGTCCGGCGGCATTCGGTTGAGCAGCGACACCCGGCAACGTCAGCGCGGCAGGAACAGCAGAGCCGCGGGAACGAGTGACAGCCTCGGCGGGACGTCCATGGCCCAACGCGACTGCGACCCGCGGCGAAGATCAGCCGGTGCGGTCAGGAACCGACGGGTCCGATCCGGGCGGGCGGGCCCGATTTCGGTTCGAGGGCGGAGCTTGCGCAGCGGGGCCACAGCGGAAGCGGCGGCCACTCGGGAGCGACGAGCTCAAGGCACGAGCGCAGGCTCGGGTCAGGAGCGGCGGCCTCGGCGGAAGAGGCGGCGGGGGCGGGGGGTGTCCAGGAGTTCGGTGCGGCTGGAGTCCGGGGTGAAGGCGGGGTCGGGGTCGGTGGGGGACGAGAGGTCCATCAGGGCGGCCAGGCCCGATTCCGGTCGGGGGGCGGAGGCTTCCTCGTCCGAATCGGGGGTGGAGCCGCTGTAGTCGCGGGCCGCCGACATCGGGCCTTCGCTGTTCTCGGTGCGTGTCGCGAGGGGGTCCGCGAAAGCATGGGAGGAGGGCTCGTCGAGGTCGGCGGAGGAGCGTGCGGAGTCGTAGGGCGGGTCGTCATCGTCGGGGATCGCGTCGTAGAGGGCCGGGTCCATGACGGCGTAGACGCCCGCGTCGTGCGGGGACGGCGGCAGGTACGGCGAGTGGTCGGTCGTCGTGAACGCCGGGGTCGTGAGGTCGTCGTCGACGAGGAGGGTGCCGGGCTCGTCGTCGAGGGCGGGCGCGGACGGGAGGAGGTCGGGGGCCGGAGGGGCGGAGAGGGCGCGCTTCTTGGAGAAGCGGCGGCGCTTCGGCTTGGTGTCCTCTTCGTCCGTGATGGTGCGGGAAGCGGCCAGGGCGGCCTGGATGTGGTGGCGGTTCGCCTCGACGCGGGCGTGGGCGGAACCGGGGATGATGCGGGGGCCTGAGACGGGGCCGCCCGCCCGGGCCGTCCGGAGGCGGCGTGTCCAGGTGCCGAGGTGGCCCGCGCACAGGAGGAGGACCAGGGCGATCGCGACGCTCTTGCCCCACTGCAGGCTGTCCGCCGCCGAGGCGGTGCGGGTGTCGGCGACCGGCTGCGGCATCAGGGAGGTGTCGACGCTCGGCTCGGCCTGGGGTGAGCTGAAGGGATTGTCGGCCGTCGGCTGCGGGGAGACGGTGCTCCAGTCGGGACCGGGCTGGACGGTCGGGAACGGATCGGGCGTCGTGTTGTTGCCCGGGGCCGGCCAGGTGTTGTTGTTGGGGGGCGGAACCGGGTTGGTGTTACCGCCGTTTCCGCCACCGGTGCCGGTCAGCTTGACCGTGCCGCCGGCGGCGCCCGACGGGGCCGCGCCCTTCCGCTTGGCCACGACCTGGACGGCGATCTGGCCGCCCATGTTCGCCCCGACCGACAGGGTGGTCGTGCAGCGTCCGCCGCCGCACGCCCCCATGCCGACGCTCCGGCTCCTGCCGAGGCTGCTGGACACGGTGTAGCCGGTCAGGTCGGGTTCCTCGCCGCGCTTCCAGGAGATCGTGACGGTCCCGCCGCTGGCCTTCGCCTGGAGACCGCTGGGCGCGTAGGCGGGCACGGCCATCCTGAACGTGCTCGTGCTGTTGTTCAGCGCGAGGACCGGGTCCTTGAGAAGGACGTGATAGGTGCCGTTGGGCGAGGAGTGCCCGTTGATCGTCCAGGTGAGGAGCGTGGAGCCCTTCGCGGACCTCCGCGGGACGTCGTTGACGTAGAGCTGCCCACCGAGGAATCCGGTCTTCACCGAGATGCGCACCGAGGAACTGGTGACGACGGACCCGTTGGCCGGGGAGATCGCCGGACCGGCCGCGGCCTTCGCCGGCGTACCCGGTCCCATGACCGCGAGCACGAGAGGACCCGCGACCATCAGCGACCTGATCCGCATCCGCACGGTTCCCTCCGTCACAGTCCGGTACCCCAATGCTTACGGCAGCGTATATGACCGACCGGTAGCCAAAGTCACAGGAAGGCGACAAACTATCGCCACCTGCACCCTAGCTCTATTGACAGCACGTATAACCCTGTTCCGGGACGGCGTCCGTCGTGGGTACGAGGCCTCTTCGCGCATCACGGGCGCTCCTGCTCATGGGACTGGCCCGCTCGGGCCCTGGCCTGGATGCGCAGATCGCCCAGCCAGGGAGGGCCGTGAAACGGCACGGCCACGCATACTTCGGCCGTCACCCCGGAGGCCGGATCATTCGGGGTCAGCACGCAGGCCGTCAGGCTGGCCCGGGCGCTCTCCACGACCCGGCGGGCGAACCTGCACCCGTCCCCGAATCCCCAGACCTCCCTGGTCACCACCGCCAGCGCGGCGGTATCGGCGGCCATCTGCGCCCGATGACGGGCACCACGAACCCCACCGGCGAGCATCACGACGGCCGCCACCGTCCACAGCAAGCCCGCGAAGGCGACCACCCACAATGTGGCGGTCCCCCGATCCCGCTTCCTCTTCGATCCCGCCCGGGGCCCTGAAGCGGCCACCCGGTCGGAAAGAGAACCCGTAGGCACCACGAGCAGAATCCGGGGAGCGCTCCGCCGGTTCCGAAGACCCGGCCCCGGCCTCGACAGCGGTTTCACGAAGCACCTCCACGCCGGGACCCGGACCCGCCACGGGGCCCGCACCTTCTCGTCCACCCCGTTTCCCGGCGTCGGCCGCTGCCCGCCGCATGGCAGGCCCCGGACCTGCAGACCAGATGAACACACCGCACCGGACGCGCGCATTCGGGCAAGACATCTCCTCATCGGCATGACGACCGCCGTACCGGAGCGAGCCGGTCAGGGGGTGGGTTCGGTGGGGGCTTCGGCTGTGGCCTGGAAGGTGAGGGCGGGGAGGGGGAGGTGGAGCGGGGGGTGGAAGACGGTGGTGACGGTGAGGTGGGTGGTGTCGGGGGTGGTGGTCAGGGTGACGGTCGTGTGGGGTGGAGCGGCTCGGAGGATCGCGGTGCGGACGGCTTCGGGGGGTTCGCCTCTGGCGGCGGCTCGGGCTCCCGTGTGGGCGGCGTCGATGCAGGTGAGGTTGGCGGCCGCCGCCGCGATGCCCCAGAGGGCGATCGCGACGACGGTCATGAGGGCGGGGAGGGCCAGGGCCGTCTCCACCGTCGCCGAGCCTCTGTCCTTACGGGACGTGCCGGGAGATGCGGTGATCATCCGGCCAGCTGGAGGGCCCGGTTGATGATCCCTAAGAGCAGCTCGCGGACCTCGTCACTGGTGACGATCTTGAACAGGAGGGCGGCGAATCCGGCCGCGGCGACGGTGCCGACGGCGTATTCCGCCGTGGACATTCCCTCGTCCCGGCGGCTGTGGATCCTCCTGCCGGGGCGGATCGAGATGGTGCGCTTCATGCGGACTCCGCTTCGGTTCTGCGGGACGTTCTCCCGCTCTGCCCCCAGCATGCGCCGACTCGTCCAAGACCGTTCTCCAGCCTGTGGAAAACCCACTGGATGCCGTTGATCCGCAGCTCAGCGGCGTTCAGGGGAGGGTGATGGAGTGGGCGATCCCGGCGATCGCGGGGACGATGCCGAGGAGGACGAAGGCCGGGAGGAAGCAGAGGCCGAGCGGTGCCACGGCATGGACGGCGGCCGTTCGTGCCCTGGCGTCCGCGGCGTTACGGGCGGCGCGCCGCTGGTCGCGGGCGAGGCGGGCGAGCGTCGGCGCCAGTGCCGCTCCGGTGTCCGAGGCCCGGGACGCCGTCCGTGCGAGGGCGGCCAGCGCCGGTGTCGTGGCGAGGGTCAGCCAGGCTTCGGCCGGGTCGGCACCCAGCCTGACCCGGGCTGCGACGGTCGTCAGTTCCTCGCCCAGGGGCCCGCCGAGCGCGCCGGCGACGGCTTCGACGGATTCCGTCCACGACGCTCCGGCCGACAGGCAGGCCGCGAGCAGATCCACCGCCACGGGCAGGTCGGCTACGAGCCTGGCATGACGCCTCTTTTCCTCCCGCGGCGTCATCCGCGCGAGCAGCCGCCACATCCCGAACGCCGCGAGTCCTCCGGCCCCCATTCCCAGGACGCCGCCCACCGTCGCCCAGACCCCGCACCCGACGACGCCCACCAGAACCAGCCGTCCCGGGAACCGCCGAGCGCCCGGAGCCCCCGCCTCCCCCTGATCCGTCCCTCCCCGCCGCGCCGCATCTCCTCTCCGCCGGGCGCCGCTCGCCGGGGCACCCGCGTATACCCAGGAGTCACCGGCCTGGGCCGACAAGGACGAGGGATCGAGACGCGCTGACGCACGGGGGCCGAGCCCGGTGAAGGCCGGTGCAGAGGACCTCCATCGGTTCGAACGTGCTGGATGCGACGGAGGGAGCGCGCCGAGTGGAGGTGCCGAGCCGCGTGCGGACCCGGAACCGGATGAGGGTCTGAAGCGGGATGAGGGACGCGGACGTGCGATCAGGCGGTGGAGCCTGCCCAAAGGAGAGGGCGGGAGGGCCAGGGCTGTGGCGAGGGCCAGGAGGAGAGCGGGGAGCATGGAGCCTCGATCGGTTGAGGTACTGGACGGTTTGGGCTGTGGAGTGGGTCCGCGAAGCTCGGCGGCATCGAGGAAGACGCCTGGCCGCCGGGCGACGATCAGCCGGGAGCTGCGCCTTCGTCAGGCGGGCGTCCACCGGACGGAGCACCCAGCCATCAGGCGCAGACCCACCGAACGCCGCCCGGCTTCCCTGCAGGGACACCCAGAACAGACGCCGCCGAGCAAGACGGCCGGAGGCCGGGCATGACTCCGCCGACCTGGCGCGCCCGATCCTCGGCGAGGGCGTCCGCCGGAAAGGAATGCCCGCCCATCGAGCCTGGATGCCGCCAGCCACGCAGGCTCCTCGTGCCACGGACGGGGAGGCCCGTCCGAAACAGGCACCGCCGAGCAAGGACGGCCCGCCGGCAGGGTCGGACGCGGTCAGGTTTGGGCGCCATGAGGGCGGACGCGATCAGGGCCGAACGCGGTCAGGGGCGGGCGCCATAAGGGGCGGGCGCCTTCAATCGGCGAGGCCCGGTCCTCGGCGAGGGCGTCCGCAGGGCAGAAATGCCCGGCCATCGAGCCTGGATGCCGCCAGGCGGCCCTCCCCGGGCCCACAGGTGGGGAAGGCCCGCCTGAACCGACACTGCTGAGCAAGGACGGCCCGCCGTCAGGGTCGGACGCCGTCGATCGGCGACATCCGATCCTCGGGGAGGGAGGCTCATCGACAGGAACTCCCAGCCGTCCGGGATGGGCGCCGCTGAGCGGCGACGCATGGCTCTGGCGGGGACGCACGTCAAGCCGGACCGCACGGCTGTCAGGCGTGGATGTCTGCTAGGCAGGTCCGCCGGTGGCGTGGTGAGAGGAGTGGGGGCTGGTGGTCGTGGTCCTGAAGGAGGCGGGGTGGGTGGGGCATGGGTCAGGTGGGGTGTTGGGCGGCTTGGGCTATGCGGTGGGTCCAGAGGAGGCCGGCGGCGTTGAGGAGGGTGCCCGCTGTCAGGGAGGCCAGGCCGGGGAGGGTGGTGAAGAGGAAGGCGAGGGGGTTGGCGCCCATGGCCCAGGCCATGGTCATGCCGAGGAGGGGGAGGGCGGCCAGGAGTTTCGCCGTGGCTTTCGGGGCCGCCAGCTGGGAGGTGATGTGCTCCTGGTGGGCGGTCTCATCGCGGAGGGCCGCTGCCAGGCTGTCGATGACGGTGGCGAAGGTGGCGCCGCGTTCCACGCCGATGCGCCAGGAAGCGGCCAGGAGGCGGAGGCTTTCGGCGCCCGGGGCGGTGGAGGCTCTGTCCAACTCGGTGGGGATGTCCAACTCGGGCGGGATGCCTGGAAGCGCGCCCGGATACATGACGCCCGGGGCCGTGACACCCGGGGCCGTGAAGATTCCAGGGGTCGTGAAGACGCCCGCGGCGGCAGGGGTGTTCGCGATGCTGCGGATACCCGATATGGCAGAGATGCCCGAAACGGGGGCATTCCAGGCCGTGGCGGTGCCGGAGGGCGTGGTCAGGTGCTGAAGGAGTGCGGTCAGTTCGGTGGGGAGGGTTGAGAGGGTTCTGGCCAGGGCTTCTTCCGGTGCTCTTCCTGCGGTGAGTTCGGCGGCCAGGCCGTCGCAGAGTTCGATCACCGCTTGGCGTCCTGCCGTCTCTGTGCGGTTCGGACGCAGACGTGCGGTGGTGGCCTTCGCCAGCGCCAGGGCTCGTTCGGACGGGGTGGGTGACGAGGCCCGAGGCCGCAGGACGAACGAGGCCCGGACGGACGGGTCTCCGGGCTTCGTTCGAGCACGTGAGCCGAGCCGCGAGTTCCGGATCCGTGAGCCGACCGGCGACGCCTTGGGACGCGAGCCGAACGGCCTGGCTTGGGCAAGCGGGCCGGAGGGCGGGACCTCGGTGCTCGAGACGCCGGACGAGTGGGCACGCGAGCCGAAGACCAAGGGGTGAACGTACGAGCCGCTGGACGACGGGTGAGCAGGTGAGCCGGAGGACGAGGGATGAGCAGGTGAGCCGAACGTCGCGGGGTGAGCGTGCGAACTGGCGGGCGGCCGGTAGGTGTGCGGGTCTGCGGAGGAGCGCTGGGAACGTGAGCCGGCCGACGTCGAAGACGGGTTCTGCTGGTGGCCGGTGGCGTGGGTGTTCCACTGTCGGTGTCCGGTGGTGTGGATTCGTCGCAGGCGGTGTTCTGAGGTTCCCGTTCGAGACCAGAGGAGCGCCGCGGCCGCCAGGAGAAGGGCTAGAGCGATCATGTCGTCTGGGTCCTCTGCTTCGGCGCCCAGGACAGGAGGGCGAAGAGGGTGGGGGCGGCCGGGGTGAAGGTGATGGCGGTGGGGGTCAGGTGGGCCGCGGGGGTGGCGGTGACGTAGCCGGTGGGGGTGCGGGTCAGGAGGGAGATCTCGGAGATGCGGCGGGCGGGGCCGTGGCGGGTCAGGTGGATGACCAGGTCGAGGGCGGCGGAGAGCTGGCTGTGGAGGGCCTCACGGGTGAGGCCCGCGGCGCAGCCGAGGGCTTCCAGCCGGGCCGGGACGTCCCTCGGGGTGTTGGCGTGCAGGGTTCCGCAGCCGCCTTCGTGGCCGGTGTTGAGGGCGGCCAGGAGGTCGATGACCTCGTTGCCTCGGACCTCGCCGACGACGAGGCGGTCGGGGCGCATGCGGAGGGCCTGGCGGACCAGGTCGTGCAGGGTGACGCCGCCCGCGCCCTCGACGTTCGGGGGTCTGGCCTCGAGGCGGACGACATGCGGATGGGTGGGACGGAGCTCGGCCGAGTCCTCGACGAGCAGGAGGCGCTCGTCCGGTGGGACCAGGCCCAGGAGGCTGCTCAGGAGGGTCGTCTTGCCGGTGCCGGTGCCGCCCGTGATGAGGAACGCCGCCCGCGCGGTGATGATGGCGGTGAGCAGGCTCGCTCCCTCGGGGCAGACGCTTCCCGCGCGGACCAGTTCGGGAAGGGTGAACGCCCGGCCGCGCGGTGAGCGCAGGGACAGGCAGGTGCCCGCGACGGCCACGGGCGCGAGGACCGCGTGCAACCGGACGCCGCCGGGGAGGCGGGCGTCGACGTAGGGGGCGGCGTCGTCGAGACGGCGTCCGGCGGCCGCGGCCAGCCGCTGGGCGAGCCTGCGGACGGCCTGTTCGTCGGGGAAGCGCACCGAGGTGCGCAGGAGTTCGCCGTGGCGTTCGGCCCAGACCTCGGACGGGCCGTTCACGAGCACGTCCGTGACGTCGGGGTCGCGCAGGAGCGGTTCCAGCGGGCCCGCCCCGACGAGGTCGGCCCGCACCTCCCTGGTCAGGGCCAGCACGTCGGCGTCGCCGAGCACGCGGTCCTCGGCACGTACGGCCGCCGCCACCGCGGCTGGGGTCGCCGCACGCCCGCTGTCGGCGAGCCTGCCCCGCACCGCGTCGGTCAGGCTCACCGCTTCCCCACCGCCCCGCTCCGCGCGAGCACGAACCATGACATCGAGACCTCCAGGAGCCGAGAGCGAACGGAACAAGAACAGGAACGAGACCGGCCTGGGCCGCGCCTGCGCGTCATCGGAGCGACACCGATCGGGCGACCGGGGACGGCGTACACCCGGCCGATCCACCCGGCCGATCCACCCGGCCGATCCACCCGGCCGATCCACCCGGCGATCACGGCCACCACGACCGCCACCACGGCCGGGATCGCGAGAAGAGGTCACGGAGACGGACGGCGAAGTCACTGGAGCAGGGGCAGGAGAGCTGTGCACAGGCTGGGGAGGGCGCCTTTCGTGGGGAGCCCGGCCTGTTCGGCGGCGGCAGGGGTGCGGCGGTCGAAGTCGTAGTGGGCGGCGAGCGGAAGGCTGGTCGCCTCGGCGACCGCGGACGGCGGTAGCCGGGCGGGCGCCGGCCCCCGCGTGACGAGAAGCGGTGAGCGAAGGGTCGACGCCAGCGTCGAGGCCGTCAGAACAGAGCGCAGATCAGTGGGAACGAGAAGGATCGAGTGGTCGCACCCCGCCACCTGCCCCCGGGGAAGATCGATGATCGTCAGATCATGGGTGGCCCGGGCGGTGAGGAGAACCGCGTCCAGGACCTGCGCCGGGATCCGGACCGGCGCCGCATGGCTGTGCGACAGCACGCTGACCCCGCGCTCGGCGGGAAGGGTGGTGAGGGCGTCCGGCGGAAGACGCCCGCGAAGACCGGACAGTTCGGGCCAGCGGGGCCCGGGCCCCGCCTCGAGCCCGAAGAGCAGATCGATGCCCCCACCGAGCGGATCGAAGTCCACCAGGAGCGCCCGCAGGCCCTCGCGGGCCGCGACGAGCGCGAGGGTGGCGGCCAGCACCGAGGCCCCCGCGCCGCCCCTGGCCCCGGTGACCGTGACGACCTTCCCGGCCGGCCCCGGACGGGTCGTGGCGGCCAGCCGGTCGATCAGCCACGGCTCGCCCTCGGGAAGAACGGCGAGATGCTCGGCCCCGGCCGCCATCGCGTGCCGATAGAGCTCCACCGACTCCGCCCGGGCCACGAGCACCAGCCCTGATCTGCGCGGATAGGAAGCAAAAGGTAAATCGGCCCCCAGAAGGACGAGTGGCGACTCGGTCCACAACGCCCGAGCCTGTGCCGCACTCGAAGGAACGGCGAGTTCCACGGAAGCCGCGGCGGCCAGCCGGAAAAGATCGTCGGCCAATCCCGGATCACGGGAAAGCAGCAGTGCATTCATGCACCCAACGGTGCCCCACACCCTGCCAAGACCGTTTTCCCACCTGTGGATAAACAGGTCCCGGACATACGACGACCCCCGCCGGGGGGGGGGGGGAGAGCGGGGGTCGTCGCCACGGTCCGGCTCCGGGGGGGTAGAGCCGGCCCGCTATTCCAAGAGAGCGAGGGGGGTACGGCGCCACAACGGGGCCCCGTCCGGCTGCCAGTGTAGGCAGATACAACATATGCTGCCCGATAGTCGAGACATCCGTCGAGGATCGGACTTGATACCCGGTGAGCTTTTTCTCACCGGCCGACAGCGATCAAGAGAGAGCCCACCGCGAGTGGTAGATCTTCCTTGATTCCGC
Source organism: Actinocorallia longicatena (assembly GCF_039534125.1). Lineage (NCBI taxonomy): Bacteria > Bacillati > Actinomycetota > Actinomycetes > Streptosporangiales > Thermomonosporaceae > Actinocorallia > Actinocorallia longicatena. The sequence continues at coordinate 372,503 of NZ_BAAAUV010000007.1, read as the reverse complement.
CCTCACGGACAGTGATCGAATTCGCGCCTCTTACCCACCGGTAATCCCCTCCCGTACTGCGCGGAACCACACAAGGGACGTCGCGGGACAAGCACCGACAGAGGCGTCAAAGAACGGTCGCCGCACGAAGAAGGGGCTTGTCAAAGGCCGAAATGAGGCGTACACAGGAAGCACGGACGAGTTGTCCGGGCACGGCACCCAGGCACCCACGCGCGACCAGCCGCGGGAGGCGCGTCGAGACGGGCTTGACCCGGTCCGACGATACAAGTTGCACGCTTGGTAACCGGGAGTGACGTGACGGCGGCGGCGTTTTCCTCAGGGAAAGCGCCGCCGCTCTACATACGGCCCTGCGGATCCCGCGCCCGGATCAGCCGCGCTGCATCGCCTCGCAGATCGCCTGCGAGTCACGCGCCCCCACGACGATCGCCGACGCGCAGTGCCTGATCCAGACGGCGACGCCTTCGGGAGTACCGGTCAAATAGGCCTTGAGCGCGTCGTCATAGTCGAGTTCGGCATGCCCGATCTCGGGCGCGACCAGCGCCTTCGGGTCGAGACCGCGCGAGATGAGCGTCAGCCGCTCGGCGGCGCGGGCGACCAGGCCGTCGGCCGAGCCGAAGGGACGCAGCGCCATGATCTCGCCGTGCACGATCGCGCCCACGACGACGGCGGGGGCGGTCGACGGCGCGGTCAGCAGGGACGTGAGCCCCGACAGCCGGGCCGAGACCTCGGCGGGAGCGGGCGTGCCCGACTCGCGGGGACGGCCGAGCAGCGCGGAGTCCACCGCGTCGCGGGCGCCGAGGACGTGCAGCCTGGCCAGCACCTGCGGCGGCGCGACCTGCCAGGTCCCGACCAGCGACCCGAGCTCCTGGGAGATCCGCAGCGCCCCCTGGACGAGCGGATGCGACGCCTTGCCCGACCGCACCTCCTCGAGGTGGGCCGAGGCGCCCTCGAGCTCCGCGGACGCCCTGGCCCCGCGCAGCAGCGACTCCGTCGACACCTCGACGCTCTTGCGCCGCAGCATCCGGTGGCCGCGCAGCCGGTCAACGGCCTTGCGCGCCTCGTCACAGGCCTCGGTAACTCCGGGCAGTCGGCTTACCTGCAAGAGAGCGTCAGTCACGGGTCCCGAGGGTACACAGAGTGCGTCCGTGTCCCGCGTCACATACCATCTGTAAAGAATCTTTCAAGTAAGCGCATACTTGAAGCCGCGACAGGACCACCGCTTTAGTGGAGGCCCACCCCCGTTGCGGCGCGAAGCGAAGGAGCAAACCCAGTGAGCCAGGAAGCGTTGTCGAACCTGCTGCAGGAGAACCGCAGGTTCGCCCCTCCGAGCGAGCTCGCGGCCGGCGCGAACGTCACCGAGGCCGCCTACGCGGAGGCCTCGGCGGACCGCCTGGCCTTCTGGGCGAAGCAGGCAGGCCGGCTGTCCTGGGCCAAGCCCTGGGACGAGGTCCTCGACTGGAGCAACCCGCCGTTCGCGAAGTGGTTCGTCGGCGGCGAGATCAACATCGCCTACAACTGCGTCGACCGTCACGTCGAGGCAGGGCGGGGCGACAAGGTCGCCTTCTACTGGGAGGGCGAGCCCGAGGGCGACTCCCGCGTCATCACCTACGCCGACCTCCAGCGCGAGGTCAACAAGGCCGCCAACGCGCTCACCGAGCTGGGCGTCGTCAAGGGCGACCGGGTCGCCATCTACATGCCGATGATCCCCGAGACCGCCGTGGCCATGCTGGCCTGCGCCCGTCTCGGCGCGACCCACAGCGTCGTGTTCGGCGGCTTCTCCGTCGACGCCCTCAAGACCCGCATCGAGGACGCCCAGGCCAAGCTCGTCATCACCGCGGACGGCGGCTACCGCCGGGGCGCCCCGAGCGCGCTGAAGCCCACGGTCGACCAGGCCGTCACCGACACGGTCGAGAACGTGCTCGTCGTGCGCCGCACCGGCCAGGACGTCGACTGGACCGACCGCGACGTCTGGTGGCACGAGCTCGTCGACCGCCAGTCCGAGGAGCACGTGCCCGAGGCGCACGACGCCGAGCACCCGCTGTTCATCCTTTACACCAGCGGTACGACGGGAAAGCCGAAGGGCATCCTGCACACCACCGGCGGCTACCTCACGCAGGTCTCCTACACCCACGACGCGGTGTTCGACCACAAGCCCGACACCGACGTCTACTGGTGCACCGCCGACGTCGGCTGGGTGACCGGCCACTCCTACATCGTCTACGGGCCGCTCTCCAACGGCGCGACCTCCGTCATCTACGAGGGCACTCCCGACACCCCGCACAAGGGCCGCTGGTGGGAGATCATCCAGAAGTACGGCGTGACGATCTTCTACACGGCTCCCACCGCGATCCGGACGTTCATGAAGTGGGGCGACGCGATCCCCGCGCAGTTCTCGCTGTCGAGCATCCGCGTCCTGGGCAGCGTCGGCGAGCCGATCAACCCCGAGGCCTACGTCTGGTACCGCCAGAACATCGGCGCCGGAAAGACACCGATCGTCGACACGTGGTGGCAGACCGAGACGGGCGCGATCATGATCAGCCCGCTGCCCGGCGTCACGCACGGCAAGCCCGGCGCCGCGATGCGCCCGCTGCCCGGCATCTCCGCCGACGTGGTGGACGAGAACGCCCAGAGCGTCCCGGACGGTTCCGGCGGTTTCCTCGTGCTCAACGAGCCGTGGCCCTCGATGCTCCGCACCATCTGGGGCGATGACGAGCGGTTCGTGAAGACCTACTGGTCACGCTGGGACGGCCTGTACTTCGCGGGCGACGGCGCCAAGAAGGACGAGGACGGCGACCTCTGGCTGCTCGGCCGCGTCGACGACGTCATGCTCGTCTCCGGTCACAACATCTCGACCACCGAGGTCGAGTCGGCCCTGGTCAGCCACCCACGCGTCGCCGAGGCGGCCGTCGTCGGCGCGACCGACGCGGTCACCGGGCAGGCCATCGCGGCGTTCGTGATCCCGCGCGGCGAGGGCGATGTCGACGTCGAGGAGCTGCGCGCGCACGTCGCGAAGACCCTCGGCCCGATCGCCAAGCCACGCCAGATCCTGGTCGTCCCCGAGCTGCCCAAGACCCGCTCCGGCAAGATCGTCCGCCGGATCCTCCAGGACATCGCGGAGGGCCGCGAGATCGGCGACGCCACCACCCTCGCCGACACCTCCGTCATGGAGGCGATCAAGAAGGCCCTCAACCTGTAGCGCCCGCGCGGGGCCGGTCCGGAAACGGCACCGGCCCCCGCCGCGGCGGGCTTGGGTCGAAGATCGTTGGGTACGATCTCGGCCGATGGCGCCGGAATCGGCGCCTCGGGGGGATCCATGTCACGGCGTCGAGCTGCCGTTTTTCCGCTACGTCCGACGGTCCGTCACGCCCGGAACCTGGCCGAGGCGCTCCGCACCGAGACCATCGGCGGCATCGTCATGCTCGCCGCGACGGTGGTGGCCCTGCTCTGGGCCAACTCTCCCTGGAAGGCCGACTACACGGCGTTCACGGAGTGGGAGTTCGGCCCGAGCTGGTTCCACCTGACCGTCGCCCACTTCGCGTCCGACGGGCTGCTCGCCGTCTTCTTCTTCATCGCCGGGCTGGAACTGCGCGAGGAGCTCGCGCACGGAGAACTGAAACGGCTCAGCGACGCCCTGCTGCCGGTCCTGGCGGCCGTCGGCGGTGTCATCATGCCCGCGCTGATCTACCTGGCCGTCAGCGCCGGGGTCGACGACGCCGGTCACGGCTGGGCGATCCCGACCGCCACCGACATCGCGTTCGCGCTGGCCGTCCTGGCGATCACGTTCTCGAACTGCCCGCCCGCGCTGCGCGCCTTCCTGCTCACCCTCGCCGTCGTCGACGACCTCATCGCCATCACGATCATCGCGCTGTTCTACTCGACGGACCTGAGGTTCGGGCTGCTCGCCGTGGCCGCCGCCCTGGTCGTCCTGTACGGGCTGCTCCAGCGCCGGGGGGTCCGCAGCCCGTGGATCTACGCTCCGATCGGGATCGCGGCCTGGGCCTTCACCTACAAGAGCGGCATCCACGCGACCGTCGCGGGAGTCGCGCTCGGCCTGCTGACCAGTCCCGCACCCGACGACTCCCCCGACGAGCTGCGCTCCAACGCCGAGTACGCCGACCATGTCCTGCGGCCGTTCAGCGCCGGAATCTGCGTGCCGCTGTTCGCCCTCGTCTCGGCCGGAGTGGCGCTCAGCCCGTCCCTTCTGGGCGAGGTGTTCAGGGACAGGATCGCCCTGGGTGTGATCCTCGGCCTGATCGTCGGTAAGTTCATGGGCGTCCTCGCAGGCGCGTACGTCGCGGTGAGACTCGGCTTCGCGCGGCTCGGGGACGGCCTGCACTGGCGGGACCTCGCCGCCGTGGCGATGCTCGCGGGTGTGGGTTTCACCGTTTCGTTGCTCATCGGCGATTTGGCCTACGAGGGAACCGAACATTCGGAGAGAGTGACCACTGCGGTCCTCATAGCCAGCCTCGTGGCGTCCCTGGTCGCCACGGTGGCGTTCCGGTTCCGGGTCCGGGTGCACGCCCAGGAAGGGAAGGAGTCCCATGACGACCTCTGACATCGACGGCCAGAGCCTCGGCGAGCTGGTCGCCGCCGCCACCGGCAACGTGTCGAAGCTGGTCCGCTCGGAGATCGAGCTGGCCAAGATCGAGCTCAAGGCCGAGGCCATCAAGGCGGCCATCGGCAGCGTCATGTTCATCGTCGCCGGCCTGCTCGGCACGATGATCGTGATTCTCTGGTCGATCGCGCTGGCCTACGGGCTGGTCGCGCTCGGCGTCTGGACCTGGGCGGCGTTCCTGCTCGTCGGCGCGCTCTACCTGCTGACGGCCGCCGGGTGCATCTGGTTCGGCTACCGGAAGATGAAGAAGCTCTCCCCGCCGAAGCGGACGATCCAGACCATGCAGGACAACGCGAAGCTGTTCAAGCGGCCCTCCAAGTCATGATCCGGGACATCGCATGACCGCCGAGATCTCCGGTCCCTGGACCCATCGGGACGTCAGCGCCGGCGGCACGCGGTTCCATGTCGCGGAGGCGGGCGAGGGCCCCCTCGTGCTGCTCCTGCACGGCTTCCCCGAGTTCTGGTGGAACTGGCACCACCAGCTCGGCGCGCTGGCGTCCGCCGGATACCGGGCGGCGGCGGTCGACCTGCGCGGCTACGGCGGCAGCGACAAACCGCCGCGCGGCTACGACCTGATCACCCTGGCGGGGGACGCCGCCGGGCTGGTCCGGGCCCTCGGCGAGGCCAACGCGATCGTGATCGGCCACGACTGGGGCGGCCTCCTGGCCTGGACGATGGCCGTCTACCACCCGAAGGTCGTCTCCCGGCTGGTCGCGGTGTCGGCGCCGCATCCGCTGCGGCTCCGGCAGTCGCCGGGGACGCCCTGGATGTCCAGGACCGTCCGGTTCCAGGTTCCGCTGTGGCCGGAGCGGCAGCTCGTGAAGGACGACGCCGCCCAGGCCGGACGGCTGCTGCACGAGTGGTCGGCCGCCGGCTGGCCGGACGACCGCACCGAACGCCACGTCAGGGACGCCGTCCAGATCCCGGGCGTCGCCCACTCGGCGCTGGAGTACCACCGCTGGTTCCTGCGCTCGGTGCCCCGCCCGGACGGCATCCGCTACGCCCATCGGATGGCGGCGCCCGTCCAGGTCCCGACGCTGCATCTGCACGGCGCCCTCGACCCGGCGCTGCCGCCGTACGCGGCCCAGGGCTCCGGCCGCTATGTCGAGGCCCCCTACACCTGGACGCTCATCGAGGCCGCGGGCCACTTCCCGCACGAGGAGCGTCCGCACACGTTCAACGAGGAGCTCCTGTCCTGGCTGGCCCGCTGAGCATGGCGGGCGACGACGAGGGCCGCGATCGCGACGGCGCGGGCCGTCCCCGCAACGCCCGTCCGCGCGACGCCTACGGCCGTCCCCTCCCGCACGACGCGCCCGGCGGGATCCCGACCACCCCGGACGATCTCCTGCTCGGCCCCGGGGAGACCCTCGCCGAGGCCCAGCGTCTGCTCGACGCCGACCGTCCCTTCCACGCCCACGAGGTCCTCGAGGCCCGCTGGAAGACCTGCCCCCCGGCCGAGCGCCCGCTCTGGCGCGCCCTCGCGCAGCTCGCCGTCGGGATCACCCATCTCCGCCGAGGCAACCCCACGGGCGCCGCCACCCTGCTCAGCCGGGCCTGTGACGGTCTCAGCGCCTATCCCGGCCCCGGATACGGCCTGGACCTCCCAACGATCATCAAAACCGCCCAGAAGCTCCCTGAAGCCCCGCACACGCCGGTAAAGCTGGTCTAGCCGGGTTCTAGTCGGCGCAACGGCCGGTGGCGACGGGCTGGGTGGCGGACTGGCCGGCGGCGGCGTCGGGGGCGACCTCGGCGGCGGTCAGGGCGTAGCCGGTGTCGCGGTCGCTGAAGGCCGCCGCGAAGATGACGCCGTAGACGCGGCCGTCCTTGGCGAGCAGCGGGCCGCCGGAGTTGCCGGGCTCGACGATCCCGCGCAGGGCGTAGATCTCGCGGACGACCTCGTTGTTGCGGTAGATGTCCGGGCCCTTGGCGGTGTGCTTGGAGCTGATCTTGGCGGCCTTGACCGTGTAGGAGCGGTTCTTGGGGAACCCCGCGACGACGGCCGGGTCGCCGCGCTGGGCATCCGGGCTGAACTGGAGAACGGGCGCGCGCAGGCCGGGAGCGTGGATGATCGCGATGTCGCGGTTGGAGTCGTAGAGGACGACGTTGCCCGACAGGGTCCTGCCGCTCGGCAGCGCGATCTTCAGCTCCCCCTCGGTACCCGCCACGACGTGCGCGTTGGTCATGATCCGGTCCTTGGCGAACACGAATCCGGTGCCCTCGATCCGGCGGGAGCACTCCGGCGCCGTACCGACGATCTTGACGATGCTCTCGTCGGCGTGACGCAGGCCGGGCGAGGTCAGCACGGACGCGTCCGGCGGCCCGACGTCGACCAGCGGCTCGCCGCCCAGCCCGTTGAAGACCTTCGGGAAGTCGGTGTCGTTGACGAATCCCTTGAAGGATCCGGCCCAGTCCCCTATGGCCTGCGGCATCGCGTCGTCGACGCCGTTGAGGAGCGAGGACTGGTTGACCTGCTTGTTCAGCCACTCCCAGCTGGTCGGCTGGAGCAGCACGAGGCCGATGAACCAGACCACGAGCAGCAGGGAGGCGACGCTGACGACGGCTCCGCCCGCCGCGTCGGCCGCGCGGGCGTTGTTGCCGGTGACCCGGTTGCGCAGGACCGCCCCCGCCGAGGAGGCGATCAGCTGACCGAACGTGGCCGCCAGGAAGGCCACCACGATCGCCAGCAGCGCCTGCTGCGCCTGGCCGTCGACCACCGACTTCACCAGGGGCGGAGCGATCACGACGCCGAGGACGCCGCCGCCCACGAACCCGACGAAGCTCAGGAGGCCGACGACGAAACCCTGCCGGTACCCCGAGACCGCGAACAACGCGATGAGTACGAGCAGGCCAACATCGAGGACGTCCAACACCGCTTCAAAGTACAGGGTTCTCGCCGGTTTCCGAGTCCCCTCTGTGGACGACTTGGTGACCCGGCGTGTCACCTTCCGGGCTGATATCAGCCTCGACGGGCGAGATCCAGGACCTCGGGAGGCAGCTCCACGACCCTGTTCTCGTCCCACGGGACGCTCCAGCCTCCGAGGTCCAGGAGGTTGGTCAGCAGGCCCGCGGTGAAGCCCCAGACCAGCATGTCGTGCACTTCGAAGGCCGGTCCGACGAACCCGCCGGGACCGCGCAGGGAGATCCGGTTCGCCGGATCGACGAGCTCGGAGATCGGCACCCGGCTGACCGAGGCGACCTCGCCGGGGTGACCCGGAGCGATCGCACAGGGTGTGTGCCACCAGCCCGCGACGGGGGTGATCCGGAAGTTGCTCCGCGACAGGAACAGCTCGGGCATGACCGACAGGACCGTCACTCCCGAGGGGTCGACGCCGGTCTCCTCCTGGGCCTCGCGCAGGGCCGCGCCCACGGGGCCGTCGTCCTCGGGATCGATGGATCCGCCGGGGAAGGCGGGCTGCCCCGCGTGCTTGTTCAGGGTCGCGGCCCGCTCCAGCAGGAGCACGTCGGGGCCGTCCGGGCCGTCGCCGAACAGGATCAGCACCGCCGCGGGACGCGCCGTGGGCGCGGGCCGCAGGAAGGCGGGCACCTCCAGCAGCGGAGCCTGCTCCCTGAACCGGTCGAGCCACGTCGGAATCACTTCTGCGCCAACGCCACCGGCCTGCTTTTTATTCACTTCTCCCCGTCCGCCGTCCCGAGGAGAGAACCTACCCGTCCGCTCAGGCGAGGGTCTTGTAGAGGTCGAGAACGGCCTCCGCGGCACGGGCCGGGCCGTCGACCCGCCGGTAGAGGTCGGCGATCCGCCCGGCCGCCTTGCGGTGGGCGTCCGTGGCGAGCATCTCGGCGGCCAGCGCGGGAAGATCGGCGACGTCCCGGGGGGCCAGGGCGCGAGCGGCGTCCAGGCGTTCGGCGAGGGCGACGTTGAGGGCCTGCTCGGGCTGGAGCGGGAAGGCGATCAGCGGGGTCCCCGAGGCCAGGGCCGTCTGGACGCTGCCCTGGCCGCCCGCCGTCACGGCCAGCGCGGCCCGCGGCATGATCTCGTGGCTGGGCAGCACCCCGCCGACGAGCACCCGGCCGGAACCGAGGTCCGCCAGGTCGTGGACGGTCGCGGCGACCAGCACGCGCAGGCCGTCGACGGTCAGCAACCCCTCGACGACGGCGCGGACCAGATCGGGCCCCGTGCTGGTCAGGGCCACGTAGACGACGGGTCCCGGGGCGTCGAGGAAGGCCTCGACGGCTGCCGGGACGGGCCGGTCGAGGTGGGCGAAGAGCGGCCCGGTGTACCGCAGCCGGGTGCCCGGCCGGTAGCGCGGATCCTCCCCCGGCGACCAGGCCTCCAGCACCTCCGCCGGGACGCCCGTCACCTCGGGGATCTCCGGTACGAGCGTGAGGTCGCCCAGGAGCAGCGCCGCGAGGCTGGGAACCCCCTCGACCCCGAGCTCGGCGGCGACCCGGTCGAACCCGTCGCAGTGCAGCCGCGAGCCGGCCGGGCCGTCGCCGGTTACCGGCGGCACGAAGACCCCGGCGTGCTCGGTGGCCAGCGCGACCCCCGCCAGCCGTGACGACAGGAGCGTCGTCAGCGCGATCCCGGTGACCACGATCTTCACCCCGTGCTCACGGAAGTAGGCGGCCTCGGCCAGGACGTGCTCCCTCATCTCGGCGTCGGAGTACATCGACTGGTCCCCGGCGCCGAGGCCGAGGCCCTCCCGGACGAACCGGGCGGAGCGTCCGGCGTCCATGCGGGGCGGGACGAGGTCCCACGGCACGTCGATGACGTCCTCGTAGGAGCCTCCGTGGGAGGCGAACCTGACCGGGGCGCCGAGCCCGGCCAGCGCCTTGTAGATCTCCAGCATGCGGGAGGTCTCGGACAGGTAGGCGGCGTTGGGCAGCAGTGCGATCATATTAGGTAATATATTGCGCATGTCGGAAGAACAGAAGACCCGGAACGCCGTCGACTCCTTCCAGGCCGTCATCGGCCTCGCCCTGCGGCTGCGCAACCGGATGGACGAGCGCCTGCGCCCCGACGGCCTCACCACCCAGCAGGCCGCCCTCCTCACGGCCGTCGACCATCTCGGCGGGCCCTCGCTCGGCGAGGCGGCCGTCTTCCTCGGCTCCACCCACCAGAACGTCGCGCAGCTGGTCACGGCGCTCGAACGGAAGGGGATGCTCTCCACGGAGCCCGATCCCGCCGACCGGCGTCGCCGGGTCCTGCGGACCACGACCGTCAGCGCCGCCTACTGGGAGGCCCGCAACGCCGGCGACCACGCGGCCGTCGCCGGGTGGTTCTCGGCCCTTTCGGAGGAGGAGCTCGCTGTCTTCCGGGATCTGGTCGTCAGGCTGCACCGCTCGCAGATGTCACCTCCAGGAAAAGGGGAAAACGTAGCCGACTGACTACACAGGGAGATAGCTTGAGGTGGTCGGCGTGATCGTCCGCAGGTAGTGCGGCCGGCTTCGCCGTTCCCTTGGCGCCCCCACTGAGGAGATCTCCCCGATCATGCGTGCCACGTCACCGCCGCCCGGCGCTCCGGCCGGCCCCTCCTGGCGGACGCCGGGGCCCACCGGTCCCGGCACCGCGGCCGCCCGGCTCCCCACTCTGCTCTCCTCGGCTGCCGCCGGACCCGGGATCCCGCCGTGCGCCGCGGGGCGGATCCCGGCCGGGCTGCGCGGTCCGTCCGCGGCGCCCGGCGGATACACGATGCGGGCCTGGGGCGACGGCTCGGGTCCGCCGCTCTACTGCCCGCCGGTCGAGCGGATCGACGAACCGCTGGGCGCAGAGGTCGATCACCGGCTCGGCCTGTGGGCGGCGGAGTGCGGATGCGACGACGACGAGCTCAAGGCCCTGAGCAGCGCCGGATTCGGCCGGCTCGCCATGCTCACCCACCCCGACACCGACGACCCCGACTCCCTTCTGGTCGCCGCCCAGCTCAACGCCTCCTGGTGGGCGGCCGACGACTACTACGCCGACGACACCGCGCTCGGCGCCGTCCCCGCCCTGCTGCCCCGGCGGCTCACCCTCGCGATGGCCGCGATGGACCCGCCGCCGGCCGCCGGCCCCTTCACCGCCCCGCTCGAGGCCTCCCTCCAGGACGATCTGGTCCTGCGGATGCTCGGCACCGCGGTGCGGCATCTGGAGCGGCACGGCACCCCGTCCCAGGTCCAGCGCGCCTGCTACGCGACCTTCTCGATGTTCGTGAGCTGGACGGCCTACGCGGCCTGGCGCGAGAACGGCGAGCAGCCCCCCGCCTGGGAGTACCTGGCCGCCCGCCAGCACGACAGCTTCTACACGTCGATGACGCTCATCGACGTCGTCGGCGGCTACGAGCTGCCGGCGAACCTCTTCTACGAGCCGCGGGTGCGCGACGCGGCCTTCCGGGCGGGCACCGCGGCCGTCCTCGTCAACGACCTGCACTCGGTGGCCAAGGACGCCGCCGACGAGATGCCGGTCTGCAACATGGTCCTCCTGGTCGCCGACGACCGGGGCTGCTCGATCGCCGAGGCGGTCGAGACCACGGTGGAGCTCCACAACGAGGTCGTCCGCGGCTTCGAGGCCATCTGCGCCGAGCTCGCCGCCCTCCCCTCGCCGGAACTCCAGTGGTTCCTGCACGGCCTGCGGGCCTGGATGGGCGGCGGATTCGAGTGGCACTCCACCAACGCTCGCTACATGTCATCCCCCGACGAACCATGACGAAAGGGCCCCTCGCTTCATGACCACCACGCAGCAGAACCCGTCCGTGCTGACCAGTGCCTACCAGCAGTCCGTCGCCCGCTACTGGAACGCCGAACGCAACCCGGTCAACCTGGCGCTCGGGGACGTCGACGGGATCTACCACCACCACTACGGCATCGGCGAGCCCGACTGGTCCGTCCTGGAGGGGCCGGAGGACACCCGCGAGCGCCGCATGATCGAGGAGTTGCACCGGCTCGAGACCGCCCAGGCCGAGCTGCTGCTGGACAACCTCGGGCCGATCCCGCCCGGCGGGCGGCTGCTGGACGCCGGCTGCGGGCGCGGCGGCTCCAGCATCATGGCCAACCTGAAGTTCGGCTGCCGGGTCGACGGGATCTCGATCTCCGAGGAGCAGGTGCGGTTCGCCAACGAGCAGGCCGGGCGGCGCGGGGTCGCCGACCAGGTCTCCTTCAGCTTCCGGAACATGCTCGACACCGGCTTCGAGGCGGGCGGCTTCGACGGCATCTGGAACAACGAGTCCACGATGTACGTCAACCTCGACCAGCTCTTCGCCGCGCACAGCCGGCTGCTCAAGCCCGGCGGACGCTACGTCTGCGTCACCGGCTGCTACAACGACGTCTACGGGCTGCCGTCCCAGGCCGTCAGCAAGATCAACTCACACTACATCTGCGACATCCACCCGCGCAGCCAGTACTTCGCGGCGATGGCCGCCCACAACCTCGTCCCGATCAACGTCATCGACCTGACCGCGGCGACCATCCCGTACTGGCGGCTGCGGGCGCAGTCGAACCTGGTCACGGGCATCGAGGACGCCTTCCTCGAGGCCTACGGGGACGGCAGCTTCCACTACCTGCTCATCGTCGCCGACCGGGTCTGACCATGACACGGATCGCCGCGGAGGCCGCCGAACCCCTCAGCCTGTCGACGGCGGGGGCCCGCAACCTCGCCACGACCACCAAGACCCGGCCGCAGATGCAGGCCCTGTCCTCGCGCTGGCTGCTGCGCAAGCTGCCGTGGGTCGAGGTCAGGGGCGGCACCTACCGGGTCAACCGCAGGCGCACCCCGCTCCCGTCGAAGGGACGGATCACCTTCGACGGCGCGGGGATCGTGCCCGCGAGCCTCGGCGGGCTCCCCGCGCTCCACGGCGCGGAGCGGGCGGCGCTGACCGCGCTGGCGTCGCGGTTCGTCCGGCGGGAGGTCGGGCCCGGTGAGGTCGTGGCCGAGGCCGGCGCCCCGATCACCGGGATCCTCGTCCTCGGGTCCGGTCGATTCGACCGGCTCGGGGCGGGGCGGTTCGGCTCGGTCGCGCAGCTGGGGGTGCTGACCGGCGGCGACCACCTCGGCGGGGAGATCCTCTCGGGCGGGGAACCGGTCTGGGCGGAGACCGTCCGGGCGGCGACGTCCGCGACGGTCCTGACCCTGCCGCGCGACGCCCTCCGGCAGATCGTCGACGCCGATCCGGGACTGCGGGCGGCGCTCGACGGCCATCGGGCCAGGGCGGCTCAGGCCGTCAACCGCAAGGGCGAGGCGGCGATCGACGTCCTGGCGGGCCACGAGGGCGAGCCGGAGATCCCGCAGACCTTCGCCGACTACGAGCTCGTCCCGCACGAGTACGAACTGTCGGTCGCCCAGACCGTGCTCAACCTGCACACCCGGGTGACCGACCTGTTCAACGGGCCGATGAGCCAGTTCGACGAGCAGGTGCGCCTCGTCGTCGAGGAACTGCGCGAACGCCAGGAGTGGGAGCTGGTCAACAACCCCGGGTTCGGGCTGCTCCACGTCGCCGAACCCGCCCAGCGAATCTCGACCTGGTCGGGACCGCCCACCCCCGACGACATGGACGACCTGCTCACGATGCGCCGCGGGACCAAGCTGTTCCTCGCCCATCCCAAGGCCATCGCCGCGTTCTTCCGGGAGTGCACCCGGCGCGGCGTCTACCCCCAGCTGATCAACGAGAACGGGAAGGAGCTGCTCGCCTGGCGGGGCGTCCCGATCTATCCCTGCGGCAAGATCCCCACCTCGGGGGAGTACACGAGCTCGATCATCGCCATGCGGACCGGCGAGGACGTCTCCGGAGTCGTCGGGCTGCACCAGACCGGCATCCCCGACGAGATCGAGCCGTCCACGAACCTCCGCTTCATGGGCGTCACCGAGCAGGCGGTGGCCCGCTACCTCATCAGCGCCTACTACTCGGCGGCCGTCCTGGTACCCGACGCCATCGGCATCCTGGAGAACGTCGACATCGCCGCCCCGCGCACCTAGGAGGCCGGGGCGGGGCGGGGCAGGGCGAACGAGCGGTCGCGGACGAGCTTCGCGGCCGCCTTCGGGTCGACGGGCCCCTCGCCGAAGGACGGGCAGTCCGCGGCGAGGGGACAGACCCCGCAGGCGGGCCGCTGGGAGTGGCATCGGCGCCGTCCGTGCCAGATCAGCCGCTGCGACAGATCCGTCCAGTCCTTCTTCGGGAAGATCTCCGCGATGGCCGACTCGACCTTGACCGGGTCTTCTTCGCCGGTCCAGCCGAAGCGCCGCACCACACGGCCGAAATGGGTGTCGACCGTCAGACCAGGGACGCCGAAGGGTTCTCCCGTTTCAGGATCACGTGCGTTGCCCAAAACGACGTTCGCCGTCTTGCGGCCGACACCGGGGAGAGTGACCATCTCTTCCAGCGTCCTGGGCACCTCACCAGCGAAGTTGTCCCGCAACGCCGCTGACAGTCCCATGATCGACTTGGTTTTCGCCCGGAAGAACCCGGTCGGCTGGATGATCGCCTCGACATCCTCTGGGTTCGCCGCGGCCAGGTCCTCGGGAGTCGGATACTTCGCGAAGAGCGAAGGCGTCACCGTGTTCACCCGGGCATCGGTCGTCTGCGCCGACATCACCGTCGCGACCAACAACTCGAACGGGCTGTTGAAGTTCAGCTCGCAGTGGGCGTCCGGATAGGTCTCCGCCAGAATCCGGCCCATCCGACGGGCCCTGCGAATCAGGCCCAGGCGGGTCTCGTTCTGGAACCGCTTCGCGCGCTGTTTCGAGGTCGCCTGCGTCGCCATGACGCCAGGTTAGACGCACGCGCTCCACAACCCGCCGTGCCTCCACCGATTTGGACGCGCCACCGGTGATCTTCCAGGTGACTGCGTAAACTTGGGTTCATGACCGCTGCCGCACCGGAGCCGACCGCTCCCGTTCCTCCGGCGAAGGACCTGAAATCCATCCGGACGGCCTTGCTGCCCGAGGATCTCAGCGACTTCGACTCGGGGCTGCGCAGGGCGATGAACACCGCGGCCGACCACCTCGACCTGGCACCCGTCCACGAGTTCATCGAAGCCTGGTGGCGGATCGCCGTCTCCTCGATGGATCCCGAGCGGCACCGTGCCGCCCGTCGCGATGGCGAAGCCCTCCTCCGAGGAGAACCGGTCCGCACTGTCGACGCCACTGAGCTGATCCGGCGACGCCTCGCCGACCTCAACCGGTGATCTACCACGTCGAAGAGACCGAGGAAGTCCTCGCCGAACTCTCCGCCCTCCCCGCCGAAGCCCTCACCGCTTACCTGGAGCTGAGAACCACTCTGGAGCTCACTCCATGGAGCGGCAACCAGTACAACCCCGACAATCCGGCCGGTGCGAACATGCGTACGCAGCCCTTCGGCTCGGGACACGGCCTGGCGATCTACGTCATCATCGAACACCCCGAGCTGGACGAACACCGAGTCGTCATCACCCGAACCACCTGGATCTAAGACCGTGGCCGGTCCGGGCAGAGAACGGCTAGAAGAGATGATCGCCGAGGCGGTCGTCGACTGCTACACCGACGACGAGGCGATCACCGGTTTCGCCACCATGATCGAGGAGCACCTGAGAACCCCGTTCACCACATGTGTCCTGGGGGTCGAGGTCGTCGTCAAGAAGATCGAGCAAGCAGCCGACAACGGGATCGTCGCCGTCTGCGCCGCCGGGCGAATGCGGCAGCGGATCGGCATTCTCGATCTGCCTCTTCCCGAGCCGCCGCCGGAGGGAGCCGAATGGATCGCCGCGTACCGGCACTGGCTACGAGGATGACGTGAGCAGCTACGAGTACTACGAGTTCGTGGCGGTCGACCAGCCACTGGACGCACGGCGTCGCAGCGAGCTCCGGGCGCTGTCGACCAGGGCACGGATCACTTCGACGAGCTTCGTCAACGAATACCACTGGGGCAGCTTCCGAGGCGATCCGCACAAAATGATGGAGCGCTACTTCGACGCGCACCTGTACCTCGCGAACTGGGGCACCCGGATCCTCATCCTCCGGCTCCCCCGCGCCGCCCTCGGACTCACCATCGCCCAGCGGTACTGCGGCGGGCACAACGTCGCCGCCTGGGCCTCAGGCGACCACGTCCTGCTCTACCTCTCTTCCCAAGAGGAAGAGGAGTACTGGGACGAGGACGGCGAACACCGCCTCGGTGGAATCGTCGGCCTCCGCACCGAAATCGCGTCCGGTGACCTCCGGCCCCTCTACCTGGCCTGGCTCCTCTCCGTTCAGAGCGGCGAGATCGACGACGACGAGACCGAGCCCCCCGTCCCGGCGAACCTCGCCACCCTCAGCGCCGCCCAACGCTCCATGGCCGACTTCCTCCGCCTCGACGACGACCTCCTGGCCGTCGCCGCCGAAGCCAGCCCCTACCTGGTCTCGGACGAGCCGACCGACGCCGAGTACACCACCTGGATCGAGCCCCTTCCCGGCGGAGACAAGGACGCCCTCCTCCTGCAGACCCTGCGGAACCCGACAGCGGCTCGAGCCGCCCTCCAGCGCCGATTCCACAGTGACCGACGCCCCCAACCGACACCGGATCCTTCCAGCCGTACAGCGGGCCAGCTCCTCACAGCCGCCGAGAACCGAGACTCAGAACGCAGGAAGGCCGAGCAAGAGCGCGAAGCCAGAAAACAGAAACGTCGCGAACGCATCACCGCCGAAGCCCGCGAACAGCGGCTCCAAGCCCTCCGCCAAGAAGGCGATCTCGCCTGGCAGCGCGTCGAGACCCGCATCGCCACCAAGAAGCCCACCGAATACGACGCCGCGATCACCCTCCTGCACGACCTACGCGAACTCGCCGAACGGGACCAGACCATCCGAGCGTTCCGCCAACGCGTCGACGAGCTGCGGACAGCACATCAACGCAAGCCGAGCCTCATGGAAAGACTCACCAAGGCCGATCTGTGACCCGAGCACCCCAGTAACGCCGAGTCACTGATCGATTTCGGCGTCGCCCCCGGTCAGGCGAAGGCGTTGCCGAGCACCACGTTGGCGGTTTTGCAGCCCACTCCCGGCAGTGTCACGAGATCCTCGAGCCGACCCGGGACCACGCCGGCGTAGCGATCCCTGATCGCCGCCGACAGGCCCATGATCGACTTGGTCTTCGCCCGGAAGAACCCGGTCGACTTGATGATCTCCTCGACATCTTCAAGGTTCGCCCCAGCCATGTCCTCCGGCGTCGGACACTTCCCGAACAGGGTCGGCGTCACCAGGTTCACCCGGGCATCCGTCGTCTGCGCCGACATCACCGTCGCGACCAGCAACTCGAACGGGCTGTTGAAGTTCAGCTCACAGTGCGCGTCCGGATAGGTCTCTGCCAGGACCCGGTTCATTCGGCGAGCCCTCCGCACCAGCCCGAGCCGGGTTGCGTCTGAAACCGCTTCGCCCGTTGTCGTGGCGTGGGATCCCCGAAAGCTGATCCACCCTTCATCGGCCGTACAGTGCCGCCAGATCGATCAATCGAAGATCATTTGACGCGGCGGCCAGCTCTCGGGCCCTGTCGTTGAAGCCCGCTCCGCTGAAGCAGATCAGCCGGGTGCGGGTGGTGTCGAAGCGGCCGACCTGGGTGATGAGATCGCGGATGTGGTGGAGGCGCTCGACATGGGCGGCGCCCATGACGTCGTTCCACTTGGCTTCGCCGATCGCCAGCAGTGGGGGCTTGCCACTGTCGGCGATGCCGATGACCGCCACGTCCACTTCGTGACCGGTGCGGGCTTTGGAATCATGGACGACACCATGGCCGACGCGGGCGGGCAGCCCGCCGAGCAGGTCGGGGTCGGCGTGATGCAGGACCCAGTCGCGGCAGACCTGTTCGAAGTGGGGGCCGAGGACGTTGCTGGCGAACCGGCGGCGGCTTGCTTGCCAGACCCTGCCCGCGCTGCCAGGACGCTCCAGCTGATCCCAGACCGGCCGCATGATCGCGTGGTAGAAGCCGATCAACGGTTCGGCGATGCGATAGGTGGGACGATTATCACGGAAAACGTCGGCGTCCCGATGCAGGAGCCCGGCGTCTTCGAGAACGTTGATGGGGTGAGCGATATCGGTGGCCTTGCGCTCCAGATAGCCCGCCATACCGCCCCGGGTGGCGTTGCCATCGGCCACGGCTCCCAGGACTGATAGATAGAGGGCGGTGTCGCGCAGGTCCGGTTCCTCGGCCAGCAGGTAGCGCGCCTCGCGGAACAGCGGCGTCTCGGGATTCAGGACGGTCCGTACGACCCAGTCATCGAAGTCGTCCGGGCCCGCCGGCGAGTCGCCCCGGGCGAACTCCCTGCGGTAGGCGGGGGTACCGCCGACGATCGAATTGACCATCAGGGCCAGTCGAGGATCGGTGATGTCCCAGAATTCGGCGGCAAGCCGATGGTCGAGGGGCCGTACGAGGAGTTCGAGGCCCGACCGGCCTCGTAGCGGCGCGTTCCCGGACAGCAGCCTGCCCATGAGGGAAAGCGCCGATCCGCACAGGAGAAGCCGCGTACGCGACGCCGTGCGCTGATCGCGCAGCGGCCGAAAGGCCTCCTGGATGACCGATGGCAATTCCGGATTGGCCTTGGCCAGGTACGGGAACTCGTCGATCACGACGGGCACGGGACGTTCGGAGCCGAGGGCCAGGAGCGCGTCGATGGCCTCGGACCAGTGAGCGAAGTGGTAGGGCGTGACCGGTCGTGCGTGAGCCGTGAGCGCACCGCTGAACCGGCGCAACGACTCGGCGTCGACCGCTTCGGTCGCGCCGAAGTAGAAGCCGCCCGCGGCTCGGCACGCGGCGTCGAGCAGGAAGGTCTTTCCCTGACGGCGCCGTCCGGAGACCACGCCCAACGTGGCTCCGGCCTGGTCGTCGGTGATGAAACGGGTCAGCGCCGCCCACTCATACTCACGGTCGAACATCTCGGCCGGCCTGTCCATCCACACCACCGTCATAGACATAGAGATATGTTTCTATTAATCATAGCCCTATATCTACGCCGCGTGCCTCCCGGTGATCTTCCCTGCGGCCGGGTGGGCCCGGTTCCTGACCGCAGAGCGGTGAACACCGATGTCGGCTCGTGGCCTGTCGCGGTGGGGTGGGGACTGATAATGAGGTGTGGCTGATGTCGAGGCGATTCTGGGTGTGCTGGGCGGGCTGCGGGAGGAGCAGCTGGCTCGGGTGATCGAGGACTGGCGGGTCCTGGAGGAGGGGCGGGGGCCCAAGAACCTGCGGGACGTGGCGGTGCGGATCGGCCATCCGTATCGGGCGATGAGTGCGCTGGAGGCCTGTGATCTGGCCGAGCTTCAGGTGCTCATCGAGGCGTCCGGGCGGTCCGAGCCTTCGGTGCGGGGGGCCTACGGGGTGCGGGACGTCGCCGAGGCCGAGGTCGTCGAGGGGTTCGCGGAGGAGCATCGGGAGGCGGTGGGAGGGATTCTGCGGGCGTTGCGGAACCGGCTCATCCTGCTGCCGTCGCGGCCGGGGCGGTTCGGGCTGACGGGGGCGGTCGCGGATGCGCTGGAGAGGGGGCGGTACACGCCGGTGCCGGCCGTGCAGCTGCTGACGCGGGCCTTCAACAAGGCGGAGCTGCAGCATGTCGCCGGGCATCTCGGGGTGCCGCCCGGCACGCGGGCTCAGCTCGTCGAGGGGCTCGGCGCGCTGTTCGCCGACCATCAGCGGATCAGGGAGGTGCTCCAGGAGGCTCCGGCGCGGGCCGTCGAGCTGATGGAGCTGATCTTCTCGCGGCCGGCGCCGATCGCCACGGACCGGTTCACCGGGTGGGACAGGTTCGTCTTCAGGCCGGGGGGATCCGGTGATCCGGGGACCGACTGGCTGGCCGACCGGGGTCTCCTCGTTCCCGTCGACGACTCGATCGCCGAGATGCCGCTGGAGGTGTTCGAGGCGTTCGGGGTCCAGGCCGCGGCGGAGTTCGTCCCGGCGCCGCCGCGGGTCGCGACGGTCGCCGCCGCGTCGGCCGTCCGGGTCGAGAGCGAGGCGCGCGCCGCGGTCACGACCGCCGTGACGCGGCTGGAGGCGCTCTGCCGTGATCTGTCGCAGACGCCCGCGCAGGTGCGCAAGTCCGGCGGGCTCGCGGTCCGGGACACCCGTCGGCTCGCCAAGGCCATCGGGGCGCCCGAGGACGAGACCCGGCTCTGGATCGATCTCGCCGACGCGGCCGGGATCCTGGGCGTCCAGGCCGAGACGCCCGCTCCCGTCAAGGGCCGCCGTCGTCCCGAACCCGCCGGGCCGTCCCGGCTCATGCCGTCCGGCCGGTACGACCGCTGGTTCGCCGCCCCGCCGGCCGAACGGCTCGCCCCGGTCATCGCGGCCTGGCTCGGCCACGGCAACGTCATCACCTGGTGGCCCGGCGGTGAGACGCCCGTCGCGCTGGTCGCCGCCGACGATCCGTCGGCGGTCGCGCTCCGCGCGGCGCTGCTGCGCGTCCTCGCCTCCTTCCCCGACGGGCAGGGCATGGACGTCACCAGCGAGCCCGCCCTCGCCGGCCTCCAGCAGGCCGCAGCCTGGCACCGTCCCGTCCTCCTCTCCGCCGACGCCCCCGCCCGGGTCGCCGCCACCCTGGAGGAGGCCCGGCTTCTCGGCCTCGTCGCCCACGGCGCGCTCACGTCGCTCGGCTGGGCCGCGCTGACCACCGTCGAACGCCGCACCGGCTCGCTCGACGCCCTCACCGACGCCCTGGCCGCCCTGCTTCCGCCGCCGGTCGCGCACGCGCACTTCCAGGCCGACATGACGGCCGTCGTCCCCGGGCTGCCCGCCCCAGCGGTCACCGACCTGCTCGACTCGGCCGCCGACCGCGAGTCCGAAGGCCACGCCGTCGTCTGGCGGTTCAGCGCCGCGACGATCCGCCGCGCCCTCGACTCGGGCCTCGATCCCGACGCCCTCCTGAAGCGCCTCGCGACCCTGTCCACCACGCCGCTGCCGCAGCCCCTCGAGTACCTGGTCCGCGACGTCGCCCGGCGGCACGGCCACATCACCGTCATCGCCTCCGCCTGCTGCATCCGCTCCGACGACGAGACGCTCCTGCTCGAACTCCAGGCCCACCGCTCGCTCCGCAGGCTGGGTCTGCGCCGCATCGCCCCGACCGTCGTCGTCAGCGCCGAGCCTCCGGCCGTCACCCTGGACGCCCTGCGCTCCGCCGGGTACACGCCCGTCCTGGAGGCCCAGACCGGCACCGCCGTCGTCGAGCGCGCCGTCGCCAGCCGCACCGCCACGCGCCGACCCCTCTCCACGCCCGGCCCCCTCGAGCTGGCCCGGAACCTCCTCGGAAAGTCCTGATCCACCGCGCGAGGCGTTGATGTCCCGGCTGTGGGGAGAACCACGTTGCGGGCGGGAATCGGGGGACGATGACGCTTTGTTGTCGAGGGAGCGTGATCTGTGCAGCGAAACGACGGGCCCCGGACGGACGACCCGGGCCGCGAACGGTGCCGTCCCTGCGATCCGGAGCTCTGAAACACCGTGTCCACTCCCGCTCTCCCGACGAGCCGTGCCCTCTACACGAGCGCGTCCGGCGCGCCCGAACCCCGGACGCTCACCGACGTCCTGGCCGCCACGGCGGGCGGCCACCCCGACGCGCCCGCCCTCGACGACGGCCGCAGCGTCCTCACCTACCGGCAGCTCACCAGGGCGGCCGAACGCACGGCCCGTGACCTGCGCGCCGCCGGCATCGGCCGCGGCGACAGGGTCGGGATCCGGGTCCCGTCCGGAACCAACGCGCTCTATGTCGCGATCCTCGGCACCCTGCTCGCGGGCGCCGCCTACGTGCCCGTGGACGCCGACGACCCCGAGGAGCGCGCCGCCCTCGTCTTCACCGAGGCCGCCGTGACGGCCGTCCTCACCCCCGAGCTGACCAGGCCGGAGGGCGCCGAGGCCCGGCCACCGCGGCCCCGGGAGAAGCCCGGCCTCGCCGACGACGCGTGGATCATCTTCACCTCCGGCTCGACGGGCAGGCCCAAGGGCGTCGCGGTCTCGCACCGCGGCGCCGCCGCGTTCGTCGACGCCGAGGCCGCGCTCTTCCTGCGGGACGAGCCGATCGGGCCGGGCGACCGGGTACTGGCCGGCCTGTCGGTGGCCTTCGACGCCTCCTGCGAGGAGATGTGGCTGGCCTGGCGGTACGGGGCCTGCCTGGTGCCCGCGCCGCGCGCCCTCGTGCGGGCCGGAACCGATCTCGGCCCGTGGCTGCTCGACAAGGCCGTGACGGTCGTGTCGACGGTCCCGACGCTGGCCGCGCTGTGGCCCGCGGAATCCCTCGAAGGCGTCCGGCTCCTCATCTTCGGCGGGGAGGCGTGCCCGCTGGAGCTCGCCGCCCGGCTCGCGAGGCCGGGCCGCGAGGTCTGGAACACCTACGGCCCCACCGAGGCGACGGTCGTGGCCTGCGCCGCCCCGCTCACCGCGACCGCTCCCGTCCGGATCGGGCTGCCCCTGGACGGCTGGGAGCTCGCCGTCGTCGACCCCTCCGGTGAGCTCGTCGGCCCCGGTGAACAGGGCGAACTGGTCATCGGCGGGGTCGGCCTGGCCCGCTATCTCGACCCCGCCAAGGACGCCGAGAAGTACGCGCCCATGCCGTCGCTCGGCTGGGAACGCGCCTACCGCAGCGGCGACATGGTCCGCGCCGACCCCGAGGGCCTGGTGTTCCTCGGCCGCGCCGACGACCAGATCAAGATCGGTGGACGCCGGATCGAGCTCGGTGAGATCGACGCCGCCCTGCTGGCCCTGCCCGATGTGAAGGGCGCCGCCGCGGCCGTCCGCACCACGCCCGCCGGGCACAAGCTCCTCGTCGGGTATCTCGTCGCCCGTCCGGGCCTCGATCTGGCCGAGGCCCGCGATCTGCTGCGCCAGGAGCTCCCCGCCGCCCTCGTCCCCCGGCTGGCCCTCGTCGACGAGCTCCCGACCCGCACGTCGGGCAAGGTCGACCGGGACGCCCTGCCGTGGCCGCTCGTGCTCACCGAGGTCCGCGCGGAGGACCTGACCGACGACGAACAGTGGCTGGCCGACCGGTGGGAGGCCGTCCTCGGCGCGTCCCCCGCGGGCCCCGACGACGACTTCTTCGCGCTCGGCGGATCCAGCCTGGCGGCGGCCCGTCTGGTCACGGCGCTGCGGGAGCGGTATCCGGCGGTGACCGTCGCGGAGCTGTACGACCATCCGGGGCTGCGCGACATGGCCGCCCATCTGCCGTCCGGGTCGGTGAGCACGTCCGAGCACGTGGTCGGCCGGGTGCCGCGCACGATGGCGGTCCTGCAGACCGTCCTGATGCTGCCGCTGCTGACGCTCGGCGCGGTGCGCTGGGGCGTCGCGCTGGCCGCACTCGCCCACCTGCTGCCCTGGGCGCCGCATCTGTCGTGGTGGTTCATCGGGGCCGGGCTCGTGGTCTTCGTCAACCCGTTCGGCCGGATGGTCGTCTCGGCGCTGGCCGCCCGGCTGCTGCTGCGCGGCGTCGAGCCGGGCGGCCATCCGCGCGGCGGCGCCGTCCATCTGCGGCTGTGGCTGGCCGAGCAGCTCGCCGCCCGGCTCGGCGCCGCGGAGCTGTCCGGGGCGCCGTGGCTCGGGCACTACGCGAGGATGCTCGGCGCGGACGTCGCCCATGACGCCGACCTGCACTCGATCCCGCCGGTCACCGGCCTGCTCAGGGTCGGTCCCGGGGCGGCCGTCGAGCCCGAGGTCGATCTCGCGGGCCACTGGATCGACGGCGACGTCCTGCGGATCGGCGAGATCCGGATCGACGCCGGGGCGCGGGTCGGCGTCCGGTCCACGCTGATGCCGGGGGCGCGGATCGGCCGCAAGGCGCAGGTCTCGCCCGGCACGATGGTCGCCGGGACCGTCCCGGCGGGGCAGTCGTGGGCGGGCGCCCCGGCCGCACGCTCGGAGGCCTCCCGGCGCTGGCGGCCGGAGGAGAGCGCGCGCCGCTCCCGCCTGTGGATCACGGTGTACGCGGCGACGGCGCTCGGCCTCGGCCTGCTGCCGGTCGTGGCGATGCTGCCGGGGCTGGCCGTGCTGTCGCTGTTCCTGCCCGCCGCTCCGGTCCTGCTCGACCGGGCGACCGCGCTCGGGCTGCTGGCGGGCGTCCCCGCCGCGGCGTGCACGGTCCTGGTCGCTTATGCGTTCCTGACCTGGGCCTCGGTCCGGCTGCTGGCCCGCGGGCTCGGCGCCGGCCGCTACCCGGTGCACAGTCGGGTGGCCTGGCAGGCCTGGACGACCGTCCGGCTGATGGCCATGGCCCGGGTGTGGCTGTTCCCGCTGTACTCCAGCTCACTGACGCCGTCGTGGCTGCGGGCGCTGGGCGCCGGTGTCGGCCGGGACGTCGAGGCCTCGACGGTGCTGGCCATCCCGGCCCTGACCACGGTCGCCGACGGGGCCTTCCTCGCCGACGACACCATGATCGCGCCGTACGAGCTCAACGGCGGCTGGATGATGCTGGCCCGAGCCAAGATCGGCAAGCGGGCGTTCCTCGGCAACTCCGGGATGGCCGCGCCGGGCCGGAAGATCCCCAAGGGCGGCCTGATCGGCGTGCTGTCGGCGACCCCGCGCGATGCCGGCAAGGGCGCCTCCTATGTGGGGCTGCCGCCGGTGGAGCTGTACCGCGAGAGCGCCAAGGGCGACCGGTCCAGGACCTACGCGCCGTCGCGGGCGGTCCGGACGGCGCGCGTCCTGGTCGAGGTGTGCAGGCTCGTCCCCGTCATGATCACCGCGGGGCTCGCGGTGGCTTTCGCCGTGTTCTTCCTGTGGACGGCCGGGACGTCCGGCTTCCTCGCCGCGTTCGCCCTCGCCGGGGCGGGCCTGCTCGCCGCCGGAATCCTCGGCGCGCTCACGGCGGTCGCCGCCAAGTGGCTGCTCGTCGGGCGGATCTCGGCCGGTGAGAAGCCGCTGTGGAGCTCCTTCGTCTGGCGCAACGAGCTCGCCGACACCTTCGTCGAGATCGTCGCGGCCCCCTGGTTCGCGACGGCCTGGCTCGGCACCGCCCCGCTCAACTGGTGGCTGCGCGCGATGGGCGCCCGGATCGGCCGCGGCGTGTGGTGTGAGACGTACTGGCTGCCCGAGGCCGACCTCGTCCATCTCGGCTACGGCGCCACCGTCAACAGAGGATGTGTGCTTCAGACGCATTTGTTCCATGACCGGGTCCTCAGCATGGATACGGTGTCCCTCATGGACGGCGCGACCCTCGGCCCGAACGGGGTCGTGCTGCCCGCCGCCAGCCTCGGCGAGAACGCCTCCGTCGGGCCCGCCTCCCTGGTGCTGCGCGGCGAGTCCGTGCCCGGCCACACCCGCTGGTCGGGGAACCCGATCGTGGCGGCGAAGGAGTGAGCGTGCCCCGTGCGTACTTCGCCGAGCGCGCACCGAAGCCCTACCGGGTGCTCGCCTACGACCTGACGCTCGACTACAGGGTCGGCCCCAACCGGCTGGCCGGGACGGCCGTCATCGCCTGCTCCACCCCGGCCCCGCTCGACCGGCTCGTCCTCGACCTGGGGACGTTCCGGATCTCCAAGGTCCTCGTGGACGGCCGGCCCGCCCGGTTCACCCACCGCTCGGAGGAACTGCGGATCTCCCCCGCCCGGCCCGTCCAGGGGGAGTTCTCGATCGAGGTCAGGTACGCGGGCAACCCCAAGCCGGTCCCCAGCCACTTCGGCGGGCTCGGCTGGGACCAGCTCACCGACGGATCCTTCGTCGCGAGCCAGCCGACCGGCGCCCCCTCCTGGTTCCCCTGCGACGACAGGCCCGGCGCGAAGGCCCGCTTCCGGATCTCCGTGACGACCGGAGCCGGATACGACGTCCTGGCGACCGGGGAACTGGCCTCCCGGCGCCGCTCGGGGGCCTCCACGACCTGGGTGTACGAGCAGGACGCCCCGATGGCGCCGTATCTGGCGAGCGTCCAGATCGGGCGTTACAGCAGCACACGCCTTCCGGGAACGGTCCCGCAGACCGTCCATCATCCGTCGCACCTGGCGGAGGAGGTCCTGCGCGACTTCGCCCGCCAGGACCGGATGGTCGCCGCCTTCTCCGCCTACTTCGGGCCGTACCCCTTCCCGTCGTACACGGTCGTGGTCACCGACGACGACCTGGAGATTCCCGTCGAGGCGCAGGGCATGGCGACCTTCGGCGCCAACCACCTCGACGGCCGCAACGAGCGCCTCATCGCGCACGAGCTGGCGCACAACTGGTTCGGCAACAGCCTGACCATCGGGTCCTGGCGCGACATCTGGCTGCACGAGGGCTTCGCCTGCTACGCCGAGTGGCTGTGGTGGGAGGCATGCGGCGAGGGCACGGCCGACGAGCACGCCCGCCGCTGGCGCGAACGGCTCGCCCGCCGCCCGCTGGAGTACGCCCTCGCCGACCCCGGCGAGCGCCGGATCTTCGACGACGCCGTCTACAAGCGCGGCGCGCTGACCCTGCACGCCCTGCGCCTCCTGCTCGGCGACGAGGACTTCTTCGCCCTGCTGCGCGGCTGGACCGCGGCCCACCGGCACGGCGTCGTCACCACCGCGGCCTTCATCGACCACGCCGCCGCCTTCGCGAACCGCTCCCTGACCCCCTTCTTCGACGCCTGGCTCCGCTCCCGCGCCCTCCCCACGCTCTAGACCAGGTCTAGGCTCCGAAGCGGGCCTGGAGCGCCGCGTGGGGGAGGGCCGTCGCGGTGAAGGGAAAGGTCCCGTGGTCGCGGATGTCGTGCGCGGCGGTCTCGACCGTCGCCAGGACCGCCCGGGCGAGGCTGCCGCCGACCGTCACGCGGGCGACTCCCGCACCGGCCAGTTCCGCGACGGTCAGCGGGGTGCCGGTGAGGCCCGCGACGATGTTCAGCGGCGCGGGGACGCGGCGGACCAGTTCCGCGATGACGTCCAGGTCGTCGACCCCGGGGACGAAGACGCAGTCGGCGCCCGCGTCGAGGTAGAGCCCGGCCCGCCGCAGCGTCTCGGCGAACGGGTCGGCGGCGCCCGCCAGATAGGTGTCGACGCGGGCGTTCAGCACCAGGGTGCCGCTGGGGGCCGCGGCACGGGCGGCGGCGATCCTGGCCGCGGCCTCCCGCGCCTCGACCAGGACCCCGTGGTCGGTGTCCTCGAGGTTGACTCCGACGACCCCGATCGCGACGGCGTCCGCGACCGTCCCCGCGACGTCGCCGTAGCCCGACTCCAGGTCGGCGGTGACCGGCACCCCGGCCGCCTCGACGATCTGCGCGATGCGGGCCGTCATCGCCGCCCGGCCCAGGGTCCCGTCCGGGACGCCGTGGCTGAAGGCGATGCCGGCGCTGGTCGTCGCCAGCACGGGGAAGCCCGCCCCTGCCATGATCTTCGCCGAGCCGCCGTCCCACACGTTCGGGATCACCAGCGGGCCGGGGGCGTGGTGCAGGGCGAGGAACGCGGAAGCCGTCATGGCCGTCACTCTAGGAGCGGCGGCCATGAGCCGGAATCCCCGATCGGCCGACCTCCCCATAAGGATCGGCTATAGCGTGCGGAGATGGAGAACCTCCAGCGCCTGCGGGTGCTGCGGGCCGTCGCCCTCGAAGGGTCCTTCACGGCCGCGGCCGCCGCGCTGTCCCTGTCGCAGCCGTCGGTGTCGCAGCACATCAGCGCCCTCGAACGCGAGCTCGGCGACCGCCTGGTCGACCGGAGCACGACCGGCGCCCGGCTGACCGAGGCGGGCGCGATCGCCCTCCGCCACGCCCACGCGATCCTCGCGATCGCCGACGACGCCCGGCGCGAGCTGGCGGAGTTCCGGTCGCGGGCCCGCGCGCCGATCCGGGTGGCGGCCTTTCCCACCGCCGCCGCCGTCCTGCTCCCCCGGGCCCTGGCGGGGTTCGCCCGGCTGAGCCCCGGCACGCCGTGCGTCCTGATCGAGACCGACGCCGCGGAGTCCGTCGCGCTGGTCCGGCGGGGCGAGGCCGACCTCGCCCTGGCCTACGACCACGCCGCCGACCCCCTCGATCTGGCGGGCCTCTCGGCCCGGCGGATCCTCGACGACCCGCTGCGCCTGGTCCTGCCCGACGATCACCCCTCCGCCGATCTTCCGATCGTCGATCTGGCCGGGCTGCGCGACGAGCCGTGGGTCAGCCTCGCCGGTCACTCCTGCGCCGAATCGCTCCGGACCCTGTGCGGGGCCGCCGGTTTCGCCCCGCGCCTCACCGTGGGCTCCGGGCGCTACGCCACCATCCTCGCCCTGGTCGCGGCGGGGCACGGCATCGCGCTCGTCCCGCGGACGGCCCTGTCGGTGCCGCACCCCGGCGTCACCGTGCGGCCGCTGCGCCCCGACCCCCCGCCCCGGCGGATCTGGGCGGCCACGGGCCCCCGCCCGGCCGACACCCTCGCCCTTCTCGCCGGAAGCCTCGGCGCCGATCCTGTGTTGACTTGCTAATGTTGGCAATTACAGAGAATGTAACGCGCCGAGAGCGCGGCAGACGAGAGGACGCGATCATGGGACGTGGTCGGGCCAAGGCCAAGCAGACGAAGATCGCCCGTGCGCTGAAGTACGACGGCAGCGGAACCGACCTCGACAGGCTCCGGAACGACCTGGGCGTCGCCGACCGTCCCTCCGAGCCCGCCGAGACCGACGACGACGAGTACGAGGAGGACCGGTAGTGACCAGCGGTCCGGCGCGTGCCACGACCGTCGCCGCACCGCTCTACCAGCTCAAGGCCGACTTCTTCAAAACCCTCGGGCACCCCGCCCGCATCCGCGTTCTCGAGCTGCTCAGCCAGCGGGAGCACTCCGTGGCCGAGCTGCTCCCCGAGATCGGCATCGAGCCCGCCCATCTGTCCCAGCAGCTCGCCGTGCTCCGGCGTTCCAACCTGGTGACCAGCCGCAAGCAGGGCACGACCGTCCACTACGCCCTGACCGATCCCCAGGTCGCGACGCTCCTGTCCGTGACCCGCAAGATCCTCGGCGGCGTCCTCTCCGGACAGGCCGACCTCCTCGAAGACCTCCGCGCCGACGACGTCTGAGGTCCGTACCGGCCGATCCCGCGGCGAAGACCCGGGATCGGCCGAAGCCCGAGCGGGCGTGGGATCCGCCCCCCGCTCCGGCGCGATCGCCTGATGACCGGCCGATGACCGGCCACGGCCATCCGCGCGCCTGAACGCCTCTTCTCATCCCTAACGCGAAATGCTACGTTTTCACCTGTCAGAGTTTTCTTACACCTCAAGGAGATCCATGACAGCCACTCCGCCCACCGGCGATCAGCTGGTGGGGATGCTGGCTGCGCTGTCCAATCCCCTGCGTTTGCGCATCGTCGCCGAGCTGGCGAACGGCCGTGACTACGTGAGCAACCTCGCCCGCGTGATCGGCGTGAGCCGCCCCCTGCTCCACATGCACCTGCAACGTCTGGAAGCCGTCGGCCTGATCGTCGGCAACCTCGAACTGTCCGAGGACGGCAAAGCCATGAAGTACTACGAAGTCGCCGACTTCGATCTGCGCCTGACAGCGACGACCCTCGCCGAGGCCGTCGCGACCCTGACCCTGAAGGAGAAGTCGTGAAGACCGTCGCCGCCGCGGAGGAGATCAGCTGGTCGGAGGTGACCGCCTTCCTCGGGATGGCGCTGATCCTCACCTTCCTGATCGGCATCTGCATCTCGTCCTGGCTCGAGTTCCGCAAGCAGAAGGCCGGCGCCCAGCAGGTGGACGACCTGCGCCAGCTCGTCCACCGGTTCGAGCAGCTCGCCGAGAACACCCTCGACGCACAGCAGCGCGCCGCCGCCGACCTGGCCGAGCTCCGGACCCGCACCGCCTCCATCGAGAAGATCCTCCGGACCGTCGAATGAACCGCCTCCGGCTGCTGGCCTGGGGCTCCGTCGCCCTGTGGATCGCGATCACCGCCTTGCTGGTACCCCTCGCCGGCAAGTCGGGCGACATCGTCTCCAAGGACCCCGCCCTCCTGCTCCCGCGCAGCTCGGAGGCGACCCGGGCGCTGATCGCCGAGCGTGAGGCGTTCCCCGGCTCCGACACCCCCGTGGCCGTGCTCGTCTACGTCCGCGGCACCGGGATCACCGGCGCCGACCGCGCCGCGGTCGAGGCCGACCGGACGGCCTTCGCCGCCCTCTCCTCCGACGGCCGGATCGACCCCGCCGCCCCCAGCGCCGACGGGCAGGCGCTCCTGGTGTCCTTCCCCCTCCGCGAGGACGGCGGCGAACCCGTGGACGCCGTCAAGAAGATCAAGAAGGGCCTCGAGGACTCCCCCGCGGGCCTGGAGACCGCCGTGACCGGCTCCGCCGGCGCCCTGTCCGACGGAGCCGACGCCGTGTCCGGCACCGACACGACCCTGCTGCTGTCGGCCGCCCTGGTCGTCGCGGTCCTGCTGCTGATCACCTACCGCAGCCCGTCGATGTGGATCCTGCCCCTGTTCGCGGTGGGCCTCGCCGGGCAGGCCGCCACGGGGATCGTCTACCTGCTGGCCGAGCACGCGGACGTCACGGTGACCGAGGACGCCACCGCCCTGATGATGATCATGTTGTTCGGGGTCGGCACGGACTACGCCCTGCTCCTGATCGCCCGTTACCGGGAGGAACTGCACCGGCACGCCGACCGGTTCGTCGCCATGGCCGTCGCGGTGCGGCGCTCGTTCCCGGCGATCCTCGCCTCCGCGGGGACCGTCACGGTCGGGATGCTGTGCCTGCTCGCGGCCCGGATGAACGACGTGCGCGGGTTCGGGCCGATCGCCGCGGCCGGGATCGTGGTCGTGTTCGCGGTGATGACCACGCTGCTCCCCGCGCTGCTGGTGCTGCTCGGCCGGTGGGTGTTCTGGCCGTTCATCCCGCGGGCGGGCGAGGCCCCGGCCGCCTCCGGCGGGGCGGGCGTGTGGGCGCGGGCCGCGGCCCTCGTCGACCGGCGTCCGCGCCGGATCTGGGTGCTCAGCGTGCTCGCCCTGGTGGTGCTGTCGGCCGGGGCGCTCGGCTTCAGGCCCGGCCAGACCGCCGAGCAGAGTTACACCAAGGAGGTCGGATCGGTCGTCGGGCAGCGGCTCGTCGAGCGGCACTACCCCGGTGGCGCGTCCGGTCCCGCGAGGATCGTCGCCCCCGCGTCGGCGGCCGGACCCGTCGTCGCGGCGGCGAAGGCCGACAGGGTCTCCTCGGTGGGCACGCCGAGGCTCTCCGCCGACGGCCGGACGGCCGTGATCGAGGCCGTCCTGGCCGATCCGCCCGACTCCGGGGCCGCCAAGGCCACCATCGACCGCCTCCGGGACGGCCTCGACGGCACCGGCGCCCTGGTCGGCGGGCAGACCGCCACCACCCTCGACGTCGAACGGGCCTCCTATCACGACAACCTGGTCGTGGTCCCGCTGATCCTGGTCGTGGTCCTGGCCGTGCTGGTCCTGCTCCTGCGGGCCGCCCTCGCCCCGATCCTCCTCGCGGCGAGCGTGATCCTCTCCTTCGGCGCGGCGATGGGCGCGGCGGGCCTGCTCATGAAGCTGCTCGGGCATCCGCACTTCATGCCGTCGCTGCCGCTCTACGGGTTCCTGTTCCTGGTCACCCTGGGCATCGACTACACGATCTTCCTGATGACCAGAGCCCGTGAGGAGGTCGGGGAGCGCGGCCACCGGCAGGGCGTCCTGACCGCCCTGACGGTCACCGGCGGCGTGATCACCAGCGCCGGGATCGTGCTGGCGGCGACCTTCGCCACCCTGATCACCCTGCCGGTCGTGATGGCGCTGCACATCGGCGCGATCGTGGCCATCGGGGTCCTGCTCGACACCCTCGTCGTGCGGACCCTTCTGATCCCCGCCCTGGTCATCGACGTGGGCGAGCGGGTCTGGTGGCCCGGGCGCAGGGCGTCGCGGCGCACGGAGCCGCTGACCCGCGAGTCGGTCGACCTGGTGGGCTGACGAAGCGAGAGCCGGGACGCGAAGAAGCGTCCCGGCCTTTTTCTTTGTGAGAGCGGACCAATCCGCAGCGTCATCGCCTCCGAATCGGGGGTGTGGACATCGGAGCGGGCCGGATGCGTGCGGCCGTCGGCGGACTGCTGGCGGCGGGCGTGGCCCTGGGCGTGGCCGAAACGGTCGCCGCCCTGATCGGTCCGCGGCCGGGGCCGATGATCGCGGTCGGTTCCGCGATGGTCGACCGCACTCCCGAGGCGCTCAAGCAGTTCGCCATCCGGCAGTTCGGCGACAAGGACAAGCTGGTCCTCGTCGGCGGGATCGCGGTCGGGGTCGTCCTGCTGAGCCTGCTGCTCGGGCTGCTGGCCCGGCGCCGGTGGCCGCTCGCCGCGGCGGGCATGGGCGCCTTCGGCCTGCTCGCCGCCGCGGCCGCCGTGACCAGGCCGGGAGCCGGTCCCCTCGACGCCCTCCCCGCCCTGATCGGGATCACGGCCGGGATCTTCACGCTACGGCTGCTGTGCGTGCCGCGCGAGCCCGCTCCCGAGGGGCCCGCGGTCGGCGGCGGGGCCGGGCGGCGGCGCTTCCTGGCCCTGTCGGCCGGGGCCGCGGGGGTGGCCGTCGCCGGTGGCGGGATCGGCAGGCTGCTGGCCTCGCGCAGGAACGTCGAGGACGCCCGCGCCGCGCTCAGGCTGCCCGCCCCCGCCCGTCCGGCCAGGCCGCTGCCCGCCGGGGTCGACATGAAGATGCCTGGCCTGACCCCGTTCGTGACGTCCAACAAGGACTTCTACCGCGTCGACACCGCCCTGGTCCTCCCGCAGGTCGACCCCGCCGACTGGACCCTGCGGATCAGCGGCCTCGTGGACCGTCCGATCGAGCTGACCTTCGACGACCTCCTCCGGCGCCCGCTCCTCGAGTACGACGCGACCATGACCTGCGTCTCCAACGAGGTCGGCGGCCCCTACGTCAGCAGCACGCGCTGGCTCGGCGCCTCACTCGCCGACCTGCTGCGCGAGGCCGGCGTGCGGTCCGGCGCCGACCAGCTCCTGAGCCGCTCCGCCGACGGCTGGACGGCCGGAACGCCCATCGAGGCCATCCTGGACGGCCGCGAGGCCCTCCTGGCCGTCGGCATGGACGGCGAGCCGCTGCCGATCGCGCACGGATTCCCCGCCCGGATGGTCGTCCCCGGCCTGTACGGCTACGGCTCGGCCACCAAGTGGGTCGTCGACATGAAGGTCACCCGCTTCACCGACTCCAAGGCCTACTGGGTCGCCCGCGGCTATGCCGAGCGCTCCACGATCAAGACCCTCGCCCGCATCGACCTCCCCCGGCCCCTGCAGAAGCTGCCGGCCGGTCCCGTGGTCGTGGCGGGCGTGGCCTGGGCCCAGCGGCGCGGCATCTCCGCCGTCGAGGTCCGGGTGGACGACGGACCCTGGCGACGGGCCAGGCTCGCGGCCGTCCCGAACACCGACACCTGGCGGCAGTGGTCCCTGGAGTGGGCCGCGACGCCGGGCGTCCACCGCATCGAGACCCGGGCCACCGACGGGTCGGGCGCCACCCAGCAGCAGCGCCGCGAGCCCCCGCTTCCCGACGGGGCCACCGGCTGGCACTCGGTGGTCGTGACCATCACCTGATCCCCATCCATTCAAGATCACCACAAGGAGACACCTCATGAAGCGTCAGTTCCTCGTCGTCGGTTTCGTGGCCCTCGGTCTCGGCGCGGCGGCGTGCGGCGGCAGCTCCTCGGACGCCGAGTCCACGGCGACGACCACCCCGGCGACGACGACCTCCGCCGCCGCCGACCCTGCCTCGCAGACGTTCGGCGCGGGCTGCGCCGCCGTCCCGGCCACCGGCCCGGGCAGCTTCAGCGGCATGGCCGCCGACCCGGTCGCGACCGCCGCCTCCCACAACCCGGCCCTGTCCACGCTGGTCACGGCCGTGAAGAAGGCGGGCCTGGTCGACACGCTCAACACCGCGAAGGACATCACCGTCTTCGCCCCGACCAACGACGCCTTCGCGAAGGTCCCCGCGGCCGACCTCAAGGCGCTCCTGGCCGACAAGAAGAAGCTCACCGAGGTCCTGACCTACCACGTGGTCCCGGGACGCCAGGCGCCGGCCGCGCTCGAGTCGGGCTCCTTCAAGTCGCTCCAGGGCGGCAACGTCGCGACCATGGGCAGCGGCACCGACTTCACCGTCAACGGCACCTCCAAGGTCGTCTGCGGCAACGTCCCGACCGGCAACGCGACCGTCTACATCGTCGACACCGTGCTCATGCCCAAGGGCTGATGCCGGAACGCGAATGACGGCGGAGGGGCCCGGCCCCTCCGCCGTCGCCGTTCAAGGAGTCAGGCGGGGGGCCAGCCACTTCAGGGCCAGCGGATAGCGGTACTCGATGGCGCCGTGCTTGCCGTCGAAGAGCTCGAAGTGGACGGCCTCGTCCGCGACGCCGGCCTTCCGCAGGGCCCGGTCGAAGGCCTCCGCGCCGAAGTCCAGGTAGTACTCGTCGGAGCGGCCGGCGTCGATCCAGACGGCCTTGAGCGAGCGGGCGGCGTCCGGGAGCGCGGCGACCATGCGGACGGGGTCGCGGAGCAGCCAGCGGTCCCAGATCTCCGCGATCGGCGTGCCGAACTCGTCGAAGGGCAGCTGGACGGTCCCGTCGGGCAGCGCGGAGTAGCAGGCCGCGTAGCCGTAGATCTCGATCAGCGGGAAGTCGCTCGGCTTCGTCCCCACCGGGCGTCCGGAGTGGAAGTCGGCCAGGAAGGCCTGCCAGTCGCCCGCGTAGGTGTCGCGCAGGATCCGGGCCACCTGGGGAAAGTCCGCCTGGTAGCAGACCTCGAACAGGGCGTCTCCCGCGTGGGTGGCGAGCGCGCCGAACACGTCCGGGCGGAGCAGCGGAGTGATCATCGCCCCGTAGCCTCCGCTGGACTTGCCCGTGATGGCCCGGTGTTCGGGGGCGGCGAGGGTGCGGTACCGGGTGTCGACGAAGGCGACGACCTCCTCGCACAGGTAGGAGTGGTAGTCGCCGGTGCCGGGCGAGTCCAGGTACTGGCTGCCGCCGACCTTCGTCCAGGCGTCCACGAAGACGACCAGGGCGGGCGGGGTCTCGCCGTCGGAGAACACCTCGTCGACGAGCTCGGGATAGCTCGGCCGCCACGGCGCCCGGTTCCGCCACGAGCCGATCTGCCCGGTGTACCCCTGGATCACGTAGATGACCGGGTAGCTCGCGGTCCCGGTGTCGTAGCCCGGGGGCACGTACACCCACAGCGGGCGCTCGTTCGGGTCGCCGAGGGGATTGCCCCTCAGACGCTCGCTGACGATCGCATGCTCGTCGATCCGTCCCTTGCCCATCTGATCTCCCTTGATCCGATCGTCGCCCCAGCCTACGCACGCCTTGATCGTTCGGGAGCGGGGATTTCGTAGCCCGGAGTCTTGACTGAACGCGGCCAGGGTGCCGGTCCATCCGAGCAGGTCGGATGGGCGTAAAATGCGACCGCCGGACAGATCACCGGCACTGGATCGGTAAAGTCGGGCTCTGTATCGAGCGTCGGGAATCTTCGCGCGGGCGCGTCATGACCCCACGTTCACACGTCCGGTGCGATATGCGTCACACTGGGCAGAGAAGTGTTCGGGAGGAGAAGGCGTGTCGGATCGCGACATCGAAGTACTCAGCAAGGCCCCGCTCTTCGAGGCACTGGACGAGCAGGGGGCGAAGGCGCTGCGCGCGTTCGTCACCGAGGTCCGGCTCGCGCGCGGCCAGAGCCTCTTCCACGAGGGGGACACGGGCGACCGTCTCTACGTCGTGCTCGAGGGCAAGATCAAGCTCACGCGCATGGCCCCTGACGGCCGCGAGAACCTGCTCAGCGTGCTCGGCCCGGGCGAGATGTTCGGCGAGCTGTCGCTCTTCGACCCGCGCCCCCGCAC
This sequence comes from Actinocorallia longicatena, assembly GCF_039534125.1. NCBI lineage: Bacteria > Bacillati > Actinomycetota > Actinomycetes > Streptosporangiales > Thermomonosporaceae > Actinocorallia > Actinocorallia longicatena. The sequence continues at coordinate 337,289 of NZ_BAAAUV010000007.1, read as the reverse complement.
CGCCGGGGCCATCGCGGTCACGGAGTGCCGTCTGGCGGGGCTCGGCCACGACGACCTGCGCCCGTTCCTCACGGCCCACCCCGAGGTCGGGATCGCGCTGCTCCAGGCCCTGTCGGAGCGGCTGCGCAAGACCAACGAGGTGATGGCCGACCTCGTCTTCACCGACGTCCCCGGCCGGGTCGCCAAGGCCCTGCTCGACCTGGCCGAGCGCTTCGGCCAGCCGACGGACAACGGCCTGCACGTCCACCACGACCTCACCCAGGAGGAGCTCGCCCAGCTCGTCGGCGCCTCCCGCGAGACGGTCAACAAGGCCCTGGCGGACTTCGCGGCCCGCGGCTGGCTCCGCATCGAGGCCCGCGCCGTCGTCATCCTCGACATCGAGCGCCTCCGCAAGCGCTCCAAGTAGTCGGTCACGCAAAGGCCGCCGTCCCCCGGGACGGCGGCCTTTCGCCGTGTCTAGCGGGAGGCCAGGTACTCCATCTGGGCCTGGACGGACCATTCGGCGGCGGGCCAGAGGGAGCGGTCGACGTCGGCGTAGACGATCTCGACGACCTCGCGGGGGGTGGTCGCGCCCGCGGCGAGGGCGGCCTCGATCTGCGTGAGACGGGCGCGGCGGTGGGTGATGTAGCCGTCGAGGGCCTCGGCGGGCTTGGCGACGACCGGGCCGTGGCCGGGAAGGATCGCGGCGATGCCGACCTCGTCGGTGTAGGCGCGCAGGCGGTCGAGGGAGTCGAGGTAGTCGCCGAGGCTGGAGACGATCGTGGTGCCGTAACCGAGGACCGTGTCGCCGGTCAGGACGGCGTGGTCGCCCGCGAGGAAGAACGACAGGGAGTCGTCGGTGTGGCCGGGGGTGCCCCACACCCTGATCTCCAGGCCGTCCACCTCGACGACGTCGCCCTCGGCGAGGCCCTCGGAGCCCAGGCGGTGCGCGGGGTCGAGCGCGCGGACAGGAGCCCCGGTCAGGGCCGCGAAGCGCTTGGCTCCGGCCGCGTGGTCGTGGTGGCCGTGGGTCAGGAGGACCTCCGCGACGGTCAGATCCCGTGCGGCCGCCTCCTTCACGACCCGCTTGAGGTGCCGGGCGTCGTTCGGCCCCGGGTCCACGACGACGCAGCGGCGCGATCCCGGCTCGGCGAGGATCCAGGTGTTGGTGCCGTCGAGCGTCATCGGGGAGGGATTGCGGGCCAGCACGCTGACCGCCCGCTCCGTGCCGCCGATCTCCACCGGGGCCCGGCCGCGCGCCGCGAGCGCGCCGAACACGCCGCCCCGGGACGCCAGGATCCCCAGGGCGGCGGACGGCTCGGACAGGAACTTCCGAGCCATCGCCAGCTCAAGCCGCGAAATGCCCATTACTCCCCATAATGGTCGGAATACTTGAGTCTGTGCTCGTCGTCGGGAAGAACGAGATAAGGATCACCATCGACGATCCGGCCGACCGGCTCGTGCACGTAGACCTCGCGCGGCGAGGCCAGCACCTCGGCGACGTCCTTGAACCGGGTCAGGTCCTGCAGCGTCGCGACCGTCGGGGGCAGCATGAACAGCTCGCCCGCGGTCGCCCGCTCCAGCGCCTCCGCCGGCCGCACCCAGGCGACCTTGTCGGCCTCGGTGCTGACGTCGAGCGCCCGCTGGCCGTCGGGAAGGGCCGCCATGAAGAAGCGGGTGTCGTAGCGCTTCGGCTCGATCGCCGGGGTGATCCAGTGTGCCCAGGGCCGCAGCAGGTCCGAGCGCAGGACCAGGTCGCGGGCGGTCAGGAAGGACGCCAGCGACTGGCTGCGGTCCAGCAGCGCGAGCCGGTCGGCCTCGAACGGGGCGGTGTCCTCGACGATCCGGTCCGCGGACGGACCCGCCAGCAGGACATGGGCCTCCTCGAAGGTCTCCCTGACCGCCGCGCAGACGAGCTCCTTGGCCAGCTCGGGGGTGGCGCCGAAGGCCGCGCCCCAGGCCGTCCAGTCCTCGCCGGCCTCGTACTCGGCGTCCCGGGCGTCGACGGACCCGCCGGGGAACACGTAGGCCCCCGGCGCGAACGCCATCGACGAGACCCGGCGCAGCATGAAAACCTCGATGCCGTCGCGGTCCCTGAGCAGCACGACGGTCGCCGCGTGCCGAGGGACCGGCGCCTGCTTGCGGCCCTCTTGGAGGTCCAGGATCAGTTCCCGGAACTCCTCAGGAAGCTTCAGTCCGTTCATAACGCCACATTCGTGCAGAGTGCATCGAATAAGTCAAGGGTTACCGGACCTCGGCGATGATCTCCACCTCGACCGGTGAGTTCATCGGCAGGGCGGAGACGCCCACCGCGCTGCGGGCGTGCACCCCGGCGTCGCCGAAGACCTCGCCCAGCAGGTTGGACGCCCCGTTGACCACGCCGGGCTGCCCGTAGAACTCCGGGATCGAGGCCACGAAACCGACGACCTTGACGATCCGCACGACGTCGTCGAGGTCGACGATCGACCCCACCGCGGCGATCGCGTTGAGCGCACAGAGCGCGGCCATCTGCTCGGCCTCGCCGGGCGTCACACCGTCGCCGACGCGGCCCGTCGAGGGCAGCACCCCCTTGACGAAGGGGAGCTGCCCCGAGGTGTAGACGTGGTTCCCCGTCCGCACGGCGGGCACGTAGGCCGCGAGCGGCGCCGCGACGGCCGGCAGCTCGAGCCCGAGCTCCTTCAGCCTGTCCTCGACCCTGCTCATGCCAGCGGCCGCTTGAAGTAGGCCACCAGCGTGTCACCGCCCTGCGGTCCCGGGATCACCTGGACGAGCTCCCACCCGTCCATGCCCCAGTTGTCCAGAATCTGCTTCGTCGCATGAATCAGCAACGGCGCTGTCGCGTACTCCCACTTGGTCATGAACCCAAGGTTAGGGCTTCAGGAGTGACACGGTGCGCGGCGGCTCAGGGCCGGGGCGGGGACTTGACCGGGTCGCCCGCGACCTCGGCGACGATCTGGTCGCCGGGTTCGCTGATCGCCTCCTCGAGGGCGGGCGGCGTGACGTCCTCCTCGCGCTCCTCGCGGGTCGCGGGGGTGTCGGGGACGTGCTCGGAGAGCTTGTCGAAGAACCGCAGCATCTCGACGGGCAGCGGCATCACCAGGGTGCTGTTCTTCTCGGCCGCCACCTCCGTGACGGTCTGCAGCAGCCGGAGCTGGAGCGAGGCCGGATCCTTGGAGAGCTCGTGGGCGGCGGCGGCCAGCCGCTTGGACGCCTGGTACTCGCCGTCCGCGGTGATGATCCGCGCCCGCCGCTCCCGCTCGGCCTCGGCCTGCCGCGCCATCGAGCGCTTCATGCTCTCCGGCAGCGAGACGTCCTTGATCTCGACCCGCTCGATCCGGACGCCCCAGGGCCCCTCGGTCATCCCGTCCATGATCTCGCGGAGCTCGCCGTTGATCTTGTCCCTTTCGGCCAGCAGATCCTGCATCTCCGACCGTCCGATGACCGACCGGAGCGAGGTCTGCGCCACCTGGGAGACGGCGTACACGTAGTTCTGGACGTTCACGATGGCCTTTACCGGATCGACCACCCGGAAATAGACGACCGCGTCCACCTTTACGGACACGTTGTCCATCGTGATCCCGTCCTGCGAGGGCACCCCCATCGCGACGGTCTGCATGTTGACCTTCTGGAGGCGGTCGGCGATGGGCACGATGGCCGTCAGCCCCGCCCCCCGGACCGCGTCCATCTGAATCCGGCCGAACCGGAACACGATCCCCTGCTCGAACTGCTGGACGACCCGCACGCCGGTCGCCAGGCCCACCAGGGCGAAGAAGGCGATGATCGCGGCCAGAACCAGGATGACTTCCATGACGGAACACCCCTCTCAAGGAGACGCTGCCTCCTAGGACGGACGTTGCGTTCGTCCGGTTTCCACCGTAGGCGCTTTTCCCACGGAAACCCGGCAAGCGGGTGTCAGGAATCACTTATGCGGGACATCAGGGTCTTTGCGCCGCGAACGATAACCTCGGAGGCGTGAGCGCGAAAGATACCGACTGGGACGGCGTAAGGCTCCACGTTGTCACGGGCAAGGGCGGCACCGGCAAGACGACGGTGGCCGCGGCCCTGGCACTCGCACTCGCCGCGGGCGGCAAGAAGGTGCTGCTCGTGGAGGTCGAGGGGAGACAGGGCATCGCCCAGCTCTTCGACGTGCCCCCGCTCCCGTACGAGGAACGCAAGGTCGCCGTGGCCCCCGGCGGCGGCGAGGTCTTCGCCCTGGCCATCGACACCGAGGAAGCTCTGATCGAGTACCTCGAGATGTTCTACAACCTGAAGCGCGCCGGGAAGGCCCTCACCAAGCTGGGCGTCATCGACTTCGTGACGACGATCGCCCCCGGTCTGCGCGACGTGATCCTCACCGGCAAGGTGAGCGAATCCGTGCGCCGGAAGGAGAAGAACGGCCGGCTGATCTACGACGCCGTCGTGATGGACGCCCCGCCGACCGGCCGGATCACCAAGTTCCTGAACGTCAGCGACGAGGTGTCGACCCTGGCGAAGGTCGGTCCGGTGCGCAACCACGGCGACCTGGTCATGGGCGTGATCCGCTCGCCGCAGACGGCCGTCCACTTCGTGACGCTGCTGGAGGAGATGCCCGTCCAGGAGACCCTCGACGGGCTGCACGACCTGCGCGAGACGGGCGTCCCGCTGGGATCGGTGATCGTCAACATGGAGCGCCCCTCCCTGCTGACCGAGGCCGACCTGGCCGCCGCCACGGCCGGTGAGCTGGACCTGGACGAGATCACCCAGGGACTGAAGGCCGCCGGGCTCGACCAGCACGCCGCCGAGTACGCGGCGATCCTGGCCGTCGAGGCCGGTGAGCACGCCCAGCGCACGGCGCTCGAGCAGCGCGAGAAGGCGCGCCTGGAGCACCTGCCCCGCTACGATCTGCCGTTCCTGTCCGACGGCATGGACCGGGCCGGCCTCTACGAGCTGGCCGAGGCCCTCCGCGACCAGGGAGCCGCATGATGAAGGAACTCGACATCGACGCCCTGCTCGACGACCCGCGCACGCGGATCATCGTCTGCTGCGGCGCGGGCGGGGTCGGCAAGACCACCACCGCCGCCTCCCTCGGCCTCCGGGCCGCCGACCGGGGCCGCGACGTCGTCGTGCTCACGGTCGATCCGGCCCGGCGCCTCGCCCAGTCCATGGGCCTGTCGGAGCTCGACAACAGCCCGCGCAAGATCACCGGAGTGACGGGCACCGGCGAGCTGCACGCCATGATGCTCGACATGAAGCGCACCTTCGACGAGATCATCGAGGCGCACTCCGACCCCGACCGGGCCAAGCAGATCCTGGCCAACCCCTTCTACCAGTCGCTCTCCTCGTCCTTCTCCGGCACGCAGGAGTACATGGCGATGGAGAAGCTGGGCCAGCTGCACCGCAGCGACGCCTGGGACCTGATCATCGTCGACACCCCGCCGTCGCGGAACGCCCTGGACTTCCTGGACGCCCCCGAGCGGATGGGCCGCTTCCTGGACGGCCGGTTCATCAAACTGCTCTTCGCCCCGGCCAAAGCGGGTGGCCGTCTGGGAATGAAGGTGTTCTCCGCGGGTTTTGGAATTGTCACCAACGCGGTCACCAAGGTTCTGGGCGGACAGCTCCTCAAGGACGTCTCGACCTTCGTCACGGCGTTCGACACCGTCTTCGGCGGGTTCCGCGAGCGCGCCGAGAAGACCTACGAGCTGCTCAAGACCCCCGGCACCGCGTTCCTGGTCGTGGCCGCCCCCGAGCCCGACGCCCTCCGTGAGGCCACGTACTTCATCGAGCGGCTCACCAAGGAGAAGATGCCGCTCGCGGGCCTGGTGGTGAACCGGATGGCCTCCAGCGGCGCCGCGTCGCTCTCCCAGGCCCGCAGCCAGGCCGCGGCCGAGACCCTCGACGAGCGCGAGGAGCATCCCCTGGCGGCGTCCCTGCTGCGCCTGCACGCCGAGCGGATGCGGCTGGCGGCCCGGCAGGAACGGCTGCGCGACCACTTCGCCTCGGCGCATCCGATCGTGCCGATCACGACCGTCCCGGCTCAGGCGGAGGACGTCCACGACCTCGACGGGCTCCGCCGGATCGGCGAATCTCTCGCGAAGGCCGCTTCCTGACCGGAACTCTCTGGCCACATCCGGCCATGCAACCGCCGGGAGGATTAGGACATACCGAAGCCGGGGTACCGCTTAGCGGCACCCCGGCTCTTCGGTTCGTTGATTAACTGGCGACGAGCTCGTCAGCGTCGGCGTCGGCGTCCGACGTGCGTTCGTACTCTTCCTTGGCCGTCTCGAGCAGGTCACGCCACGAGGTGACGTCGGGCCGGCGACGCAGCAGAGCGCGGCGTTCCCGCTCTGTCATGCCTCCCCAGACCCCGAACTCGATCTTGTTGTCCAGTGCGTCAGCGAGGCATTCGGTGCGTACCGGGCAACCCCGGCAGATCATCTTCGCCCGATTCTGAGCCGCGCCTTGAACGAACAGAGCGTCCGGATCCGCGTTTCTGCACGCGGCACGGGCGGTCCAATCCGTAATCCACATCTTGGCCCCACTCCCCTAGGGTCTTGTGTGTTGTTTTGCCCTACTTGGCCGAGACGGGCGCGGACGTCTTGACCGGCAAACAAAAGCCGTGGGGAAGAACTTACGGAAGCGAGGGGCGATTCAACAGTCCCCGGAGGGCCCATTCTCGATATAGCCCCATGGGGCCATGGCGCGCGTGATGACTAGTTACTGCTAGAGTGCTGCGCTTGCCTTGACCCTATCGGGGTACCAAGATCCACATGCTCGAATCGGGGGATCGGCGGGAAGGCAAGCTGGGCGGCCTCGCGAAACTGGTCGCCGCCAGCGCCACCATGGGCGGCTTGGCCGCTCTGCTCGTTCTGCCGGGAGTGGGCGCGGCGGGCCTGGGTGCCAAGAAGGCCGCGGACGACTTCCGCAACATGAACATCGAGAAGATCACACGGAGTCCGTCGGAGAAGACGATCGTCTATGCCGCCGACGGCCGTCCCATCGTGACCTTCTTCAACGAATTCCGTGAACCTGTGCGGCTCGACCAGGTGTCGATGACGATGCGCAAGGCCATCGTCGCCATCGAGGACGCGCGGTTCTACGAACACGGCCCGCTGGACGTCAAGGGGACCCTGCGGGCGCTCACCCGCAACGCCTCGTCCGGCGCGACCGTCGAGGGCGGCTCGACCCTGACCCAGCAGTACGCCAAGAACCTGCTGCTGGCCAACGCGCGCACCAAGGCCGACCGGCAGCGCGTCACGGCGTCGACCGTCCTCCGCAAGGTCAGGGAGCTGCGCTACGCGATCTCCCTGGAGCAGGCGCTGCAGAAGAACCAGGTGCTCGAGGGCTACCTCAACATCGCCTACTTCGGCGCGGGCGCCTACGGCGTGCAGGCGGCGGCCCAGCGGTTCTTCAGCAAGCCGGCGTCGCTGCTCACGCTTCCGGAGGCGGCCCTGCTGGCGGGGCTCACCAAGAACCCGGTCGCGTTCGACCCGACCCGGCACCCCAAGGCCGCCAAGCTCCGCCGCGACACCGTCCTCAGGCGCATGGCCGAGCTGGGGCTGGTCCCGCAGGCCACGGCCGCCAAGCTGATCGCCAAGAAGATCAAGCTGCGGCCCCGGCTGCCGCGGGGCGGCTGCTCGACCAGCAGGGTGCCCTTCTACTGCACCTACATCCGCAACGAGATGATCAAGATCCTCTCGCGCGGCGACAAGGACAGGGTCAAGGACGCGATCGACCGGATCCAGAGCGGCGGCTTCACCGTCAGGACCTCCTTCGACTGGAACGCCCAGGCCGCGGCCCAGCGGGCCCTGGACGCCCGCACGTCGTCCAGCAGCAACAAGGTGGCGGCCGAGGCGCTGATCGAGATCGGCACCGGGCAGATCAAGGCGCTGGTGTCGTCCAAGAGGTTCGGCATGAGGAAGCCGAAGACCACGATCAACCTCGCGGCCGACGCCGCGCACGGCGGCGGCGTGGGCGTCTCCGCCGGATCGACCTTCAAGATCTTCACTCTGATGACGGCGCTCGAGAAGGGCTATCCGGTCGGCACGAGCTACGTCTCGCCCGGCGCGATCCGGATCGGCGGGTTCAAGACCTGCAAGGGCAAGCGGCTGCCGCTGTGGACGGTGAAGAACTCCCACGAGAGCGTCGCGGGCGTGTTCAACCTGCGCACCGGGACGCTCCAGTCGGTCAACACCTTCTACGCCAAGCTCCAGCGGTCGGTCGGGCTGTGCAGCGCCGTCCGGATGGCCGAGCGGTTCGGCATGAGGCGCGCCGACGGCCGTCCGCTCCAGCAGGTCGCGCCGCAGGTCCTCGGCAGCAACGAGGTCGACATGGTGCACCTGTCGGCGGCGTTCGCCGGCATCGCCAACCACGGCCGCTACTGCGCGCCCACCGCCATCACCGAGATCACCCGGCCGAACGGCAAGATGGTCCGGCTGCCCGCGAACCAGTGCCGTCAGGTCGTCGGCCCGCACGTCGCCGACACCGCGATGAACATCATGCGCGGCATCTTCGGCCACGAGGGCACCGCCAACAAGGTCTCCCCGCCGGGAGCGGGGGCGGGCGGCAAGACCGGCACCTGCGAGAGCTTCTCCTGCGCGGTCTTCGCCGGCGCCTACGGCCGGCTGGCCTCGGCCGTCGCCTACTGGGACTACCGCGGTGGATTCCGCCATCCCGTCTGGGGCGTCTACGGGGCCGGGCTGCCCGCGAAGGTGTGGTCGTCGAGCCTGCGCAGCGCCAACGCCGCCCGCCGGCCCCTGGTGCCGCTGCCCGCCACCAAGGGCATGGCGCTCGGAGCGGCGATGACCGTCCTGAACAGGGGCGGGTTCCGGACGGTCGTCTCCAACGGCCCGGTGAACTCCGCGCTCCCGATGGGCAGCGTCGCCTACACTTCGCCGAGCACCCGCCTGGAGAAGGGCGGCACGGTGATGGTCTATCTCTCGAACGGCCCGACTGGGTGAACTGTCCCCTTTTAGTCCGGGGCGGTTCGGGCTTACGGGTACCTTGGTGCCGTGCTTCCTTCCACTGAAGATCGCAAGAACGTGGTCGCGACGTTGTTCAAGCTGGTCGCGGCCAGCGCTCTTGCCGGTGTGCTGATCGCTCTGATCGCGCTGCCCGTGGTGGGGAGCACGGGCCTCACCGCCCGCGACGAGTTCGACGACTTCATGAACATCGAGGTTCCGAAGATCGACCGGGACCCGGCCAAGCAGACCCTGGTCTACGGCGCGGACAACAAGCTCCTGGTCTCCTTCTTCGACCAGTACCGCCGCGAGGTCAAGCTCGACAAGGTCGCGCCGGTCATGCAGGAGGCCATGGTCGCGATCGAGGACGCCCGCTTCTTCAAGCACGGGGCGCTCGACCTCAAGGGCACCTTCCGCGCGCTGGCCAAGAACGTCACCTCCGGCGGCACCCAGGAGGGCGGCTCGACGCTCACCCAGCAGCTCGCCAAGAACAAGCTGGTCAACGACACGACCAGCAAGGAGGGCTACGAGAAGGTCACCGCGCCGACCCTCGACCGCAAGCTCAAGGAGCTGCGGCTCGCGGTCTACCTCGAGCAGAAGCTGACGAAGAAGGAGATCCTCGAGGAGTACCTGAACATCGCCAACTTCGGCGCCGGCGCCTACGGCGTCGAGGCGGCGTCCCAGCGGTACTTCAGCAAGCCGGCCTCGAAGCTGACCCTCGCCCAGGCCGCGACCCTCGCGGGCATCACCAAGAACCCGTACCAGCTCGACCCGATCCGCAACAAGGTCGACTCCAAGAAGCGCCGCGACACCGTCCTGCAGCGGATGGCCGACCTGGGCGTGGTCCCCCAGGCCGACGCCGACGCCGCCAAGAAGCAGGGTCTCGGGATCAAGGAGTACAAGCCCAAGGGCGGCTGCGTCACCAGCAAGTCGCCGTTCTTCTGCCAGTACGTCTACGGCGACCTGGTCAAGTACTTCATGGGCACCAAGAAGCCCAAGGACGCCGCCGAGGCCCAGTCGATGCGCGACGAGGCCGCCGACAAGATCCTGCGCGGCGGCTACGTCATCCGCACCACGTTCGACCCCGACGTCCAGAAGGCCGCCGACTACGGCGTGAAGTACAGCACGACCCCGACGGCCTGGCGCACCAATGTCGTCGCCGTGGTCGAGCCCGGCACCGGCAAGGTCCTGGCGATCGCCAGCAGCAAGAAGTACGGCAGCAAGAAGGGCCAGACCACGATCAACCTGGCCGCCGACCAGGCCCACGGCGGCGGATCGGGCGTCTCGGCCGGGTCGACCTTCAAGACCTTCACCCTGATGGAGGCCCTCGACCAGGGGCTGCCCATCCGGACGAACTTCCACTCGCCGTCCTCGATGACCGTCCAGGGCTTCTCCGACTGCGCCTACACCGGGCCGCCGATCAAGTACCTGTCGAAGGACGGACGGATGGGCGGCGGCCCCTGGACGGTCGCCAACTCCGACCCGGGCGAGAACAAGAACTACAACATGAAGGACGGGACCTGGCACTCCATCAACACCTTCTACGCCCAGCTCGAGAAGAAGGTCGGAGTCTGCGCCGCCGTCAAGATGGCCGAGAAGTTCGGCATGGTCCGCGCCGACGGCAACCCGCTGTGGACCGTCCCCTCCCAGGTCCTGGGCTCCAACGAGATCGACATCGTGCACCTCGCCGCCGCCTACGCGGGCATCGCGGCCCGCGGCAAGTACTGCGCGCCGACCTCGCTGACCTCGATCACCGACAGCGACGGCAAGAAGCTCGACCTGCCGAAGGCCGACTGCTCGCAGGCCGTCGACCCGCAGATCGCGGACGCCACCTCGCAGATCCTCGAGGGCGTCATCTCGCACGGCACCGGCGTCGGGCTCGGCATCGGCCGTCCGGCCGCCTCCAAGACCGGCACCTGTGAGGAGCACTCCTGCGCGGTGTTCGCCGGTTACACGCCCCAGCTCGCCGCCGCGTCGGCCACCTGGGACTTCCGCGGCGGCCCGAGCCACCCGATGCCCGGCATCTTCGGCGCGACGATCCCCGGCCCGGTGTGGCAGCGGACCATGCTGAAGGCCCTCGAGGGCAAGCCGGTGCTCGACTTCAAGGCGCCCACCAAGGACTTCGGCGACATCGTCACCAAGGGGATCCCGGACGTCAGGGGCATGGACCTCCCGGAGGCCCTGGCCAGGATCAAGGGTGCCGGCTTCGCGGTGAAGGTCGACCCGAGGCCGGTCAAGTCGGACGTCCCGTTCGGCAAGGTCGCCAGGACCAGCCCGAGCGGCCAGGCCGACGAGGGCGCCACCGTGACGATCTACATCAGCGCGGGGAACGGCGGCAGGCCCGACGGCGGCGGCCACGACAGACCGGACGGCAACACCTGGCCGTTCTGACGCCTCACAGCGTGAAGCCCCGGCGGACTCCGGTCCACCGGGGCTTCGGCGTCTCTCAGGCCAGCTGCTTCCTGACCTCGGCGGCGACCCGGCCGCCCTCGGCCCGTCCCGCGATCTTCGGGTTGACGATCTTCATGACGGCGCCCATCGCGCGGGGGCCCTCGGCGCCCGACTCGGCGACGGCGGCCTTGACGATCGCGGCCAGCTCGTCGTCGGAGAGCTGCTGCGGCAGATAGGTCTCGAGGACCGCGAACTCGTCCCGCTCGGCCTGGGCCTGCTCGGCGCGTCCGCCCTGGTCGAAGGCCTCGGCCGCCTCCCGGCGCTTCTTGGCCTCGCGGGTGAGGACCTTGACGATGTCCTCGTCGGACAGCTCGCGCTGCGTCTTGCCGGCCTTCTCCTCGTTGGTGACGGCCGCGAGCGCCATCCGGAGCGTGCGCTTGCGGACCTCGTCGTGGGCCTTCAACGCGGTCGTGAGGTCGGCCTCGAGCTTCTCCTTCAACATGGGTCCATCATGCCCGCCCCCAGGGTGTGGATCACGCCGTTTATGACGGGGGACGCCCCGCGTCTGGCAGCATTGAACCCATGCGGAAGCTTCTCGCGGTACCCCTCGGCCTGGCGGGCGCGGGCGCGGCCACCTTCGGATACGCCTCGGTGATCGAGCGGAACTGGTTCCACCTGCGCCGCTTCGAGGTGCCCGTGCTGGCTCCCGGCACCCACCCGGTCAAGGTCCTGCACATCTCGGACGCCCATCTGACGCCCGGCCGCACCCGCATGATCCGCTGGGTCCGCGCGCTCGACGCCCTCGAGCCCGACCTGGTCGTCAACACCGGCGACTCGATCTCCCACCCGGACTCCATCGGCCCGTTCCTCGAGCTCCTGGGCCCGCTGCTGGAGCGTCCCGGGGTGTTCGTGTACGGCTCGAACGACATGTTCTCGCCGGTGTTCAAGAACCCGATGCGCTACATCTGGCGCACGTCCAAGAAGGACTACGCCCGCCGCCGCCGCGTCGCCGACCTCCCCTACCGCGAGCTGGGCGCCGCCCTGAAGTCCTCCGGCTGGCTCGACCTCAACAACCGGATGGGCCGTCTCAAGATCGCCGGCCTCGACGTGGAACTCGCCGGCATCGACGACTCCCACATCAACCGCGACCGCTACGACCAGATCGCCGGCCCGGTCGACCCCCGCGCCGACCTCACGATCGGCGTCACCCACAGCCCCGAGCCCCGCAACCTCGACCGCTTCGCCGCCGACGGCTACAAGCTCCTCCTCGCCGGCCACACCCACGGCGGCCAGGTCTGCGTCCCCTTCTACGGCGCCCTGGCGACCAACTGCGGCATCGACCGCCCCCGCGTGAAGGGCCTCCACCGCCACGCCGACTCCTGGCTCCACGTCTCCGCCGGCCTCGGCACCTCCCCCATGGCCCCCTTCCGCTTCTGCTGCCCCCCCGAAGCCTCCCTCCTCACCCTCACCCCCCGCATCTCCTGACCCCGCACTCACCCCAGCCCCACCATCCCGATCACACGCGAAAACCAAAGCGCGAGCACTCCCCAACGTCCGCTAGACTTCTCGAGGCGCCAGGGAAACCCGGCACCGGGGTGTAGCGCAGCTTGGTAGCGCGCTTCGTTCGGGACGAAGAGGCCGTGGGTTCGAATCCCGCCACCCCGACCAGCTCAGAGGGCCCTATCGTTCGCGGTAGGGCCCTCTGCCTGTCTAACTGCCTGACTGAGCCCCGAAAATCTGGTCCATTACCGTCGCTCCGGTCTGGATCACGGGCCTGATCTGATGCCGGTAGACGGTCTCTGTCGTCGCGGTCGTGGTGTGCCCGACCAGCTTGGCGATCTGGTCGCTGGCGAGTCCGCCCCGGTCCGACAGCAGGGAAACGAAGCTGTGCCGCAGTTCTCGCGGCGTCCAAGCACCGGCGACCAGCCCCTTCGCGTCCTTGATCGCGTTCCGGAAGTCCCTGCGGACGTGCGAGGCGTCCAGAGCCGTCCCGACAGTGGACGTGAATACCAGCCCGGTGTCCACCCAGCGATCTCCAGCGGCCCGCTTCTCGCGGAGCTGGCGCGTGCGCTGCTGCTTCAGCGCCTCGATCGCTCGGGCGGGCAGCGCGAGGGTACGCCGGGACTTCCGGGTCTTGGTATCGCCTCCGGCCCGCACCGACCGCCAAACGGCGATGTGCGGAGGGGTCTCGGGCAGCCCGAGCGCGGCGGGCTGACCCTTCAGCTCGACGTGATCCCAGCGCAGTTCGCGCATTTCCTCGGTACGCGCCCCGGTGAGCAGGGACACCACGATGTAGCCGTGCATCCGGTGCGTCTCCGACGCGCGCAGCACCTCGACGGCCTGAGCGAACGTCAGCGACCGGGACGGCCGGCCGTCCTTGCCGCGAGGGACCTTGACGACGTCCATCACGTTCCGGAAGACCACTTCCTGAGCCATGGCGTGCCTGATCATGCGGTTGAGGCACGCGTGCAGCTCACGCAGCATCCGCGTGCTGTAGGTCGCTGCCTTCTTCCTGAGCCAGACCTGCACCTCCTGCGCCTTGAGGTCGCGCAGCTTCCGCTTGCCCAGGTCGGGAATGACGTGCGTTGTGCAAAGGCTCGTGAGCTTGTGGACGGTCCGGGGAACGACGTCCCCGAGACCCTCGTCCAGCCACGCGCGGGCCGCCTGCTCAACCGTGTAGTGACTGAAGTCGATCGTCAGTCCGTCCTCATGCTTGCGGAGCATGTCCCGCAGCTTCTTATGAGCCTTCGTCTTCTCGGGGTCGCTGGCGGTCTTGACGATCCGCTTGCCCGCCGGGGTGTAGCCGACGGTAATCTCACCGATCCAGCGCTGGCGGCTCTCGCTCCAGCGCAATCCCCCGTCTCCCCGGGCGCGACGCTTGTCGCCGGGCTTCCGTCCGTTGGGCTCGTCTTCTGGGACGTCGAGCGCGGTCTTGGTCATCAGGCGGCGACCTCCGGGTTCTCCAGGATGGCGACATAGGCGGCGATCGCTCCTGCGCTGATGCGGGAGGCACGGCCCGACTTGACGATGGTGAGGCGTCCGGCGGCGACTTCGCGGTAGAGCTGGGAGCGGCTGAGTGACAGGACGGCCATGGCTTCGGGGACGGTGTAGAGGACCTTCGGGAGGGTGAGAACGGCGGGCATGACGGCTCCTCCGAGGAGACGTACGGACGTGATTTGAGGGGGGTGGCCGTAACAGCCGTACCAGCATTGTTTTGCCTGGTCAGGGCTGGTACGGCTTCCTTTGTGGTACGGCTTGAGCCGTACCACTCAGACGAGCCTCAGTGGGCCTGACCTGCGGTTTTGATGCTGTTACGGCTGTTACGGCTACCGCTGGCGAGGATGAGGATTTCGGCGTCCGGGGCGGCCTCTGTCGGCGGGTTCGGGTCTCCGCAGTAGCGCCCCCATGCGTCGGTGAAGTCGGCCCGCATGTAGCCCTTCGCCTGCCCTCCGCCGAAGCGGGCGGTCGTCGATCGGATCTCGTATTCGCGCAGGAGGTTGCCGAGCTTCATAGCCGTCAGTCCGGCTACTCCGTGGCTGGCCCAGGGGGCTTCGGGGTCGGCCTTGAGCCTTTCCAGCAGGGTCGCGGTCGGAAGAGCGGTGTCGGTGCCGAACGCGGTACGGCAGTCGGTGAGCAGCCGCAGGCGGATGGACATCTGTGCGGTGTCGTCTGCCTCGCCGGTCAGGGCGAGGATGGCGGCGCGGGCGCGGTCGGGCCAGGTTCCGCCCGCGTGGTCGGCGACGACGACCAGGGGTTCCCAGGTGTCGGCGGCGCGGTCTTCGACGGGCATCGGGGGCTCAGCGTTCTCCAGGGTGGAGAGGTCAGCGCGTAGCCAGTCGGCGAGCTGCCGGGCGAGCTGGCGCAGGGCGGGCCGGTCGCGGCGGTGCCGGAACGGAGAGACCGGTTCGGCACGATTGCGGCGCCGCATCTTGACCACGACGGCGCGGTCTTCGATGGTGTCGGGCATCGCACCGATCCCCGCCAGCGCGGCCATGGCGAACGTCGGGATGGACTCCACGGTGCGGGTCTCCGCGTTGTACCGCTTGGCGGGCCGGTTGCGCTGGTGGCCCGCGTTCAGCAGTCCGCGCAGGTCTTCGTTCCCGTCGGCCTTGGGCCCGAAGATCGTGTCGGCCTCGTCAACGAGCATGGTGGGCGGGTCTTCGGTGATGGACCGGTAGACGGCGGCCGGGCTGCTGTTGACGGTGATGAACGGGTCATGGCACGTCGCCTCGACCACGTCGAGCAGCCGGGACTTGCCGCAGCGCTTCTCCGGCCCCCGGATCACCAGACGGGGCGCGTGCGGCCACGCGGGCTGAGCGTGGGTCGCGGCGATCCACAGTACGACAGCGTCAGCGGCCTCGGGGCTGGGCAGAATGACGTACCGGTTGAGGGCGTCGAGCACGGCGTCGAGCAGGGCAGCAGCCGTCAGCGGCTGCTCGGGGATGCTCATGCGACCTCCTGTCGTCGGGTGAGGGTGCGGGGGCGGCGGGCCCCTGCGGCGAGGGCGGCGTTGATGGTGGCGAGGGCTTCGGCCTCGGTGACGGGGTAGGGCCTGATGCCGGGGTCGCTATGAACAGCCGCGGCGTGGGTGAGGGCGTCGCGGGCGATGTTCTCGGGGATCGTGCCGCTGCCGACTAGTTGGCCCAGGTTGTAGGCGGCCTTGTTGAGCGCGTGGTTACGGCCCCCGACCTGGGCGTCCGCGACTCGCTGCGTCTCCCCTTTGAGTGCCGCTTGTGCGTAGGCGTCGAGGTCCCCCACCTGGGGGCCCTTCGGGGCACTCAAGGGGGTAGCGCGGCGGGGGGTACGGACGATGGTGAGTCGCCAGCGCAGCCAGTCTGGGAGCGGAGCAGGCGGCATGTCGTTGACGATGTCGTAGCTGCCTGCTCCGTCTGAGAGATCGACGTAGGAGCCGGGGGCGACGACGTAGCCGCCTGCGGCGCGTGTGTCGATCAGCCAGCCGAGTCCGTTGCTGCTGCGGCCGTTGGTGTTGCGCAGCTCCACACCGGGCGGGGCGGTGAAGTACAGGTGGGTCCCACCGCGGCGCGTGCGGACGGTGAAGGTGTCGAAGGGGTAGGGCTTGCCGCGGCGTTCGGCGAGGACGGCGAGCACGTCGGCGCCCTCGTTGATCCCGAGCATGTTCCATTCCTCGGGCGGCTGCTCGCCGGGCTTGGGCATGTCGAGGTCGATCACGACGAGCCCGGACGGGCCGCACGCGATGGCGATGTTGAACGGTCCGCGGGTCCAGAACGCGGTGATCCGGTCGGCGTCGGTGGTGGCGTGGGCTTCCCAGTTGGTGAACCGGGCGACGGGCGTCTTGTGTCCGGTGCGCAAGGGGAAGATGTGCCAGCCACGACGAGCAGCAGCTAGGGCGAACGGTAGCGTGCGGGTCACCACTCGTCCTCCTCGTCGAGGTCGAGGTCGCAGGGCTCGTCGTCGTGGTCTTCGCCGCAGATCGAGCAGGCGCAGAAGTAGCAGAGCTCGGAGTTGTTGAGGTCGTCAAGATCGCCGCAGCGGGCGCAGTTGCCGGTGATCACAGTTCCCCCTCGCGGATCCAGGTGGTGAGGGTGGCAGCGGCTCGGGTGTTGTCGGTCTTGGTGGGGGCGATGCCGCCCAGGAAGCGGGTTCCGCAGGTGACGAGTGTCAGGTTCGGCGT
Organism: Actinocorallia longicatena; assembly: GCF_039534125.1. Lineage (NCBI taxonomy): Bacteria > Bacillati > Actinomycetota > Actinomycetes > Streptosporangiales > Thermomonosporaceae > Actinocorallia > Actinocorallia longicatena. The sequence goes on along the minus strand of NZ_BAAAUV010000007.1, from coordinate 320,330 downwards.
GGTGGGGCGGAAGACGATCGGCTCGTCGGCCGGCATGGTGCGGAAGCGGGCCAGGTGCTCGGGCCGGTAGGCGGCGCGGAGCAGGGGCGCGGTGGGCGGCTCGTTGAGCGGGGCCAGCAGGATCTTGCGCCAGTCGGGCAGGTAGCACCGGCGGGCGTCGATGTCGCCCTTGATGATGTTGTGCTCGGGCCCGAACCCGGGCGTCGAGGTGAGGCGGGCGCCTTCGGGGGTGACCTTGAGCAGGATGCGGTCGTTGTCGTCGAGGAACCCGCACGCCAGCGCCAACGGGGCAGCGTCGAGCCGGATCGGGGCGAGCGCAGGCTGACGGCCGTGCAGTCGGTGCCGGACAACCGCGAGGGTGTACCGGTCGGTGGCCGACAGGTACAGGGTCCGGCCGTTGGTCTCGACGCGGACGGTGTCGAGGTCGTACGGGTCGTCCGTGCCGGTGTGGGTGAGCACGGGGACCAGCAGGTTCCGCAGGCTGCGGCCGGTCAGCGCGACCGTGACGGCGGTGGCCGTGGTCGTGGTCATGGTGGCTCCTTCTCTCGGTTCGGGTGAGGCACGGCTAGGCGGCGCGCTGCTCCCAGTCGGTGAGGCAGTCGAGGCAGCAGCCGTAGCGGGTGGGCAGGACGTATCCCGCGTCGCGGGTGCAGCGGGGGCAGGTCCGGCGGGCAGCGTTGGCCTTGGCCAGGGCGGCCAATTGACGCGGGGTCGCGGTCCGCTTGGGAAGGGCGAAGCGGATGTCGTAGAGGTAGGCGACGCGGAGGTGAGGGCGGTGGCGGGAGCCCCACAGGATCTGTCCGGCGATGGGCTGTCCGCCGGGGCGCAGCCCGCGTGCGGTGAGCTGGCGGCGGGTGAGCAGGTGGGCGGGGGCCATCCGCCACGGCCACGTCGGCACGTCGTGGCGGGTAGCGGTCGGGTCCATGAACCGGTCGGCGCGGGTGATGCGGGGGGTCTTGGGCATGGCGGGTCAACACCTCCGTACGAGTGGATTTGCCGGGAGCGGCCCCCCTGGTTTCCAGGGGCTGGTGCTGGGTGGGAGGGGGGCGGTTGGTGGCCCCCGGGGGCCACCGGATTGATCGTTTGTCCTGGTGGGTGGGGGTTGGTGGCCCCCGGGGGCCGGGTGGGGTTGGGTCGGGGGGTTGGGGGCCTCCCCCGGGGGCGGCCCCCGGGGGCCCTATCAGCCGCTCTCGGCGGTGGGGTGGGTGAGGCGGTGGACGGCGGCGTTCAAGTCGTCGAGCCAGTAGCCGCGCCTGTCAGCGCCGCCGCGCTTGAACTTGTGCGGGCGGGACTTCACCTCGAAGGGGCGCAGCGCGTCAGCGAGGGCCCACACGGTTTCGAACCCGAGCGCAGCGGCCAGGGTTTCGCTGTGCATACGGTCGTCGTTCGCGTCGGCGAACGCGGCCAGCGCGCTTGCCAGCAGCCCGGGGACTTCCGTCATCGGCACGGGCGTGGACGGAAGTGTGGGGAGGACGGTCGGCCGGGCGGTGGGCTGCCCGGGGATGGGGTCGGGCCACCCTGCCGCGCCGGTCGCCTGGGGTGCGGGCTGTTGGGTGGGGATGGGGTCGGGCCAGTTGGCCGCGGTGGCGCCGGGGACGGCGGCAAGTCGTCGCGGCTGCCGCTGAGCGGGCGTGGGTCGGGTTTCGGGGATGGTGGCGGGAGTTTGGCCGGTGAAGGCGGCTCTCATGCGCTGGTGGCGTCCGGCGTAGATGTGTTCGTAGCGTTCGGGGCGGCCGGTGCCCATGTCGAGGTCGTAGACGGTGTTGGCGACGTCGAGGCCCGCGGGGTCGAGGCGGGGCCGGTAGGCAGTGACGATCTTCGCGGCGTGGCGGATCTGGTCGGGTTCGAGGTACCAGCCCTTCATCGGGCGGATCCCGTCGCTGCTGGTGCCCAGGAACGCGCAGCCCTTGGTGGGCAGGTCGTCCATGCTGATGCCCTTGGCCCAGGAGTACAGGTGCCCGAGGTCGGCCTCGTCGAGGCCGTAGAGGGCGAGTTTGGTCGCGGACTGCTTAAGGATCTGCGGGCTGATCATGTCCTGGGTGGGGCGCAGTGAGGAGAACACGACGTTGACGGCCTCGTTCCCGGCAACCCGCTGGATCTCCTCCAATCCGTCGCGGATCTGCCGGGTAAGCGGGTCCCGGTTGGTCGGAGACATGAGTTCGGCGGATTCGTCGATCATGATGACGATCTCGGGAAGCGTCGAGCTGACGGGTAGCAGCTTGTCGTTGGCCTGCATCTTCAGCGTCCGGTAGCTACTCTTGCGGTCGAGGGCGATCGGCAGCGCGACCTTCACCATCAACAGGGCTTCCTGCGGGGTCGAGGCGGCCCAATCGATCGCGGGGACGTCAGTCTCTCCCTCCAACCAAGCGTGCAGCCAGGGCTGGGACATGCCGCCGCCGTTCATGTCGATGTGCCACACCAGCACGTCACGGCAACGGCTCAATCCGAGGGTGAGGACGTCGAGCTGGTTGGTCTTGCCGCCGCGCTTACGCCCGACGACCAGCACAGAGTCCTCACGCATCGCGATCCCCGCGGTCGAGGAGTCGCGGTGCTCCCCCAGCTCGATCGGGTCGAGGACGGTGCGGGGGCTGTAGTCGTCGGGGTAGGGGATCTTCACGGCCTCCCCCGGGGTACCGAGCCGGTTCTTGGTGGCGACTGCCGCAACGAAACCGCCCCGATGCATCCCCGCCCGGATCTCCACCCCGCACCCCTCCGGCAACCGCGCGTCAGAGGCGAGCGCGTCAGCCGCAGAGGCGATCTGGGATCGGGTGGCCGGGCCGGGAGGCAGTTCCGCGACGACGTCGTAGCCCGCACCGTTGTCCCACGGGTGGACGTCGGTCACGGCGACGGCGAGACGGCAGACCCGCTGGAAGCGCAGTTCCCATTCCCAGCCGATCCGGCCGCCGGGCCGGTTGGCCAGGGTCGCATTCGGCGCGGGCACCAGCTCCGCCGACTTGACCGGCGGGGCATGCCGACCGAGCGGCGCCAGGACACCCGCCCCCAGCGCGCCAATGGCGAGCGAGGCAAGCCCGGTCGTGGTCCACAACGTGGCGGGCGCGGTAAGCATCCAGGTGAGCCAGCCTCCCGCACCTGCCCAGCAACCCATCCTGTACAGCAGAGTGGTAGGCGTGTGGTCGTTGATGGTGCCGTTCACGACGGTCCCCAGCGCGCCGACGGCAGCGCCGCCCGCGGCCCAGAACGGGTTCATCTCGGCGAGGGTGGTCGCTCCGGCGATCGCCACCAGACCGGCCGCGGCCTGCATGGTCGCGGCCAGAGGGGTGCGGGGGGCCGGGGACCAGTCCACCCGCCGGACCGCGGCGTTGGCGGTGCCAGTGGAGCGGATACGGGATCGGGTCGCGGTCATCTGACTACCTCCTTCGAATCGAGACGGACGGACATCGGGACGGGCGGTCAGACGTTCCAAGCGGGCTCGTTGGTGCGGGGGGCCTCATCCCGCTTGAGGTCGTCGGCGTGCACGCGGCGGAACAGCGGCTCGATCTCCTGGGCGGCGACGGCAACCTGTGCGATCCCCTGGTAGAGCTGGGCGATGGCCTCGACCACGTGCGGGTCAATCGGGAACCCTCCCTCCAGGCGGCCGGTGTAGGTGCGCAGCGCCAGGGCGACACTGGCGAACACGTCGGGCAACTGCCGCAGGTCAGCGGCCACCCTCCACATATCGGGCGGGTCATAGGTCGCGGCGGCGGTGTTGACGTCAGCGGCAGCCACGGCGAGCGGGAAACCAGAGGTCACGGTGAAGCTCCTTCGAGACGGTGCAGGGCGGGTGTTGCGGTGACGGTCCCGATGCGGCTCCTGAGCGGGCTGCCCGGGACCCCTGGAGGTCGAGGGGTCGGTGATCGGCTGGTCGGACGGGGTCTCATCGGCGGGGGAAGACTGGCCGGACGGGCTGTCGGCAGCGGCGGGGGCGGTGGTGTTCTTGCGGGACCTCCACCAGCCCCACAGCAGCGTCAGCAAGCTGAGCGGGACCGCGACGATCGCGGCCAGCAGCCGCAGCGGAGCACCGCGACCCTGGTACAGCGACCGCGACCAGGAACGACGAGCAGCACCCAAGCGGGCACGACGGCTGCCCCTCGACCCATCCGCGGCAGCACGGGCGCGACCGCGGGCATTCGAGGTCCACCGGGCAGGCTTGGACCGGGCGGCACTCGACCAGGCCTTACGGGCGGCTGCTCGTCCCATCCCCCACGGGGTACGGCGTGCAGACCGGCCGCCCTTCGCCGTGCCGTTCGTGCTTCGAGTCTCCGGGGTGGTCGCACGCGCCCTCTGACCACGCCGTCCCGCAGCAGCAGCCGCAGGGCGGCGGCCGGACTGCGAACCGTGCCCACCGAAGGACCTGCCGGTGCCAGAGCCGGTGCGGGCACCGCGGCCGCTCGGGATTCGGCCGGCCGAACGGCTACCCGAACGTCCACCCGTTCCGGCACGGCCACCCGACCACAGACGGGCCGGTCCCGAGCCACCGCGACCGCCGGACGTCCAGCCCGACCGGGCCGAGTCCTGACCGGAGCGGTTGCGGTTGCGGCGGCCGGTCGCCAGCACCAGCCCGCCCGCCGCGATCGCCCCGGTAGCCAGCAGCCCGGGCAGACCGGCGACCTGCCACAGCACCTCACCGGCGATCGCGACGACCGACACGCCACCGACCACCCACTGGCCCAGCGGGAACCCCGTCCGGCCCTGGTCGTCCTGCTCGGTGTCGGTCCCGGTGCCGTCCGACGATCCGGACGGACCCGCGGACGGAGTCGTGGGCGAGTCCGTGGACGGTGCGGCGAATGCGGCGGCCGTGGGCTGCTGCTCGGAATGGTCGAGGGGTTTAGGCAGGTGGGGTTCGCTGGTCGGTCCGGGGTCGGGGACCGGGTTGGGCATGGCGTTCATACGGCGGCCCCTTCGGTCTTCAGCACGGTCAGCAGCGGACCGAGCTTGCGGTTGGCCACCGCGACCCCTGAGCCGCGCATCCGGTTCGCCAGCGCCGCACGCGTCAACGACTGGCCGTCGCTGAGCAGGGCAGAAGCAGCATCACGGGCAGCAGGAAGCAGTTCCTTGATCTCGTCATGAGCGGCCGGGACAGAAGCGGGGACCGGTGCGGGCGGCTTCACAGCCGCAGCCGGGGCCTGGACGGGAGCCTCCAGCTCCGGACGGATGCCGCCCCCTTGCGTGCCTGTCTGCGTGACGCGAGACAGGTCCGCGGGGACCGGTGCGGGGACCGTGGGGACGGGCACGGGGACCGGTCCCTGCTCGGGGACCGCGACCGGACGGGAGAACACCAGCTTCGTCAGCGCCAGGAACGCCAGCGCCGGAATCGCCGCCACCAGACCACCCGTGGCACCGGGCTTGGCCACCGCGAGCTGAGCGCCGATCGACAGCGCCGCGGAAGCGACCAGGACGGCTAGCGGATAGCCGATCGCCGCCCCGGTCCGCTTACGGCGCCGGATCTCCAGCGCAACCGCGGTCGGGGTCAGCTCGGAGATGACCGCATTCGCCCACCCGAACCAATCCCCCGTCCCCGCCGGGCTGTTGGCCATCGTCCAGTCATGAACGTGAGTGAAGGACGCCGCCCCCGCCATCGAGCCGACCAGCAGCAGGATGCCGATCTGTGCGCCGTCCTCCCAGCGCGCGGACTTGGCGGTCATCGCCGCATCCCCTCCGCACGCTGCTCGTCATCCTGGTCGGCGGGCTCGGGCCGGGACGGCTGGCGCGACGTGCGGAGCTTGAGAGTGAACGCGGCCAGTGCGACGAACGCGACGATCGCCGCCCACATCCCGTGCAGCGCGATCAGCAGCGCCACGACGGCCACGCAGCAGGTCAGCAGACCCTCGCCGCGGCCACCGTCCTTGTTCGACCGGATCCGGCGGGGGCTCCCCTGGCCGCGCCACACCAGCGCCACCGCGACCGCCACCAGCGCCAAGGCGATCAGCGCCATCAGCACATACTCGATCGGGCCCGCGGCCTGCCCGCCCACAGCGGACTCCAGCAGCAGCTGAACCACGAACCGGATCACGCCGCCTCCCCCAACGAACCCGAACGGGAAGCCATGCGCAGCGCGGCCAGCTCACGCGCCGTGTGACCGGCCCAGACGCCGTCGGACTGCTTGGTGCGCAGCGCGTACTCCAGGCACGCCGCCCACACCGGGCAGGAGTCGCAGATGTCCTTCGCGGCGTCGATCCGCGCCTGCCGCTCCAGCAGCGTCTCGGGTTCGAACGCGTCCGGACCGGTGTGCAGGTCCGGGTCGTACTTACACTCACCCTGCTCACCGAGCAGGGACAACACGTCCACCAGCGGCAGCGCCGCCAAGTGGACGTTCGGCTTCTGCTGACTCGGGATCACTGCCCACCTCCAAGAGATTCGCCAAACGTTTGGCGATTGCCCATAGAGTGAACCTATAGACAGCCAACTGTCAAGGGTCGCCAATCGTTTGTTGTTTCGCGCAGACTCTGGTTAGGTAGCCCTAAGGGCTAGAGAGGGGCAGGTAGATGCCGCAGTCAGAGCGTCACGGGTACCGAGAAATCGCCGCGAAGATTCGTGAAGGGATCTTGCGAGGCGAGTACAAGACGGGCGAGGCGCTCCCGCCCGAGCCGCAGCTTGCCGACCGGTACGGAGCGTCCCGCAGCCTCGTCAACCGGGCGATGCAGGTCCTCGCGGGCGAGGGTCTCGTTCGCGCACGTCAGGGCAGGGGAACGATGGTCACCTGGCTTCCGCCCATGCTCCACTCCCCCGCCCGCTACGACCGTTCCGCCCGCGAGAACCAGGGAGCGAAGGGCGCGTTCGACAACGAAGTCCGCTCATTGGGCCTGGAGCCGCAGCACGAGATCACGGTCGAGAGGTCAGAACCGCCGGCCGACGTCGCGGAAGCCCTCGGTCTGCCGGTCGGTGAAGTGAACTGCCTCGTTCGCCGCCGTCGGCTTCTCGCGAGCGGGATCCCGGTCCGTCTCAATGAGAGCTGGTTCCCGCTCGACATCGCCGAAGGCACGGTCCTGGAGGCGGACGGCCCCGTGATCGTGGGCGGCGTCAAGACGGCTCTCGCAGAGCTGGGCTACCCGCAGGTCTCAGCGACCGAACGCCTCATCCCGAGCCGCCTCCCGACCGACGCGGAGGCAAACGGGCTGGAGATCAGCCCCGAACGCACCGTCGTTCAGATCTCCCACATCGGCAAGACCGCTGAGGGCAGGGCGGTGGAGGTGACGGTAACCGTCGCTCCTGCCCACTACCTCATGGCCGAATACACCTTCCCGCTCACCTGAACAAGGAGGTCCGTATGATCTCGCATCTCGTCGAAGCCAAGGCCGGTGAGCTGGCCGCCAATGCCCAACTGCCCGCCTTCGTCTACGACCTCGACGCACTCAAGGGGCATGTCGCTGAGGTTCGCGACGCCCTGAGCGCGCCGGGGGCCCCGGAAATCTTCTACGCCGCCAAGGCGAACCCGGACGTCCCGATTCTCCGAACCATCGCCCCCTACGTGGACGGTATCGAGGTCGCATCGGGCGGCGAGCTGGCGCACGTCCGGGATGCACTGCCCGATGCCCGTCTCGCGTTCGGTGGTCCAGGCAAGACGGATCAGGAACTCGAACTGGCCTTGCATCTCGGGGTGGAACGCATCCATGTCGAGAGCCCTTACGAGCTGGAGCGGCTGGCGCGCATCGCCCGAACCGCGGGTCGTCAGGCTGATGTCCTGCTCCGGCTCAACCTCGCGGGCGACCGCGCCGGTGTCGCTCTGGCGATGAGCGGACCATTCGGCATGGATCCCGAGCTGATCGAGTCATGTACCGAGATCCTCGCCTCCTCGCCGAACATCAAGCTTCACGGCATTCACGCTCACCTGGCTTCTGGGCTGAACGATGCGGCGATGGTCGCTCAATCCGCCGAGATCGCGGTATGGGGCCGCTCATGGCTGGACAAGATCGGTCATATCGGACCCCGAGAGTTCAACGTCGGCGGTGGCATGGCCGTGAACTACGCAGCCCCCGAAGACCGCTTCGACTGGAAGCGCTACGCAGAGAACATCACAACGCTCGCTCGCCCGAACGAGACTCTCCGCATCGAACCTGGTCGGGCGATCAGCGTCTATTCAGGCTGGTACCTGACTGACGTGCTCGATGTGAAGCAGGCACACGGCCAGGCTTACGTCGTTCTTCGCGGCGGCACCATGCACTTCCGCACGCCGGTCACCAAGCAGCACAACCAGCCCTTCACCGTTCTGCCCCGGTCGAGCAACGGCCCGCGAGCTGAGGGCCAGCCAGTCACCCTCGTAGGCCAGCTCTGCACCCCAAAGGACGTGTTCGCGAAGGACGTCCAGACGGAGACAATCGGTGTCGGCGACATCGTCGCCTTCTCAATGGCTGGCGCCTACGGCTGGAACATCTCCCATCACGACTTCCTCATGCACCCCAAGCCGACGTTCGCCTACCTAAGTCGGTAGTAGAATCGCCCTTTGACAAAGGCTCTCCGGCTCTAGCGGGAGGGCCTTTTATCGTTTCTCCCCGGGTTGCGGCAGAACACAGCGCGGGTCCGTCCCAGCCATGGCAATAGTGTGGAAACGCATAAATAGGCAATCTAGCGTCCCGGTCAGGAACTCTCTGACCACTGACTGCCTAGGCCGATAGGGTCGAGACAGTCAAATACTCGACCACCTCAGCCAGGGCAGGGTACTCAGACAAGCGTTCCCGCTGGAAGGCGGGCCAGAGAAGGCGGCCCGCATCATCCACATTGACAGTAAATCTGTCAAGAAGAATCGTGAGGATCTTCATAAAGTCTTTTCCGTGAACGACATGAAGATCATCGAGTTTAGCTAGACGCTCCTCGGCTTCCTTGATCGCTCCGACAACGCTATCCAGCGAAGCTTTTGCCAGGCTGATCCCGGCTTTTTGACACAGGGAGACAATTATCGATTCTTGATCCACCGTCAGCGTTCCCCCAGGCTGACACTTGATGTATTTTGCCCATTTCGCTTCGGAAACGCTGAGCCTAAAATCATTACTTTCCGACGCGAACCTCACCGCCGCGAGCCATCGCGCGACAACCATTACATTTCGCAAGGCAGATTTTGCGTCGATAGAGTCTATAGATCCGCCCAGCCGAAGAGCGGCATCCAGGCATTCTTCGGTCATCACATACGACTCGATACTACGCCAGTCAGTAACCCAAACATTGTCTGGATATGTCGGGATCACATCCTTCAGCCGATCGGAATCAGCGTCCACTAGCCCGCGGATATCCGCGGCCTCCCCTTGCACTTGACTAAGAAACTTGAGAAGCCGACTCCGATTACCTCCCGTAGGGCAATCGGGAATATCGACAAACTCGATCTGTATAATTAGCGCCTGATCGCTCTTGCGCGTTCCTGTAGCCCATTCGAGGAAGACGCGATCCTTTTTCCCTTCCACATATAGCTCCCGCCGAAGCGGATCGAACTTATGGGCAATGAGGATTGCCGCGACGTCTCGACGCATCTTATCTATTCACACCTTGGGGGAAAGTTCGACCATACTCTCTGGGTAACCTGACGCGATGTCGGGAGAGTGCGTCGCAAAAATAAACTGAGGAGCTGCCCGCGACGCACACCGGATTAGGTTATGAACCAATCGACGCTGCCAGGAAATATGGACTGAGATCTCCGGCTCGTCGATTGCGATGACTGTTCCACGACGTCTCGTTGTCAAGGCTGATACCATTAGAAACAATAGTTGGTACTCGCCTGAGCTGAGCTGGCTTTCGTCCAGATAGGAATTATTAGCAGTCATCACTCTAAGGCCGTGCTTTTGATCAATCATCACCGCCTTATCTTCAAAGAAGTCTTTCATTACCTCTTCAAAGGTTAGCAGGCGTTCAGCGATTAGATGGCGTGCATCGGCTTGCGCGCTCAGAAACTCCACGTACGTATTGAAGGCGACCAGGGCATGCTCATCGCCTGGCTTATCTCCGATATCGCCAAGGATCTCCTTTAGGCTCTCGTAGTCCCAGGTTTCTGTCCCGACTATTCCTAGTCTCTTGTGAACATCTGCCCGCTCGAAAACCCTGCCCAGCTCGCTTGCTACCGCGTCACGAGACATTGGTTCTGCGGTCCGAGTCCGGAGATTATGAATGATCCTTGGTAGAAGATCCGGTTCTCCTACCGCGAAAAACTGGCGGTAATCGAGCTGTGCGTCCTGGATGAACTTCTTCACCCTCCGCGCAAGAAGGTCCTTTGGACGAGCCGAAAACTTAAGTGGGTCAGGAACGTCAGACTCGACACCCGTGCGCATTCGCCGCAAATTACGCATTTCGCGATCAAGTGCGATTTGCCTAGTGGATAGATCATCCTCATCCACATGCAGCCATGAGGGAAATCCGAAACTTCGGTTCGCATCGACGTAGGTTAGGGTGACCCCCTGCGTGGCGTTCTGAAACCGTGCCCTAAGTTCCTCCACGCGCGGCTGGTCATCGGGATCCGCAGCGCCTTTTCCCGTCGCGCTGAGGATTGCGTTTAGTTCGCCAAATTCAATAAATATGCCGCCGTTGCTAGGCGTAACTTTCAATTCTTGACCACTGTTGAAAATTAGCCGAAAGCTAGAGAATGGCGTCCTTCGGAAGATGTCGAAATCAAGACGCATCGCACCTTCGAGCATGCGGAGCAATGTTGTCTTGCCTATCCCATTTTGACCATGGAGAATTGTAACGGATGGCCGTGAATCATTTTCTTCAGAAGTCGGGAAAGTGACGGTGTGGGAATATCTTCCAAAAAGGCCTTTTACTGAAATCTCGGCTAGCTGCATTACGCAACCCCTGAGTCTAAATAGGTACAGCCTCTGCTCTAGATCGAGGCCATGCTACTCTTCTAGCAGGCTCCTGATCTCTAGAACAGGAAAACCGAGGTTCACGGGTTGCCATGTTGAGGCCTTAAAGGCAGGTCAGCCGTCGCCAGGCCAACGTCGCGCTACCTCTCAACGCGCCCGACCCGCCTCGAACGCCAAGGTTGACGCTCTGCTGGTCGCCTTAGGTCGGTGCAGAGCAGCCGCGCTGGTTGAGGGCTACCAGCTGTGGAAGCCTGACCAACTGCCTGACGACGCGCAGGAACAGCCGGGGTCGGCCAGAGACAACCGGATACGCCCGTGGGCTCTCATGCCGGACCTAGCAGCCGTAGATCCAGCGTTCGGGACGAAGAGGCCGTGGGTTCGAATCCCGCCACCCCGACCAACTCGAAGGCCGGTTCTGAGATCACTCGGAACCGGCCTTTGATCGTCAGGCGGTGTTCTGCTTGTCCAGCCAGGTGAGAATGGCCTGGTTCGTTTCTTCCGGCCTTTCCTGCTGGATCCAGTGGCCGCAGTCCAGGCTGATCACTTCCGCGTCGGGTACGAAATCCGTCAGGGTCTCGGACCTTGCGACGGTGTCGCGGGCGCCGTAGATCATGAGGGTGGGCTGGTGGATGATCGGCTCCGCGGCCGCCAGGAGGCTCCAGTTGCGGTCGAGGTTCCGGTACCAGTTGATTCCGCCGGTGAACCCGGAGGTCTCGAAGGCGGAGACGAGGACGGCCAGATCGCCGTCGCTCATGAGGGGCTCGCCGAGGGGCGTCGGCGCGTGGGCGAGGTTGATCAGCGCCATGCCGGGCTCGGGCGCCGCGGGGGGCTGGTCCTTCCGGTACAGGTTGCGGAGGAACCGGAGGGTGTTGGCCTCGAACACGGCGTCGGCGACGCCCGGCCGCCGGTTGAAGTGGACGAAGTAGAAGTCGCCGCCGAGCACGGCTTCCATGGACTCGATCCACGGCTTCGCACCGCGCTCCTGGTAGGGCAGGCTCAGGTTGATCACCTTGCTGACACGGGCGGGGTGCAGCAGGGTCAGGCCCCAGACGACGAAGGCGCCCCAGTCATGGCCGACGAAGGTCGCATCGTCGTATCCGTAGTGGTCGAGGAGCGCGACGAGATCACCCGACAGGTGTTCGATGTCGTAGTCGGTCACCTCGGCCGGGCGGGAGGAGTTGCCGTAGCCCCGCTGGTTCGGCGCGATGACGTGGTAGCCCGCCGCGGCGAGGGCGGGCATCTGGTGGCGCCAGGTGAAGGCGTGGTCCGGCCAGCCGTGGCACAGCACGACGGGCCTTCCCGCGTTCTCCCGGCCCGCTTCGAAGACTTCGAGTTCCACACCGTTGACCGGAACGAGGGTGGGCTCGGGGAAATCGGTTGAGGTCATGCCGCTACCCTGCCTCCCGAAACCGGTCACCTCATGACCGGTTTCCCGTGAGAGTTTGGTCAGTATGCGAACCGACCGGCTGGTGGCCGTCCTCCTCATGCTGCAGCGGCGCGAGCAGGTCACGGCGGCTGAGGTCGCCCGGGAGCTGGAGGTCTCCGAGCGCACCGCCCGCCGCGACCTCGACGCCCTGGCCATGGCCGGGGTGCCCCTCTACTCCACGCAGGGCCGGGGCGGCGGGTGGCGTCTGGTGGGCGGCTCCCGCACCGATCTGTCGGGCCTGACCGCGGGCGAGACCCGCGCCCTGTTCCTGGTCGCCGGCCCGGCCTCGGCCGCGACGCCGACCGTGAAGGCCGCGCTGCGCAAACTCGTCCAGGCCCTGCCGGAACCCTTCCGTGCCCAGGCCGAGGCGGCGGCGTCATCCCTGGTCATGGATCCGCGACGATGGGGATCGAACCGGGTCGAGCTCCGGCCGCCGCCCTTCCTCGACGCGCTCCAGGACGCGGTCATCCGCGGCGTCCAGGTACGGCTCGGCTACGTCGACGGCAAGGGCGCCGAGACTCGGAGAACCGTCCACCCGCTGGGCATCGTCGCCAAGGGCCCGGTCTGGTACCTCGTCTGCCACACCGAGACGGGTCGGCGGACCTTCCGGATCGACCGCGTGAGATCCGCCGACGCGACCCACGATCCCGTCCACCGGCCCGAGGACTTCGACCTCGCCGCGAGCTGGCACGAGATCGCCGACGAGATCGACCGCAGACGAACGCCCTTCGAGGTTCAGGCCGTCTGCGCGCCCCACGGCATCGGCATACTCCGGATCGGCTTCGGCGACAGGCTCGAAATCGGAGGCACCAAGGCCGACGGACGCATCGACGTCGTGATCCGCGGCTACGACGAGCACACCATCGCCGGTGAACTCGCCGGGCTGGTCGAATGGCTCGAAGTGACCGGCCCTCCGGCCGTGCGGGACCACCTGGTCTCGATCGGCAACGCACTCGTCGAGCGATACGGCTGAGGAGTCCGGCGGAATCCGGTCACGATGTCGGCGGGTCCGTCGGCCTGGCTCGCTGAGGGTGCATCGTCTCGTGCCGCGCCAGCATCGCCACGAATTCGGCGATCTTCCGGGCGCGCGTCTCAGCCCGCTTGACGGAGTTGACCCTGGTGATGAGGGAGAAGCGGTTGGTCTTGGTGAGCATCTCGAACATCGCCTGCGCCGCCGGTTCGGCGGCGATCGCGGCGCGCAGGTCGGCCGGCACCTCCGCCTCCGACGGCGGCGCGTAGGCGGCCGCCCACCGCCCGTCGGCCTTCGCGGCGTCCACCGCGGCTCGGCCGGCGGGCAGCATCAGGCCGGCCGCCTCCAGCCGGGCCACGTTGGCGACGTTCCGCTGGGACCAGACGCTGCGGGGCCGGCGCGGGGTGAACCGCCTCCAGGAGCTCTCCTCGTCGCGCTTGCGGGCCTGCCCGTCGATCCAGCCGAAGCACAGGGCCTCGTCGACGGCCTGCTGCCAGGAAAGCGTGGTGACGGAGCCGCCCTTCCTGGTCAGGACGAGCCAGACGCCGGGAGAGGAAGCGTGGTTGTCCATCAGCCACGCACGCAGCGCCGCGCCGTCGGCCACGATCAGCTCGTCCAGGTCGGTCACCATCACAGGCTAGTGGCCCGGGGTTCGGTCAGGTTGGGTCCTGGGGGGTGGCGGACCTGAGGTGGATCAGGGCGTCCGGGTCATGGAGGTGGGTGGGGTCCAGGGGGAAGTAGGCGGGGTCGGAGGTACGGCGCCGGGGCGGGACGGGAGCGGGGAGTGTGAGGGATCGGGTGGGAGTGAGGGTTCGGGAAGCGGGGTGGGTGCTGAGGACGGCTTCGAGGGTGCCGGGGGGTGGGCCGTCGCCGGCGAGGGTTCCGAAGGAGGTGGCCAGGAAGGCGTAGCGGGGGGACAGGTGGGTTCGGGCGAGGGCGCCAGCGCTCCACCAGGTCAGGGGGTGGGGGCCCAGGGACATGGTGCTCATGGTGCGCTGGAGGTGGAGGTTGTGGGCGTAGGCCAGGGTGGGGCCGTGGTGGGTGGCGGCGGCCTGGAGGTTGGCGGCCATCTGGGCGTCGCGGAGGGCCGAGAGGTGGGAGATCCGGAGCGGGGAGGGGTCGGCCATCCAGTGGTGGTAGCGGAGCAGGCCGGTGGCGGTGCGGGCGTAGAGGGCGGCTCGTTCCCGGTCGTGCGGGGCCAGGGCGGGGAGCCGGGTTTCCAGGAGGGCCGTGAGGTCGTCGGCGATGAGGCGGAGGCGCCGGGCCTCGGGGGTGCGGCCGATCGACTGGGCCGGATCCATGACGGTGGCCCTGTTCGTCCAGCGGGCGTCGGGGCCCAGGAGGTCGTCCAGGGTCTCGCGGGTGTGCGGAAGGGGATCCTCCAGGAGGTCGTAGAGGGCGGTGAGCGCCTGGCGCGGGCTCTCCGCCCAGTACTCCAGGGGGGCGTCGACGCCGAAGAAGCGGAGCTTCTCCTCGTGGGACTCGTTGTGGGCGCGCATCCAGTGGACGAGGGCGCGGTTGGCCGGGATCGTGCCGAAGCGGTGGCTGAAGCCGTGCTCCATGACGTCGTCGAGGGTGCCGGTGCCCTTCGTGACGTGGTCGTCCACGAGAAGGGCTCTGAGGCAGTCGCTCTCGATGGCGAACGAGCGGTAGCCCTCGTGCTCGACGAGATGGCGGAAGAGGTCGTTGCGCAGTTCGCCCAGTTCCTGGACGAAGTGCCTGGCCTCGCCCAGGCCCAGCAGCAGAGGCCGGGCGGGCAGGGAACGCAGGAACTCCGAGACGGCCGGGCCGTCGAGCGGACGGGTCAGGTCCGTGATGTCCATATCTTCAACGGTATCGTTGAACTTCCGGTGTAAACTTTTGCTCCATGAGGCCTGTGGATCTGGCACGGGAACACGGCCTGTCCACCCAGGCCATCAGGAATTATGAGGATGCCGGAGTGCTGCCCGCCTCCGAGAGAACCCTCAACGGGTACCGCAGCTACTCCCCGCTTCATGCGCAGGCCCTGCGGGCGTTCCTCGCCCTCGTTCCCGGGCACGGCCACGCGGCGGCGACGGCCGTCATGCGGGCCGTCAACCTGGGCGACTTCGGGAAGGCGCTGCGGCTCGTCGACGAGAGCCATGCCCGGCTCCTCGACGACCGGCGGACGCTCCAGGCCGTGGAGGCCGCGCTCCGCGATCTCGCGCCGGTGCCCCGGGAGGGCGGCGAGACCTTCGTCGGACCGCTGGCCCGCAGCCTCGGCCTCCGTCCCGCCACGCTTCGCGCATGGGAGAAGGCGGGGCTGATCAGCCCGGTCCGCGATCCCGGGACGGGCTACCGGATCTACAGCGCGTCCGACGTCCGGGACGCCCGGCTGATCCACCAGCTCAGAAGGGGCGGCCACCTGCTGGAGCAGATCGCGCCCCTCATCGCCCGGATCCACTCCGCCGGTGGCATCGGCCCGCTCGCGTCGACCGTGGACGACTGGCACGGCCGCCTGTCCGCCCAGGGACGCTCGATGCTCCGGGGCGCCACCGCCCTGAACCTCTACCTCGACCTCCTCGACGGCGAGGGAGGTCAGACCGGTTCGTCGGCGAAACCGGGCAGATGGGCGACGGCCTCGGCCCGATAGGGGGCTTCGGCCTCGAGCTGGCAGAGGACTCCCTCACAGGCCGACATCGCGAGGGCCAGGGGGAGGTAGGCCGGGGGAAGACCCAGCTTGCGGGCGAGGCTGCCGGGGCGGAGGTCGGTGGCGACCGAGACGCTGCCGGTGGTGACCTCCTTCAGCCAGGCGCGGGTGAAGCGGAAGGTCTCGTGGGCGAGGGGGGCCAGCTGGGGGGCCATGAACGCTTCGAGTTCGCGGGGATCGACGCCGGAGCCGGGGCGCAGCAGGCCCTCCTGCTCCGCGACGACGATCATGTCCTCGCCGGTGCCCGCGGTGCCGATCCGCAGGAGACGGGCGATGGAGCGTTGCAGGTCGGGAGGGACTTCGGCGGCGCCGCCGAAGTCGAGGACGCCCAGACGGCCGTCGGGCATCAGGCGGAAGTTGCCGGGGTGGGGATCGACGTGGATCAGGTCGCAGCGGACGCGGGAGACCAGGAGGAAACGGAAGAGGAGCAGGCCGGCCCGGTCCCTGTCCTCCTGGTCGGTGCCGGCGATGACCTCGGCGAGGGGGGTGCCGTCGAGCCATTCGGTGACCAGGACGCCGCCGGACTGGGCGACGACCGCCGGGATCACGTAGTCGGGGTCGTCGCGGAAGGCCTCGTGGAAGACGTTCTGCAGACGGGCCTCGTCGGCGTAGTCGAGCTCCTTCTCCAGGCGTTCCCGCAGGCCCTCGATGACCGGCTTCAGGTCCAGGGCGGGGAAGAGCGGGGCGATGATCCGGCCGAGCCGGGACATCTGCCTGAAGTCGCTCATCAGGGCGTCGCGGGCGCCGGGGTACTGCACCTTGACGGCGACGTCGCGGCCGTCGTGCCAGACGGCCCTGTGCACCTGGCCGATGGAGGCGGCGGCGGCCGGGCTCTCGTCGAAGCTCGTGAACCTCTCGCGCCAGCCGGGGCCGAAGGAGTCGGCCATGACCCTGCGGGTGGTGGCGGAGGGCATCGGGGGCGCCGCCTCCTGGAGGCGGGTCAGCCCGGCGCGCAACGTGGCGGAGAGCTCGTCCGGAAGGCCCGCCTCGAAGATCGACATGACCTGGCCGACCTTCATCGCGCCGCCCTTGAGCTCGCCGAGCACCGCGAACATCTGGTCGGCGGTACGGCGCTGGATCTCCAGGGCGACGGCCTCCGCGGGCCGTCCGATGGTGCGTTTGCCCAGGCCGAGGACCGTCCGGCCGGCGAAGCCCAGCGGGAGCGCGGCGAGCTTGGCGGTACGGGACACGGCCTTCCGCGGGATGTCGCTCATGCCCGGAACGCTAACAAACGGTGT
Organism: Actinocorallia longicatena; assembly: GCF_039534125.1. Taxonomy (NCBI): domain Bacteria; kingdom Bacillati; phylum Actinomycetota; class Actinomycetes; order Streptosporangiales; family Thermomonosporaceae; genus Actinocorallia; species Actinocorallia longicatena. The sequence continues at coordinate 303,250 of NZ_BAAAUV010000007.1, read as the reverse complement.
CGTCTATAAGCGCTGGGCCCTCTCCGGCCCGTCGGAATTAGGCCTTTCCTCCTGGAACGATTCCGGGAGACCGGCCCGATGTTCATGCAATGGATCTTCGTCGGCCCGGCCCACTGATGCCCGGGCTGAGGGAAGGGTTTCTGGGGCGGTACCGGGGGCGGATCACCGTGGCCGTCCTCGGGGGCTGGCGGCGGCGGCCTGGCTCGACGGCCGACCGGCACGCAGCGGCTCGACGCCTACGGCGGGTCCCAGCACGTGAAGCTGTCGCCGCCGACCGGCGCGGCGGTCGCGACCGTCACCTACAAGCCGTCGCCCGGCGAGTCCCGTGAGGTGACGCTGGAGTGGTCGCCGCTCTGGTCGACGCGCTTCTCCCGCTGCGTCTACTTCGACCCGGAGAACCCCGGGAACGTCATGCCCTGCGCCCTCGGCCACGACGGGACGGCCGTCAGCCCGCGCCGCCGCCACACCTACTGGACCCTGGGCGGCGCCTGCACCGCGGTGGCCCTGGCCTCCTTCCTCCATCTGCGACGCAGGAGGCCCACGATCCGGAGTGGATCGCGGGCCTCGTCTTGATGCTGTGAACTAGGAGACGGCGTTGGCGGCGTTGATGATGCCGTTGCCGTAGAAGCCGTTGTGCTCGAGGGTGCCCTCACAGGTCTGGGTGGAGCTCTGCGCGGTGCCGCCGCGCGTGAACCAGTTGTAGGTGAAGGTCGCCGGGGTCGGGCAGGCGTGCGGGACCGCGGTGCCGAGGAGCTTGGACTCGACGGTCGCGGGCGGGAGGGTGAGCCCGCCGTTGACGCGGTCGCGCTTGCCGAAGTGGCTGATGATCAGGGCGGCGACGCCGACGGCGTGCGGAGCGGCCATCGAGGTGCCCTGGAGCGACTGGTAGTAGCCCTTGCCCTGCTTGACCACGAACGGAACCGTGGGGTTGCCGTTCGCGTCGATCGTCCCGGCCTCGCGGCCGACCGACTCGGGGTAGGCCGCCCAGATGCCGACCGCGTCGTTGACGCGCTGGTCCGGGGTGTCGACCTTGTCGCCGCCGGGGGCCGCGACGGCGACGTAGCCGTTGCCGAAGCTGGAGTAGTAGGCCTTGCGGGTGCTGATGCCCGTCGAGGAGACCGGGATGACGTGGTCGCCCTCGGACGGCTGGGACACGCAGCTCGCCGGGACGGTCCGCGGGTGCGGGTCCTCACCGGGGACGGTCGCGAAGTCCGGGCTGGAGCCGTCGGTGTTGGTCTTGGTGTAGTCGACCAGGTCGTTGCCGGCCGCCGCGATGAGCGTCACGCCGTGGTCGTAGGCGTAGCGCAGGGCGCGGTTGGTGGCGTCGATGATGGTCCGCTGCTGCGCCTGCTGGTCGGCGTTGTCTGCCGGGTTGGCGGCGCAGTTCCACAGCCACGGGTCGATGTAGTACGACATGTTGACGACGTCGATGCCGTGGTCGCCGGCGTAGGCGAGGGCGTCGAGGGTCGGCTTGAGGAAGAAGTAGCCGGAGTCCTGGCCGGTGCGCAGGTTGACGATCGTGCTGCGCGGCGCGACGCCGGTGATGCCCTCGCCGTTGATCGGCGAGGCGATGGTCGACGCCACGTGGGTGCCGTGCTCGTTCTCGTCGACGGTCGCCGGGTCGTCACAGGAGCCGTCCGGGTCGGACGCGCAGGAACCGTCGATCTCGGTGCCGTTGGCGTCGGCCGGCAGGTCCGTGGTGAAGTTCCGGCTCAGGTCGAAGTCGAAGTTGTCCTTGATGTCCGGGTGGGAGGCGTCGACGCCGGTGTCCATGATGCCGACGAGCACCTTGCGCGAGCCGAGCTCGGACTTGTGCGCCTTGGGCAGGTCGATCTGCTTCATGTCCCACTGGAGGGAGTCGAGCGGCTCGGCCTTCTTGTCGTGGACGACCGTCGGGGCCTCGCCGTCGCCGTGCACCTTCTCCACGGAGTTCGCCGCGGTCTCCGCGCGCTTGACCTTCGGCACGTAACCGACGGCCCGGTCCTCGGCCGCACCGGAGAGCGAACCCGAGGTGCGGACCTTGGCCAGGAAGCGGGCGTCGGTCGTCTTGACCGTCGCGACGCCCAGCTTGCCGTTCTCGCTGAGGATCGTGCCACCGGCGGCCTTGACCGCGTCGCGGGCGGTGCCGAGGTTCGCCCCCTCCGCGTACAGGACGACGTATTCCTTCGCCTGCGTCGGAGCCGCTTCGGCGGGCACCGTGAGCAGGGCGGCCGCGACGGCGGCGATCGCGGTCGTACTGAGCAAAAAGCGCCGCATGACACCTCACTGTTTCGAGGGGTGGACCGGGCACCCGGGGATCCGGGGCCCCGGTAGCGGATCTTACGGATGCATTATTCGAGCGAGACCTCCCCGTCGGTAACAAACGTGTGGGGATGCCGCCTCCAGAGGGAAACTCTCACCAGCGACAACGCCAGAACAAGATCACTCGACTCCGGTCACGCACGTTTCACGTGGAACACGCATGTCCGTTCTGTAGCACTATGGCCAGATAAAGGGGAATGGATTCGATGCATGATGACCGGCCTGGACCGGGCTCGCCCTCCATCTCGATGGTGGACGACGCGCTGCCAGAACGATGCCTTGCACGGCAGAGGCGATCCCTGGACGAATTGATGAATTACCTGTGGCTATCACCGGTTTTATGCAAGTACTCGAGCCCGGCAGCCCCTTTACCGCCGGTGACCGGCACTTCCCGGGCGTGGGGATCCGTGATAGCGATGTGAGGAGCCCCTCGGATCATGGGCCGAGATATATGATCTCCATCGACTGTGTGACTCCGTGACACAACTCCGCCGCGGATATGCAGCAATGATGTTGGTCTGTGGAAAGAAGAAGTGACCTAACACAGAGAGCCGGACCTACATGAGGATTCAGCCCCGCGAGCAGCTCCTCAGCATCTGGCGTGCCGTGGTCGAGACCTCGATGCGCGAGGGCCGGTGGACCTGGGGCAGTGAGATCCCGCGGAACTCCATCAGCGACGCGGAGCAGCTGCTGGCCATCATGTACCCGGCCACGGACGTCCCCATCTTCCGGGTGGACCAGCCGGACCAGACCGCGGACGACGTCCTCGGCTCCCTCAAGCTCCTCGGCGACGAGCTGGAGATCCCCCAGGCCCTCACCGACATCCTCATCGAGTACATCGAGCACTACACCGAGGACGGAACGCCCTACTTCTCCGGCGGCAGCTACTTCCAGAGCCCCGACCCGAAGAAGCCGCCGACCGAGGCGCAGGCCGCCCTCGACGTGGTCGACTCGTTCTCGATGTCGGTCTCGCTGATGCTGAACACCATCGGCTTCGTCCAGGTGTTCCGCGGCTCGGTCCGCAACACCGACCTGCTGGAGAAGCTGGCGCACCTGGAGTCGATCGCCAGCGTCCGGCTGACGGCCGCGATGGTCGGCCTGCTGCGCAGCTTCGTGGTCAACGTGTTCACCCCGGAGTCCGACGAGGGCAAGGCCCTGATCCGCTCGGTGAACCAGTACGGGGACTCCCCCCGCCATGTCGTCGAGGACCTCTACCGGGAGCTCCAGGGCGTCCGGGCCTCGGTGCGCGACTTCACGATCGGTTCCGGGCAGACCAGTGAGCTCGACAACCGCAACCGGCTGTTCGAAATCGGCTGGAGCTGGGGCGTCGTCAAGGACGCCCCCGAGATCGAGGCCGTCACGGGCATCGGCAAGCAGCGCGACGGCTACGCCCAGAGCGCGCCCTTCCTGTACTTCACGGTCAACGCACTGGACGGCATCGCCGACCTGTTCTCCTCACGCACCGTCGTCCTCCGCCTGCTCAACGAGGAGCAGCTGCGACTGTCGGCCGCCCTCCGCCTGCGCTGGGAGCTGACCCAGCGCTACTGGGCCATCATCGCGACCTTCGGCAACGACCGGTGGCCGCTGGAGGACATCCCGTGGAAGACCACGGACGGACGCGAGTCCGACTACTACAGCCTCCTGGTCACCTCGATGGTCGTCCAGGAACTGGAGAACCGGCGGGCGTCCGACGCCGACCTGAGCCGGCTGCTCCGCATCCTGGAGGAGCTCGCCCAGCGCGGCCGGATCACCCGCCGCGCGTCCGACGCGGACTGGGGGGTGCGGTTCCACCAGCCCGGCAGCGCGATGCGGCTCGTCGGCAGCGAGGACATCGAGGGCGACGACGGGGAGCGGCTGCTCTGGCAGGTCACCGACTATTCGGCCGTCATCCTCAAGCGCGCGCTGAAGCTGGCGGGCATGGCCCGCAGCACCGAGATGCGCGACGCCCTCATCGAGTTCGGTGACACGATCTGGTCGCATCTCAGCCTGCGGCGCATCGACGGCGGCGACGGCAAGGGCCTGTGGGACGACCCGTCGAAGATCTTCCCCCACCTGCTGAAACCCACCAGGATCCCCTCCGCCTCCTGGTACTACACCGAGCGGATCGTGGAGTGCCTGGTCTTCGCGACCAAGCTCGTCAACGACCGGCCGCCGCAGAGCAGCGCGCTCGTCAGCCATGCCCGCGACCTGCTGAACGAGGCCAACAACCTCTTCGACTTCGAGGTCATGAACAGCACGATCGCCGCCCGCGGGCCGCTGCGCAACGAGCTCGACCAGGCGCAGACCATGCTCGACCGGGCGCGCGAGGTCCTCTACCAGCGGCCCGGAACCTCCGAATCCCTGACGCTCGAAGTGCTCCGCCTCCTCGACAAGCTGGAGGTGGCCCGCAGAAAGGCCGAGGAGGGATCGGGCTGACATGCTGGTCATTTCCACATCGGACAAGGGCGGCACCGGACGCTCCGTGACCTCCTGCAACATCGCCTACCGGCGGGCGCTGAGCGGCGAGGACGTCTGCTATCTCGACTTCGACTTCGGCTCGCCGACCTCGGGTGCGATCTTCGGCATCGAGGACGCCACCCACGGCACCAAGGACGGAGGCCTGCACCAGTACCTCCAGGGGGATCTGGTCAAACCGCACGAACTCGACGTGTGGCGGGAGGGCAATCCCCGCTCCCTCGGCCCGAAACCCGGCGGCGCGGGGCGGCTGGTGCTCTTCCCCGGCGACATCGGCGGCGGCGAGTTCAACATGGACGACGACGTCGTCGAACGCTGCGTCAACCTGCTGCTCCGGCTCCGCGAGGAGTTCGACCTGATCATCATGGACCTGAGCGCCGGCCGCTCCCACGCGGCCGAGATGGTCCTGACGGCCACCAAGAACGCCAAGGTCCAGGCGATGGGCGTGCGCTGGCTCGTCTTCCACCGCTGGACCCGGCAGCACGTGTCGGCGGCGGCCGGCCTGGTCTACGGCGAACGCGGCCTCATCGACGTGGGCATGCTGCACGGTCACACCGAGGACGAGATGCGCGACATGATCCGCTTCGTCAGGACCGCCGTCGTCACCCCGGACTCCGAGGGCACGCTGGGCCTGCGCGCCACCCAGGAGGCCTGGCTCCAGCGCGTCAACGCCGACCTCAACGAGCGGGCGATCGAGCTGGAACTCGGGCGGAGCTCGGTCATCGCGACCGTCCCGCTCGACCCGATGCTCCAGTGGCGCGAGCAGCTCCTCACCGACAAGGACGTCCACGACGACGTCGCCAACGCCGTCACCGTCGAGGCCTTCCAGCGGCTGGCCCGCGACGTGTGGGGAACCGACGCCTGGTCACGCCTGTGAGCAGCCCCGAGATCGAGGTCGAGGTCGTCACGGCGCGGCCGCGGGTGGAACTCGTTCCCCGGTCGCATCTGTCGATCGAACTCGGGCATCTCTACATGGAGGACCTCCTCCACCCGGAGAGGATCCGGGAGCACTTCGCCAAGATCAAACCCTGGACGGACTTCCTCCTGACCCGACATGCCGGGCAGCGGGTGAGCACCTGCTTCCTGGTCGACGAGTACTTCAGCAAGATCAGAAGTCCCGCCGAGCTGATCCCCGAGCTGATCGAGGCGGCCTCCGCCGAGGGCATCGTCATCGACTACCTGGCCCGCGAGTCCGGTTGCGCCGAGGCCGGCGGTGTCTCCCCCGCCTCCCTGGTCATGGCGCGCGTCGTCCCGGATCCGCCGCAGGGCGCGAACGGCAGCAGGCCGCCCGCCCACGAGACCGGCTGGCTCACCAACGCCGAGGGGATGCGGACCTCGCTGAACCAGGCGATGGCCGGCCGCCGCTGGGCACCGCCCAAGGAGAACGGGGCGCTCGCGCACTCGGTCTGCCTCGACGTCCAGCTGTGGGACAACCCCCTCGACGGCGAACGCCGCTGGTCGTGCGCGTTCCTGTCCGCCGTCTGGCAGCTCCTGCGGCTGGGGCTGCTGCGGCACCAGGGCAAGGCGATCGTCACTCCCGATCAGTGGAAGGGCCCCTACCCCGACGCGTGGTCGGAACTCCCCGCGGTGATCAAGCTCGGCGAACGGGCCCAGCCGTTCTACGCCTTCCGGACCATGACCGTCCTGGAGACCAGGTTCTCGGACGTCGAGGCGGCCGTGAGGATGATCCTCGGCCGGGTGGCCATCGATCCGGTGGTCGCCGCCCAGGTGCGGCAGCAGGCGGCGGCGCAGAACGTCGAGCTGCCCGACGACATCGTGCGAAGGGTCTCTCATGTCTTCTCGGACGGCATCTGAGGGCGACCTCGCGGTCGGCGAGGTCAGGACGGGGTTCCTCAGCCACTCGCGGGCCCTGTCGCTCGAAGCGGCTCTGATCCTGCTCGAACTCGTCCCCGGTGAGCAGGTGCGCAGCGCCTCACGGCCCCGCGCCTACGCCGTCTCCCCCGAGCCGCTGACCGGGATCGACTGCGTGCTCCCCTCGCTCAACGGCCGCCGCACCCGCGCGGTCGGCACCGTCGCCTCCCGGGTCACCCTCACCGGCGGACGGATCCTGCAGGCCTGCTCCTACGCCGAGATCGTCAGGGCCGGATCGGGCAACCGGCAGGCCTGGTCGCACTACCTGTCCCATCCCGGAGTGGTCGAGACCCTGGGAAAGCTCAACGCCGAGGACGCCGCCGCGGGATTCGCCGAATCCGAGCGGGGCTCCCGCGGCATCGAAGTCGGGATCATCGCCGAACAGCAGATGAACGGGGTCCAGAACTCCCCGATGCTCGACGGGGTCCTCCCGGTCAGGGCGCGCCGCGGTTCCTGGAGATGGGCGTTCCAGCGTCCGGAGAAGGGCGGCGGGGAGCTCTTCCGGTTCAAGATCCTCGGGGACGGCACCCGGCTGCTCAGGCTGGCCCTCCCCGACCACGGCCTCGACGACGTCATCGATCTCGTCGAGGATCTCGCGCTGCACGACTGGCTGCTCAGCACCGTCGAGGAGATCCTCGAACGCGCCCAGCTCGGCTCCGGCCCGCCCGCGAAGATGCTGCCGCTGGTCCGTCCCGTCATCGACCATGTCCTGCACCACTGGATGCCCGCGGCGCGGGTCAAGCCCGAGCTGATGCCCCTGTGGGCGACGCTCGACCGGGCCCAGGGCTTCACCCGGCAGTGGGATCTGTCGGTCCACAGGGTGCGCGATCAGCTGGCGCTGAACACGGTGACCATGCTGAGCGCGGCCTCCGACGGCTACAGAGCGGATGCCGATGAGCCAGCCCTCCGGAGAGCGTAGTTCCCACCGATCGTCGGTGCTCGTCAAGGCGATCACCACCGGGGGCATCGGCGCCCTCACCTACTTCTCGACCAACCAGTTCGACACCGACCAGGCCTGGCAGATCACGCTGTCGGTCCTGATCGGCAGCGTGGTCCTGGTCGTCCAGTTCATCTGGGAGTTCGAGAAGCGCGTCGAGTCGATGGAGATGCGCCTGGCCCGCCACCACGAGTCGACGACCCGGCTGGTCCAGGAGGGCTTCTCCAAGATCAGTGAGGCGACGGAGCTCTACGGGCTCGTCGAGGAGTCGGTCATGCACACCCACGAGATCACCAATCTCGTCCGGAACTCCACCCGCATCAAGGGCGCGCCCGATCTCATCTTCGCCATGGCCCAGTCCGAGATCGGCAGGGTCTCCCGGTTCCTCAAGGAGCTCGGCGACGGAAGCATGGTCTTCTACGACGGCGAGGACCGCGACTGGATGCTCGCGCTCACCCGGCAGGCGTCCCGCTCGCTCGACGCCGTCAGCCTCGGCATGGTCGACGCCGGCGTCGAGGGCCACGGCGGATTCTGGATGACCGACCTGGGCCGCCGCTACCTCGACTACCAGAAGGAGGCGGTCAAGCGCGGGGTGCGGGTGCGCCGCGTGTTCGTGCTCGACCGCACCGACGACGCCTACGGCGACGGGCAGTTCTCCCGGCTGTGCGCGCTCCAGGAGCAGATGGGCATCGAGGTGCGGCTGCTCAACCCCTCGATGGTGGCGGGGACGCCGCAGCAGATGTTCGACATCATCCTGTTCGACGGCACCGTCAGCTACGAGGTCAACTCGGCCGCCTGGCTGCCCGACCACCGTCCGACGTTCCTGACGACGCGGCTGGCGCTCGATCCGGAGGCGATCGAGCAGCGCAGCCGCCACTTCAACGCGCTGTGGGACTCGGCGATGCCCTACGTGCCCCGGGTCGACGAGGCCGACCGGGCCGCCGAGGCCTGATGGCCCGGGTTGTTCACCAGCGGGCTGGTGCCTCCGTCGAGGACGTCGCAGACCGCGGTCGCCGCCATCAGGCCGGCCCGCCGGTTGGCGTCGGAGGTGAGGTAGCCCATCTGCGGCAGCGCGAGGAACCTGTCGTGCGGGTAGCGCAGCAGCTCGCGCCACTCGCGGCCCGCGCCGATCCCGTCGAACGCCGCCCGGACGCCCTTCCCCGAGATCGCTTCGGCGAGCGCGACGGGATCGACCAGGTCGTAGTGGCCCGCGTTGATGAGGATGCCGCCGGGCCGCATCAGCCCCAGCTCGTGGGCGCCGACGATCGCGGGCTCGCCGTGCGCGAGACCGGGCCGGTGCAGCGACACCACGTCGGAGGTCCGGAACAGCTCGGACTGGTCCACGTACCGCAGCGGTGAGCCCGGCACCTCGTGGCGGCCGCTGTAGACGACGTTCATCCCGAAGCCCGCCGCGATCGAGGCGACCCGCGAGCCGATCCGGCCGAGACCGACGATACCCAGGGTGCGTCCGGCCAGCTCCATGCCCTGCGCGGGGGCCGGGGGCACGGAGCCGTCGGCGGTCAGCGGCTGGTCGGCGATCGGCCTGGCCATCATGAGCAGGAGCAGCGCGGTGTACTCGGCGACCGAGGTCGCGTTGGCGCCCGGGCAGTTGATGAGGGGGATGCCGAGATCGAAGGCGCGCTGCCAGCCGGGCACGAACGCCCTGAAGTCGGTGCCGACGAAGGCGATCGCGCGGAGCGTCGCGGCGTGGTCGGACAGGTGCTCGGCCGTCAGCTCCTCCTCGCCGCCGATCAGGTACCCGGCGACGTCGTGGAGGGCCTTGTCGAGCTCGCCGTCGGTGAGCTTGTTCTCGGCCAGATGCCGGACGGTGTAGCCGCGGCTCTCGATGAGGTCCAGTGCCTCGGCCGGGACGAGCTTGGCGCCCGTCACGAGTACCGTCGTCATGCGACCTCGCAGACGATCAGCGAGAACGGCCCGCGCCGGGAGAAGGCCCGCGTCTCGAGCACCCGGACGTCGCGGACCTTGCGGCCGAGCCCCGTCTCGAGGCTCTCGGCCAGCGTCCGGCGGGAGTCGGCGCCCTGGTCGTCGGGCTCGTGCTCGACGATCAGCGTGGCGCTCTCCAGCCCTCGGACCGCCAGCGACAGTGCGCCCATCGCGATGCTGAGGTAGTCGGGGAACTCCGCCGGCGGCTCGGACGGCAGCAGGACCCGGCCCTCGTCGAGCGCCTTGAGCGCGTCGCGGCGGACCACCGCGGGCAGGACGACCCGGGGCGAGGAGACGCCGAACGGCGGCGAGGTGTAGATCACCGCGTGCCCGCGGGCGGGCGGGTCGAGCCGCTTCCAGGACTCGGGGTCGGTGCCGTCGGCGCACAGGACGCGGCTGCCGGGGACGACGGGATTGGCGCGGTTCTGGTCGGCGGCGACCTCGTCATGGCCGAACGGGCGGCCCATGGCGTCACGGATCGTGCCCACGACCTTCAGGCAGCCCTCGGCGACCGGACCGTCCGTGATCTTGGCGATACAGGCACAGGCGAGGGCGGGGTCGATCTCCATCCCGAAGAACGGAACTCCCATTTTGCGCGCCGCGACGGCGACACTGCCGCCGCCGGCGAAGGGATCCACCAGAAATTCCGGCGGGACATCGCAAATATCGCCTATCGTGGCCACAACGGTGTCGACATTGGACGCGTTCTCCGCCTGGAGCCAACGATCAACCGGCTCATTCCGGTCTGGCAGATACTCCTGCAGACTTGAAGGCAGATGATAATGTCTGAACAGCGTGGCCTCCTGGCTGCGCGACCAATGTTCCATCGTAATCACTTTCCCCGCGTGAAAGCCAGACTCTCGTATGCGATCTTCAGAGGTAGTCGTGCTGGGGGCGGGAGTCATCGGACTGACAACTGCCGCCGTTTTGGCCGAATCTGGCATTACGGTCAGGGTTCTCAGCGACCAACCGCCCGGCCGGACCACGTCCGCGATCGCAGGCGCCCTGTGGGGCCCGTACTTCTCGCCTGATCCCCGGGTGCTCACCTGGAGCATGCGCAGCCTGGAGGATTTCGAGGGCATCAGCGCAGTCCCGGGTTCCGGTGTCGCCATGGTAACCGGGATCGAGGCGGGTCGCCATCGGTTCGAGCCGAGCGACTGGATCGCCAAGCTGCCCGACTTCGGGCTCTGCGACGTCTCCGAACTACCGGCGGGTTTTCGGTCGGGCTGGCGCTATCGGGTACCGATCATCGACATGCCTGTATATCTGCGATATCTCGCCGATCGGCTCACCGAACTCGACGTGAAGATTGAACTTCTTCCCCGGCCCACCACCGATTTCACGGAGATCGCGGGCCGTGGGCAGACCGTTGTGAACTGCACCGGTCTCGGGTCCAGGGAACTGGTTCCAGACGCGGAACTCCAGCCACTCTGGGGACAACTCGTCGTAATGGACAACCCTGGAATCGAAGGGTTCTTCTCCGACTATCCAGAGTCCGACTCGCCCACCTATTTCATCTGTCACGGAGACAAGGTCATCCTCGGCGGATCCGTCATCGCCGACCGCACCGACCTCACCCCCGACCCCTCCGTCGGGCAGGAGATCATCGATCGGTGTGTGGAGATCGAGCCGCGGCTGGGCGAGGCGAAGGTGATCGAACACCGGGTGGGGCTACGGCCGGCGCGACCGCACGTCCGCCTCGAGCGGGTGATCCACGACGGGATTCCGGTCATCCATAATTACGGCCACGGCGGGTCGGGCGTCACGCTCGCCTGGGGCTGCGCCCGCGAGGCCGCCTCGCTCCTGTGACGCCCCGTTCCTCTGACGCCCCGGGCCGACGGTCAGATCGTGGGCCGGGCCCAGGACGGGCCGCCCTGGTCGAAACGGTCCGGCCGGGTGATGTCGAGGTCCCGCTGATCGTCGTCGGTGACCGGCAGGCCGAGCAGCAGCTTCGCGGCGAGGTCGATCGTCACGGGGGCGAGGGTGATGCCCATGCCGTAGTGGCCGGTGGCCGCGAGGATCCGCCGGTCGGCGTCGACATGGCCGAGGACGGGGACGGCGTCGCGGGTGCCGGGGCGGATCCCGGCCCAGACCCTGGTCACGGGGGCGCTCGCCAGGTCGCCGAAGATCAGGGACAGATGGTGCAGGTTGGTCCGGCGGGCCTCCTCCGTGGGCACGGTGTCGTCGACCCCCACCTCGAAAGTGACGCCCGCGGCGATGCGTCCGTCGGGGCGGGGCACCGCGAAAACGACGTGTTCGCCCGCGTCGTCGACGACCAGGGAGTCGCACTGCACCGACAGGGCGCGTCCCGGCCTCGGGGCGAACTCCAGGGCCTGGCCCTTGATCGGGAACAGGACGTCCTCCGGCAGGCCGAGCAGGTGGCGGCTGAGATGGCCGGCGGCGATCACGACCCGGTCCGCGGTCAGGGTGCGTCCGTCGGCGAGGACCACGGTGACGTCGGCGGCGCCGGTTTCGACCGCGGTGACGGTCGTGTCGAGCAACAGCTCGGGACCGCCGGGGCCGGTCAGGATCCGGGACAGGGCGTCCATGATCAGCGGGGGTTCCACGGCCAGGTCCGCGGGCTGGAAGAGGCCGCCCGCGACACCCGGGCCCAGCAGCGGCTCCTTGGCGCGGGCCTGACGGGCGTCGAGGAGCTCCGCACCGAGGCCGCGCCCGGCGAGAACCGGCATCACCTCGTTGGCGAGACGGTCGAGTTCCTTTTCGTCGGCGGCGACCTGGAGAAGACCGGTGGGCAGCAGGGGAATCGCTCTTTCGGACACCGATGCGATTCTGTCGATCCATGCGGGAAATAGCTCGCGGCTGTGTTGTGCCATGAGTCCCAGCGGTCCCATGCAATCATCGCCGAGATGCGGATTGATGCCGCCAATGGCCGCCGACGAGGCCCCGCTCCCCAGCCGAGGACCCTGTTCGACCAGGCAGACGCGGGAAAGTTCACCCCGCAACCGCTCCACTATTCCGCATCCAACGATGCCTCCGCCGACGACGATCAAATCGTAAGTGGAGGCCATCCACTCCCCCTCTGTGTCACTCCCGCAATTTCAGATGATGAGTCAGGAGCCCGCCAGCGAAGTGTAAGTTCGCCTCTGACACAGGTCAATGGGGAATGGACGGAGGGGAAACGGACGGGGCCCGTCCCCCGATCAGGAGAGCTGGAACGGGCGGGCGGTGCGGGCGTCCCTGAGGGCGCGGGCCCACCAGTCGAGCTGGACCATCAGCGCCTTGGCGAACGTGTTCTGGACCTCGGGCTCCTTCATCCGGCCGTCCTCGTCGAAGGCGGCGTAGGCGGCCGGGATGCTGACGGCGTCCCTGAGGGTGACGGCGTGCAGCTCGGCGAAGACGTGCCGCAGGTGCTCGGTCGCGCGGATGCCGCCGGAGAACCCGCCGTAGGAGACGATCCCGACGGGCTTGGCCTGCCACTGCGTGGAGTGCCAGTCGATGAGGTTCTTCAGCGCGGCCGGATAGCTGTGGTTGTACTCGGGGGTGATGACGATGAAGGCGTCGGCCCGCTCCAGGACCGGGGTGACGTCGGCGAGGGCGGCCTTGGCCCGGTCGGACGCCTCGCCGCCGTGCGCGGGCGTGTTCAGGGGCAGGTCGACGTCGATGAGGTCGATGACGTCCAGCTCGAAGGCCGAGTCGGCGGCGTGGTCGAGGAACCAGCCGGCGACCAGCGGGGCGTACCGGCCGTCGCGGACGCTGGAGATGATGACGGCCAGGCGGAGTTCGTTGTCGCTCATGGACCCCACGCTGCCGCGATCGGCGCGGCCCAGGGAGGCCGGGCCGAGGCTGGCCCCCGCAGGGCCATGCTGGGCGGAGGCCTCGCGAGTAGCGTGAACACCGTGAGCGACAACGAGATGAGCCGGTTCCTGCGGGCCCGCCGCGAAGCGCTCAGCCCGGCCGAGGTCGGGCTGCCCGCCGGCGACCGGCGCAGGACTCCGGGACTGCGGCGCAGCGAGGTCGCCCTGCTGGCCGACATCAGCGTCGAGTACCTGACCCGGCTGGAGCAGGGCCGCGACCGCAACCCGTCCCCGCAGGTGCTCGGCGCCCTCGCCGACGCGCTGCGCCTCGACCACGACGACCGGCTCTTCCTGCGGTTCGCCGCGAAGGCCGCCACCGGTGACGCGTTCATGCGATGCCCCGGCGCCCAGCCCGTGGTCACCGAGGTCCGTCCGACGATCAGGACCCTGCTCGACCGGCTGGAGCCGACACCGGCCCTCGTGCTGAACCGGCTCGGCGACGTCATCGCCCACACCGAGGCCTACGAGCTGCTCGCCGGGCCCGTCGTCGAGACGGGCAACATCATCCGCTACGTCTTCACCGATCCGCGGGCCCGCGAGTCCTATCCCGACTGGGAGCGCGCCGCCGACGACGTCATCGCGGCCCTGCGCCATGCCTGCTCGCCGGCCGATCCCGAACTCGGCGAGCTGGTCGACGACCTCACGATCCGGGGCGGCGCCGCCTTCACCCGCCGCTACCTGGCCGGGACTCCGCCGGTGTCCGTCCGGAACGGCGTCGAGCGCCAGGTCCATCCCCGCGTCGGCGAACTGCGGCTCGCCTACGAGACCCTGACCCTCGACGACGTCCGGATCCTCACCTACTTCCCCGCCGACGCCGCCACCGAGACCGCCCTCACCCGCCTGTTCTCCCGCGACCTCAGGGCGGTCACCGCCTGAGGTCCGCTCAGCGCAGCGGCAGGGATTTGATGCCGTTGATGAAGTTGGAGCGCAGACGGCGGGCCGGGCCGCTCGGAGCGATGTCGGGGAGCAGGTCGGCGAGGGTCTCGAACAGGACCATCAGCTCGAGCCTGGCGAGGTGGGCGCCGAGGCAGAAGTGCGGGCCTCCGCCACCGAAGCCCAGGTGGGGATTGGGGTCGCGGCCGATGTCGAACACGCCGGGGTCGGTGAAAACCGCCTCGTCGCGGTTGGCGGAGCTGTAGAAGACCACGACCTTGTCGCCCTCGCGGATCTTCTGGCCGCGCAGCTCGACGTCCTGGGTCGCGGTGCGGCGGAACAGGTTGACCGGGGTGACCCAGCGGACGATCTCGTCGACGGCCGTCCGGGTGAGGGAGCGGTCGGCGAGCAGCCGCTGCCACTCGCCGGGGTGGTCGAAGAAGGCCTGCATGCCGCCCGACGCCGCGTTCCTGGTGGTCTCGTTGCCCGCGACCATCAGCAGCAGGACGAACAGGTCGAACTCGTCGGTGGACAGCCGGTCGCCCTTGCCGTCCGGTTCGAGAAGCTTCGTCACGATGTCGTCGCGGGGACTGCCGGCCCGCTCGGCCGCCAGCTCGTGGGCGTAGGCGTAGATCTGGGCGGCGGCCTCCTGGCCGTCCTCGGGGGTGAGCTGGAACTCGGGATCGTCGAACCCGATCATCTTGTTCGACCAGTTGAAGATCTTCTCCCGGTCCTCGACGGGCGCGCCGAGCAGCTCGCAGATCACGTAGAGCGGGAGCGGCGCGGCGATGTCGTGGACGAAGTCCGCGCCGGGGCCGACCTCGGCGACGAGCTGCCGTGCGATGTCGCGGACGTGCTCGGCGAGCAGGCCGATCGCGCGCGGGGTGAAGCCGCGGTTCACGAAGCCGCGCTTGCGGGTGTGGTCCGGCGGGTCCTGGTTGAGCATCATCATCTGCTGCATCGCGACGTGCTCGGGAGGCGCCTCGTCGAACAGGGCCAGCCGGGTGTGGGAGGAGAACAGCTCGGGGTGGCGGGACACGTAGGTGACGTCCTCGTGCCGGGTGATCGCCCAGAATCCGGGATAGCCGCGCTCGGGCTCGCCGTGGTGCCAGTAGACCGGCTCGTGCCGCCGTAGCCAGGCCAGCTGCTCGTGCGGCACTCCGCCGCTCGCGTAGGCGTCCTGGTCGACGAGGTCGATGTCGGGCATGCCGTCTCCTGACCGATCGCTTGCTTGGGCCATCTCCGTTCCTAGCACGCGACAGAGCCCGCCAAAAGGGTCACGGCACTGTCAGAAGAACGATCCATGCCGAGTCGGCGCGTCTCGGGGACGGGGCGGCCCGGACGCCCCTAAGATCGGCACACCGCACCTTTCGAGCCCCTCAGAGGGGCCGTCGTCCACAGCCCTGTGGATAACCTGCGGCCCGGAATCCCCAGAACACCTTCTCCGCCCGGACCCGATCGGGTCCTCTCCATCACCGCCGTTACCCTCGCCGACGCGTCTACTCCGCCGGTCGTCCGTCACGCCCATTCCCGTTCTCCCGCCCACGGAAATCCGTGCCCTTCCGCATCCCCGCCGACGATCCGGCGGGGGCACGCGGAGCATGCACAACGACCACTCCACCCCCTGCTGCCAGGGTGTAAGGCGCCGCGACGTCCCGATCCCGCACGGACGACGCCGGTGGACCAGGCACCGGAACGCGCGTTCCGCCAGGCGTCCGAACAGCGGATCGGACCGGCCTCCGCCGAGCCGATCCGGCCGTCGCCACGGCCGAGTGCCTGGCCGTCCGGGCCCGGCCGTCCGGCGTCCTCGGCTATCGGTCTCGCGAAATCCACAGGCAAGATATCCACAGCCTGTGGGAAAACCCGGTGCCGGATCACAGCCGCCCACCGGTGGCGCCCCAGCCTGTGGACAACTCCCGGACGGCCCCATCGCCGCCCCGGTGACGGGCCGCTCCGGTAACCTCGCCGATCATGAGCTGTGGCTGTGTGATCTGCGGAAACGACATCGGAGCCGCCGACGAGGGCATCGCCGCCAGGGTGCGTGAGCACGGCTGGAGCGTCGTCGGCGTCCGGGAACAGCCCGCCTGGGCTTTCACCATCGGCCTCCGGCACACCTTCGACCGTCCCGAGCTGGCGATGTTCGGCCTGCCCATCGAGGACATGCAGTGGATCCTCGACGAGCTCGCGACAGGAGCGGACGTCGGCCTGCCCCTCGACCTCGAACCCGCCGACCCGAGCTGGAACGGCCTGTTCGGCCGGCTCAACGCCTTCTACCGCGCCCCCGTCCCTGTCCCCGTCCCTGTCCCCGTCCCCGTCCTCCAGGCTGTCTGGCCCGACCAGGACGGCCTCCAGCCCCACCTGCGGATTCCCCGCGAGGAACACCCGCCGAGCATGTGGCTGCACCTTCCCGCCCTCACCCCCTGGCCCTACCCCGCCACCACCCCCGCCGACCCCGTCGCCACCCTCGGACGCGTCCTGTCCGGCACCAGCGTGCAGGCGGGGAACAGCGTGCAGGCGGGAAACGAGGTCTGCGGCATCGTCCACGACACCGACGGACACTGGCAGTTCCTCGACGGCGGCCCGATCACCGACCAGGACGTCACCCTCGTCCCCCTCGCCCGGATCCTCGGCGAGCACCCCCAGGTCATCCCCTTCGCCGACCTCCCTCCCGGCCACCAGTCCTGGCTCCAGGCCGACGGCACCTGGGAACGCTCACCCCTCTGAGAAAGAATTCCGGAACCCTCCCCCGCCTTACTGGCAAGAAATGGTGCGCGCACTGCCCTGCGGACGCTCGCCTACCTGGGGCCCTGCGGGGGGTCAAGACCGAGGAGTACGGCGGGCTCCGGTGGGAGGAGGACGTGGTGCGGATCTCTGTGGTCGATCGGCCCGGTCAGCGTCCAGAATGAGGGGGTGGGGAGACTTCTGGCCGTCAGCGATCTGCATGTTTCCTATCGGGAGAACCGGGAGGTGGTCGAGGGGCTGACGCCGACCGGCCCCGACGACTGGCTGCTCGTGGCCGGGGACGTCGCGGACAAGGTCGCCGACATCGAGTGGACGCTGACCCTTCTGAAGGACCGGTTCGCCCAGGTCGTGTGGGTGCCGGGCAACCACGACCTGTGGACGGTCAACGACGACGCCGCCGGTGCGAGGGGTGTCGCGCGCTACGAGCATCTCGTCGCGCTCTGCCGCCGGCTGGGCGTGCTCACCCCCGAGGACCCCTATCCGGTCGCGACATTCGAGGGCAGGACCGTTCGGATCGTCCCGATGTTCCTGCTCTACGACTACTCGTGGCTTCCGCCCGGCTGCGCCACTCCTGAGGAGGGCATGGAGTACGCGATGGGCACCGGGATCGTCTGCAACGACGAACGGCTCCTGCATCCGGACCCCTACCCGTCGCGGCAGGCGTGGTGCGAGGCGCGGGTCGCCGCGACCGAGCGGAGGCTGGCCGGATGCGACCCGGAGATCCCGCTCGTCCTGGTCAACCACTACCCGACGGTCCGGACGCCCACGGACGTCCTGTGGTACCCGGAGTTCGCGCAGTGGTGCGGCACCGAGCTCACCAAGGAGTGG
Organism: Actinocorallia longicatena; assembly: GCF_039534125.1. Taxonomy (NCBI): domain Bacteria; kingdom Bacillati; phylum Actinomycetota; class Actinomycetes; order Streptosporangiales; family Thermomonosporaceae; genus Actinocorallia; species Actinocorallia longicatena. The sequence continues at coordinate 285,484 of NZ_BAAAUV010000007.1, read as the reverse complement.
CATCTGCGGTTCAACGTCGCCGCGATGGTTTACGGCCATCTCCACATCCCGCGCGACACCGTCTACGACGGGGTGCCGTTCAAGGAGGTGTCGCTCGGCTATCCGCGCGAGTGGCAGCCCCGCGAGACCGGGCCGGGGCTGCCGAAGAACGTCCTCAGCTGACGGCCGGCTCGGCGCGCAGCCGCTCCACCTGGAGATCGTCGTCGATGAACACCGCGACGATCGTCGTGCCCGCGGGCAGCGGGGTCGCGCGGATCGACCGCCACACCCGCATGTTCGGATGGCCGACCTCGGTGCAGGCCTCGGCGGGGGCGAGCAGCGCGATCGCCGCGTCGAGCCGCTCCTCGGTCAGTGTGTAGGAGGCCGTCCCCGACCGGTGCCCGCAGACCGTGGACAGCACCACCGCGGTGAGCGCCGCGCCCTTGTTCACGATGAGGAAGTCGGTCGCGTCGGCCGTGGCCAGCCCGATCGCGTGGACGGACGGCGGCCGCCAGCCCGGCAGGGCCGCCGCGAACCGTTCACGGGCGGCGGCCAGGTCGTCGAGCGTCGTCCAGGAATCCATGATCGGGGAGATTACCCGGCGAAGGCGCGCAGGGCCGCGACGAGCCGGTCGATGTGCTCGTCGGTGGTGCCGATGCCGATGCTGGCGCGCACGGCCGTGCCCTCGGGGCCGTCGCAGCCGCCCTCGCCCGCGCCGACCAGCCGCCGGACCAGCGGGTGGGCGCAGAACTTGCCGTCCCTGACGCCGATGCCGTGCTCGTCGGACAGGTGCTCGGCGACCGCGCGGGCCGGGTGCCCGGCGACGACGAAGGAGACGATGCCGACGCGCGGATGGCCGGGCCCCCACAGGCCGAGCTCGCGGACGGCCGGGATCGAGGCGAGGCCCGACCGGAGCCGGGCCAGGAGCCGCTCCTCCTCGGCGACCAGGACGTCCCAGTCGCGGAGGGTCTCGCAGGCCGCGGCCAGGGCGATCGCGCCCAGCACGTTCGGGGTCCCGGCCTCGTGCCGCTGCTCGGCGTCGCCGGCCCATTCGACCGTCCCGGCCTCGCCGACGTGCTTGCTGGCGCCGCCGCCGCGCAGGTAGGGGTCGGCGGCGCGAAGCCAGTCGGCCCGGCCGGCGAGGACGCCCGCCCCGAACGGCGCGTACAGCTTGTGGCCGGAGAACGCCACGTAGTCGAGGTTCTTCGCGTCGAGGGGCCGGTGCGGGGCGAGCTGGGCGGCGTCGACCGCGATCCGGGCACCGCAGCGGTGGGCGACCTCGGCCAGTTCGGCGATCGGCCACAGTTCGCCGGTCACGTTGGAGGCGGCCGTCACGACCAGCAGCCGCGGCCCGGACGGGCAGGAGCGCAGCGCCTCGGCGGCCGCCCGCAGCGCCTCGTCGGGCGAGCCCGGCGCGGGCAGCCGGACGGCGTTGCGCCACGGAAGCTGGGTGGCGTGGTGCTCGGACTCGAACACGACCACGGACGTCCCGGACGGCAGCGCCCTGGCCAGCAGGTTGAACGCGTCGGTGGTGTTGCGGACGAACACGACCGCCTGCGGCCCGCCGAGGAACCCCCGGACGGTCTCGCGCGCCTGCTCGTAGGCCCGGGTGGTGACCTGGGAGGCGTAGCCCGCGCCCCGGTGGACGCTGCTGTAGTAGGGCAGCGCCCTGGCCACGGCGTCCTGCACGGCCTCCAGACAGGGCGCGGAGGCGGCGTAGTCGAAGTTCGCGTAGGGCGCGACGCCCCCCTTGACGGGCACGGGGACGTCGGCGCCGACGATCTGCGGAATCCGGGTGAGAACGGACATGACCAAGCCTCCGGAGGCCTCGGGGATCCCGAAGCCGAAGGCTCAGTGAGGGATCCGCGCTTGCCCCGCACACTGCGCGCGGGGCCAGGTCGTCACCCGGACCACCCCACCGCGGAAGGAGGGTTGGCGGCCAGCAAGCCGGGGCTGTGTGCTGGCACTCATGACCTTGCCGTCAATGTAGCAAACCCCGGACGGCCTCCGTCAAGCCAGGCCCGCGAAGAGATCGTCTTCGTTCTCGGGGCCCTCGCCGCGCACCCGGACGAACGCCTCCTTGCCCATCATCATGGAGACGGCCTCGTCGGGCAGCCGCAGGAAGAAGATGTTCTCGCCCTGGCTGGCGTGCGCCCGCAGCGCGTTGATCTTCTGGGTGACGTGCTCCGAGACGTCCGTGACGGTCGTGATGATCTCGTCGGGGGTGCCGAAGTCCGGCGGCTCCGTGGCGTCCGCCATCCAGTCGACCTCGATCTCGTTGGCCTTCACGTACTCGAACATCTCGCGGATGCCCGACTTCGGGATGGCCGTGTAGTAGAGCTTCTGGGGGATGCCGGTGCGCTCGGTCGCGGCGACGGCGACCCGGTGGGCCTGGATGTGGTCGGGGTGCCCGTAGCCGCCGTTGTCGTCGTAGGTGACGACGACCTGCGGCCGGTAGTGCTCCATCAGCTTCTCCACCTGGGCGACGGCGGAGTCGAAGTCGACGTTGGCGAAGGAGTGCTCGGCGTGGTTGGCGTCCCAGCCGTCCATGCCGGAGTCCTGGTGGCCGAGGAGCTCGACGTGCTCGATCCCGAGGATCTTCGCGGACTCGGCGAGCTCGGCCAGGCGCGTCTCGCGGACCGCGTGCGGGTCGTGCCCTTCCTCACCCGGCTTGACCCCGCCGGGTCCGTCGCCCTGCTCGCCGTTGGTGCAGGTCACCAGAACGGTCCTGATCCCGGCCGCCGCGGCCTTCGCCAGCACGCCGCCGGTGCCCAGGACCTCGTCGTCGGGGTGGGCGTGAACGGCCATCAATGTCTGCATGGCCTCAGACTACGTCGATCTTCTTCCAGGCTGTGACGCGCTTCTGCCAGACCTGGGTGCCCGCGTAGACGGCCGCGACGGAGCCGTCCCTGGCCGCGGTGAACCGGCGTGAGTACCGGCCCTTGGAGTTCGTGGTGACGGTCGCGACCTTCGTGTACTTCTTGCTGCCCTTGGGCCGGAAGTAGATCGCGATCTTCTGCCTGCGCATCGGGGCGAAGCCGTTGCGCCCGAACCCGGTCAGCTGGCCGAGGACCAGCAGCTTCCTGCCCTTCTTGATCTTCTTGGGCGCGCTCGTGGTCAGCTTCGTCTGCCGGTGGACGGTGAAGACGGCGACCTTGGTGAAGGTCCTGAAGTCGTAGTCGGCGTCCTTCGACGTGCCGTTGGTGGCGCCGATGTTGATGTTGTACCTGCCGCCCCAGTCGGCCTTGTCGAGCTCCACGTAGCCCTCGTACACGCCGTCGCCGGACGTGCCGGAGATCCGCTTGATGTCGCGGACGAAGCCGATGCCCTTACCGTCGACGTGCTCGACCTGGACGTCGACCTCGGTCACGTTCCTGCCGGTCACATGCGCCTTGACCTTGACCTTGGTCGTCTTGCCCGGCGCGATCACCGGCTTGCCGTAGGCCTTGGCCGCGCGCGCGGCCAGCGGCGCCGCGGCCTGGGCCGGGACCGGGACGGCCAGGAGCGCGGCGGTCAACGCGAGGGGCAGCACGATACGCATGGGGCGGAGTTTAGGAGGCTTGTGCCCGTTGGATCCATACCTGGAGCAAGAGCATCATCTCCAGGCGGATCTCCGGGTCCTCGAAGTCGAAGTCGAAGATCTCCTGAAGCTGGGCGAGCCGGTACCGGACGGTCTGCGGATGCACGCACAGGGCCGTCGAGGCCCCGGTGGCGTTGAACCCGTTCTTCATGCACTCCAGCAGCGTGACGGCCAGCCGCATCCCGTGCTTGGGCCCCGCCCGGTCCAGGGCCGCGAGCCTGCGCCCGGCGGCGAGCTCGGCGAGGGTTCCGCCCTCGTGCAGCAGCAGCCGCGGCAGATGCTCCTCGGCCCTGGCCAGGAAGCCGGCCTTCCGGGTGCTCCGGCCGGAGATGACCCCCGACGCCACCAGCTCCAGCGTCCTGCGCGCCCACAGCAGCGACGTCCCGGCCTGGTCGACGGGGACCGCGGGCCCCATCGCACCGGTCCAGCCGGCGAACATCGTGGTCAGCTGGTCGGCCCTGCCGGGACCCTCCGGATCGGGGACGACCACGCAGGGACGGCCGTGGTCGAGCCCGCTCAGCAGGTGCGGAGCGAGCCCCGCCGGGCCCTCGCCGCCGCTTCCCGTGCGCGGGATCAGGATGACGACGGCGAGTCTCTGCGGCAGCGGCCAGCCCGCCAGCACGGCCTGCTCGTTCAGCACGTCGGGGGTGGCGGGCGGATCCGACAGCAGAAGGGTGAGCAGCCGCCCCCGCCGCTGCTCCCGCTCACCGGCCTGCTTCTCCCTGGCCCGCGCGTATCCGTGGGCGGCGGCCGAGGCCAGCTCGTCGAGGAAGGCGAAGTTCGCCTCCGCGAGCAGCGCGGTCAGCTCCCGCGACTTGCCGAGCCGTCCCGCCTCGACCGACAGGTGCCGCCACGCGATCCGGGAGGAGATCCGCATCGCGTTCTGCAGGTGCTCCAGGCCCCGGCCCTCGACGGCCTCGCCGTACCCGACGTCGAAGTAGACCTGGTGGACGTCCTTCCAGGAGGCGTCCGGGTCCGCGATCAGCTGGACGAAGTGCGTCATGGCGTGCGAGACGGCGAGTTCGACCGTCTGCTGGTAGACGTGGTCGCCGGGGCGCGCGTACTCCGGGACGAGCCGGCGCACCCCCTCGACCATGATCTTGAGCACGGAGGGGATGGCGGGACGCATCCACTGTGCCTCTTCGGACGGAATCTCTCGCCAGGGCTCGTCCGTGAGGTCCTGGTGCTCGAGGGAGTTGACGTCAGGGGCAGCGGTCATTGCGTGACGGTAAATCGTGCGTTACCGCGGCAATACTCAGTTGCCGACAGTGTTTCCCGTGAGTTTTTGGCCGTCCTGCGTACGCCTGGAGAGGTGGTCGGCTGCACATTTCTCTCAGCAGTCCCACCCCTCCAGGAGCCGAGTTGAAAGCCAGAACCCTGATCGCGTCGGCGGCGGCTCTCGCCATCGCGCCCGCGCTCGCCGTGGTCACCGCCCCGGCCGCGCAGGCCGCTCCCGCCGCCTGCACCGCCTCCGAAGCCGACGTCTTCGCCGCTCCCGGCAGCGTCTCGGGCGGCCCCGGAGAGCTCCTCGCCTGCCGGAACGTCACGCTGACCCAGGTCCCGGGCAACATCCCGATGCGGGCCGTCCAGGTCAGGTACGTCTCGACCGACCTCAACGGCAAGAAGGTCCCGGTGACGGGCACCGTGGCCGTCCCGACCGCCAGGTGGACCGGCCAGGGCAGCCGGCCGACCGTCGCCTTCAACCCCGGCACGCTCGGCATCGGCCGGCAGTGCGCGTTCTCCAAGCAGCTCGCCGGCGCCTACCAGGACGAGTACGAGGGCGAGCAGGTCGCCGCGTTCCTCAAGGCCGGGTTCGCGGTCGCCGCCACCGACGGCATGGGCTACATCGAGGGCCTCACCCACCCGTACATGATCGGCGCCAACGCGGGCCACTCGCTGCTCGACATCGCCCGCGCCTCCCGCCAGGTCCCCGGCGGCACCCTCACCGCCGATGGCAAGATCGCCATCTCGGGCTACTCCGAGGGCGGCGCGGCCTCCCTGTGGGCCTCGCAGCTCGCCGCCTCCTACGCCCCCGAGCTGAAGGTCGTCGGCGCGGCGGCCGGTGGTGTCCCCGGCGACCTGAAGCTGACGGCCAAGCAGCTCAACGGCGGGGCGTTCGCCGGATTCCTCGCCGACGCCGTCGTCGGGCTGCACGAGGCCTACCCGACGCTGCCGTTCGACGAGCTGGTCAACGACAACGGACGCTCGGCGGTCGCCGACACCAAGAAGTACTGCCTCTACGGCACCCTGGCCCGCTTCCTCGGCGCCCGGGTCGAGAGCTTCACCACCAAGGGCTACTCCCTCGACCAGCTCTACGCCCTCAAGGACGCCAACGGCCTGAGCTGGGGCGACGCCGTCGAGCAGCAGAAGCTCGGGGTCAACATCGGCAGGCCCGGTTCCGGTGCCAAGTACCAGATCGGCTTCCCGACCTACCAGTACCGCGGCTACTTCGAAGAGATCATCCCGCACGAGACCGAAGAGGAGACCCGCCGGCTCTACTGCAAGGCGGGCATCACCACCCAGTTCAACAACTCCTATCCCGGAGAGCACCTGCTGACCGACAGCATCGCCATCAACGACGTCACGTCGTGGATCGGCGACCGCTTCGCCGGCAAATTCACCTTCGGCAACTGCCCCCTGTTCTAGAAACGGGGACCCCCACGAAAAGGGCTCCTTCCCGCGGCCATGGGAGGGGGCCCTTTTCCGCGCCCCCTCCCGCACTCGTGGTGAGGAAGGCGCAATGTGGCCGAAACACTTAACACCACGGAAACAATCGCGACGTGGTGGCGAAACGGGCCTTGGGGACCCTGCGTGGGACGTACCGCCACCCCCGAGGAGACGGCATGGAGATCAACGCCGCCGCTACCGCCTGGCTGCTGGCCAGTACCGCACTCGTCCTGCTGATGACGCCCGGCCTGGCGTTCTTCTACGGCGGGATGGTCAGGACCAAGAGCGTGCTCAACATGATCATGATGAGCTTCATCTCGATCCCGCTGGTCTCCCTGGCCTGGGTCGCGGTGGGCTACAGCCTCGCGTTCGGCAGCGACCACGCCGGGCTGATCGGCGGCCTGGAGCACGCCGGGCTGCGCGGGATCGGTCCCGAGTCGGTGACGTCCGGGGTGCCGACGCTGCTGTACTCGACCTTCCAGCTGACCTTCGCGATCGTCACCGCGGCCCTGGTCAGCGGCGCCATCGCCGACCGGGCGAAGTTCTCCGCGTGGATGGCGTTCGTGCCGCTGTGGATCGTCGCGGTCTACGCGCCCGTAGCGCACTGGGTGTGGAACGCCGACGGCTGGATCCTCAAGCTCGGCGCCCTCGACTACGCGGGCGGGCTGGTCGTCGAAGTCGTCTCGGGGGCGTCGGGGCTGGCCATGGCCCTGGTGCTCGGGCCGCGCTTCGGCTTCAAGAAGGAGGCCATGCGGCCGCACAACATGCCGATGGTCCTGATGGGCGTCGGCCTGCTGTGGTTCGGCTGGTTCGGGTTCAACGCCGGATCCGCGCTGAACGCCAACGGCACCGCCGCCGCGGTCTTCCTCAACACGCTGCTCGCGGGCTGCACCGGCATGCTCGGCTGGCTGTTCGTCGAGCAGCGCAGGGACGGCCGTCCGACCACGTTCGGCGCGGCCTCCGGCATCGTCGCGGGGCTCGTCGCGATCACGCCGTCGTGCGGGTCGGTCGATCCCCTCGGCGCGATCGTGGTCGGGATCGCCGCGGGGGCCGTCTGCTCCTACGCCGTGGCCTGGAAGTTCCGGTTCTCCTACGACGACTCCCTCGACGTCGTGGGCGTCCACTTCGTCGGCGGCGTCATCGGCACCGTCCTGATCGGGCTGCTCGCCACCGGCACCATGACGGGCGGAGCCGAGGGCCTGCTGTACGGCGGCGGCTTCGGCCAGCTCGGCAGGCAGCTCGTGGCCATCGCCGCGGTCGCGGTGTTCGCCTTCGCCGTGACCTTCGCCCTCGCCAAGGCGATCGACCGGACGCTCGGGTTCCGGGTGCCCCTGGAGGACGAGGTCAACGGCGTCGACCTGGCCCTGCACGCCGAGACCGGCTACGACCACGGCGTGCTCGCCGGGGTGCACACCGCTCCCGGCCAGGCCGAACCGGCCGACCGGCTGGCTACTTCTTAGTGCCCGAGGAGGACTTCTTCTTGTGCTTCTTCTTGGTCTTGGAGGAGCCCTCCTCCCACTCGTAGCCCGGCGTGTTCTGCTCGCAGAAGCTGTCGGCGACGACGGTGTCGGTGGCATCGAACTCGCACCACTTCTCCTTGCTGGAGCAGCCCGTCAGCGGGCTCACGACGAGAAGGAGGGCGGCGGCCGACAGACCGATCTTGCGCATGGTTTTCCTCTGCTGGACGGGACGGACCAGGAGAACGCTATTGCCCGGCGGTCCCTTCCGCCAGGGACTTCGATCCCCCGCGCGCCAGGAGCGTGTCGACGGCCACGAGGAGCAGGCCGAGCACCAGGAAGACCGTCGCGTAGACGGCCGCGTTGGTGAGCCCTCCCGCGTAGCCGTGCTTCACGACGTCCAGGAACGCATAGGGGTAGCGCAGGCCCCCCGATGTGACGAAGAGCCCACGAATCAGGGCGAATGCGAAGTAGGCCAGCGGGTAGGCGAGCCACCAGAGGGCGTGGATCCAGCGCAGCCCGCCGTGCGGCGCGAAGACCAGCCAGCCGGCGACCCCCAGCACGGGCGTGGCCTTGTGCAGGGTGAAGGTGGAGAAGGCCGCAAGTCCGTGCACGGGCGCGGCGGTCGACGCGAGGACCACGTTGTAGATCAGCCCAGTGATCGTGATGAAGAGTATGGCCGATGTGAGCACGGGAGGACCGGGGGTTCGTCGTCCGCTCCATAGCCCCCGGGCCGTGATCGCGGCGACGATGCCCAGGTAGATGTTGCTCTGATGGGTGAAGTAGACGAGCTGGTCCTTCGCGCCGTGCGCGGCGAGGGACGCCGTCTCGCCGAGGACGACCATGACCGCCACCAGGGCCCACCAGCCGCCCGCGATCCCCCGACTGCGCATGCCGACAGTCTAGGAAGGCTGCTGTGAGGGATCGCACAGCCGCAGGGGGTGACGGTCTTCCCTTCCTTCTGGTTACGGTTACGTAAGCGTAAGTTAGACGGAGGATCCAATGACAGCGTTGACCCGCGTGCTCACCGCGCTCACCACCCCGCTCCTCCCCGACGACTACCTCTCCCTGGTCAACCCGCTCTGGTCGGCCGACCTGAAGGGCCGGATCACCGCGGTCCGCCGGGAGACGGCCGACTGCGCGACTCTGACCGTCAAGCCGGGCCCGGGCTGGAAGGAGCACCGGGCGGGCCAGTGGCTGAAGATCGGCGTCGAGGTGAACGGGGTCAGGCACTGGCGGACCTTCTCGATCTCCAGTGCGCCCGGAGCGCCGCTGCAGATCACGGTGAAGGCCGCCGGAGCCGTGTCCTCACAGCTCGTCCACCGCACGCGACCGGGGGCGCTGGTCGCGCTGGGGTTGCCCGATGGTGACTTCACCCTTGCCCCGCGTCCCGGAAAGGTCCTCTTCGTGACCGCCGGGAGCGGGATCACGCCGGTCATGAGCATGCTGCGGGCCCACCTGCGCGGCCGGCTGCGGGATGCGGTGCTGGTGCACAGCGCGCCGTCCAGGCCGGCCGTCATCTTCGGCCGCGAACTGCGCGAGATGCCCGGGCTGACCCTGCACGAGCGGCACACCCGCCGCGACGGCCGGCTCGATCCCGCCCAGCTCAGAAGCCTCGTCCCCGACCTGGACGAACGCGAGATCTACGCCTGCGGCCCGGAGGAGATGCTCGGCCTCCTCGAGGAGCACTTCCCCGGAGTCCGCACCGAACGCTTCCGCCTGACCCCGACGGTCGTCGGCGACGGCGGCGAGGTCACCCTCACCAGGAGCGGCGTCACCTGCTCGACCAAGGGCCCGATCCTCGAGGCCGGGGAGTCGGCGGGCGCGCTGCTCAAGAGCGGATGCCGGATGGGCATCTGCTACTCCTGCGTCGGCCGCCTGACCTCGGGCAAGGTCCGCGACCTGCGCACCGGCGAGGTGCACGGAGACGACGGAGAGCTCGTCCAGATCTGTGTCTCCGCCCCCGCCGGCCCCGTCGAGATCGACCTGTGAAGTAGGAGGATCCATGAGCATCGCGACCCTGAACGACACGAACGATCGTGAAGCGAACGATCGTGAAGAGACCGCCCGTGAGCAGCGAACCCGGCGGAGGCCCTTCTCCGCCGCCGACCCCACGGCCCATCTCACCGAGGCCGACATCGAGGCCATCGGCGTCGAGCTCGACGCCCTCCGCGAGGAGATCATCAGCGACCGCGGTGAGCGCGACGCGAAGTACATCCGCGACGTCATCAAGCTCCAGCGCGGTCTGGAGATCAGCGGCCGGGCCATCCTGATGGCCGGGTGGCTGCCGCCCGCGTGGGTCGCCGGGACCGCCGCCCTGTCCGCGGCCAAGATCCTGGAGAACATGGAGCTCGGCCACAACATCATGCACGGCCAGTGGGACTGGATGCGCGACCCCAAGATCCACTCCACGACCTGGGAGTGGGACAACACCTCACCGGCCGACCAGTGGAAGCACTCCCACAACTTCGTCCACCACACCTACACCAACGTGCTCGGCAAGGACCGCGACATCGGCTACGCGCTGCTGCGGATCACGCCCGAGCAGCGCTGGTCGCCGTGGACCGTCGCCCAGCCCGTCTACGCCGCCCTGCTCGCGATGTTCTTCGAGTACGGCGTCGCCCTGCACGACCTGGAGTTCGACCGGATCCGCCGGGGCGAGAAGTCCCGGGCCGAGGCCTGGCCGCAGCTCAAGGCCATCGGCCGCAAGGTCCGCAGGCAGGTCCTGAAGGACTACGTGGCCTTCCCGCTGCTGGCGATCCCGACCGGCGCGAGCGTCCCGGTGCTGGCGGGCAACTTCACCGCGAACATCGTCCGCAACGTGTGGACCAACGTGGTGATCTTCTGCGGGCACTTCCCCGACGGCGCCGAGATCTTCCCCGAGGACCAGATGGAGGGCGAGACGCGCGGCGCCTGGTACGTCCGGCAGCTCCTCGGCTCGGCCAACATCTCCGGCGGGCCGCTGATGCACCTGGCGACCGGCAATCTCAGCCACCAGATCGAGCACCACCTGTTCCCCGACCTGCCCAGCAACCGGTACCAGGAGATCGCTCCGCGCGTCCGGGCGCTGTGCGAGAAGTACGACCTGCCCTACACGACCGGGTCGCTGCCCGCGCAGATCACGTCGACCTGGAAGAAGATCTTCCGGCTGGCGCTGCCATAGTGGAGGCATGGCGGACGGATCGGGCCCTGACGGCGGATCGGGCTCTGGCGGATCGGGCTCCGACGGCGGTTCGGTCGAGGTCTTCGAGGAGCAGCGTCCGCGGCTGACCGGGCTTGCCTACCGGATGCTCGGGTCCGTCCAGGAGGCCGAGGACGTCGTCCAGGAGGCCTATCTCCGCTGGTCGAAGGCCACGGGCGTGGAGGTGCCCGCGGCCTGGCTGACCAGGGTCGTCACCAACCTCTGCCTGAACGAGCTGGGCTCGGCCCGGGTGCGCCGCGAGGCCTACGCCGGGCCGTGGCTGCCCGAGCCGATGGTCACCGACGCCGACCCGGCCGAGCTGCGGGAGTCGGTCTCCTACGCGATGCTCACGCTGATGGAGCGGCTGACCCCGGCCGAGCGCGCCGTCTTCGTGCTGAAGGAGGCGTTCGGCTACTCCCACCGCGAGATCGCCGGTTTCCTCGGCGAGTCCGAGGCCAACACCCGGCAGCTGCACAGCAGGGCCCGGCGCGATCTCACGGCCGGGCCCCGGTTCCGGCCGTCGGAGCCGGAGCAGCGGCGGCTGATCGACCGGTTCATGACCGCCGCTCTCGAAGGCGACCTCGACGGCCTGACCTCGCTGCTGTCGGAGCAGGTCACGGTCTGGTCGGACGGCGGCGGCAAGGTCACCGCCGCCCGCAACCCGGTCACCGGCCGCGCCAAGGTGCTCCGCCTCCTGACCGGCCTGATGCTCAAGCACGCCGACGCCGAACCCCGGATGCTCTCCCTCAACGGCGAGCCCGCCCTCGCCTTCTTCTGGGACGGCCTGCTCGGCGCCGTCACCTTCTTCGAGTTCGACACCACCGGAAACCTCACCGCCGCCCGCCTCATCCTCAACCCAGACAAGCTGTCACATCTCTAACGGCCGTCCGGTTCTTCTCCCATCACCTCGGAGAGGAGCAACCAATGATCGTGGTGACCGGTGCGAGCGGAGTCCTCGGCACGCATGTCCTGCCCCTGCTCGACGCCCCGCACGCGCTCAGCCGACGGCCCCGGACCGGTGGCGGTGCGACCTGGCATGCGGGCGAGCTGTCGGCACCCGTCGTCGGGGAGGCCTCGGTGATCCTGCATCTGGCCAGTGACACCCGCCGGATGGGCAGGGACGATCTCCGTCAGGTCCGGACCCTGCTGGCCACCGCCCGTCCCGACGCCCACCTGGTCTACATCTCGATCGCCGGGATCGACGGCCACCCCTATCCCTACTTCCGGGTCAAGCGCGAGGCCGAGCGGCTGATCGCCGCCCGTCCGCACACGATCCTGCGCGCCACCCAGTGGCACGGGTTCGTCGCCGGGTTCTTCGACCTGGCGTCGAAGGGGCCTGCGCTGGTCGTCCCCGCGCGGACTCCGGTGACGCCCGTCGCGGCCGAGGAGGTCGCCACCCGTCTCGCCGGGCTCGCGCAGGGGCCGCCCCGGGGCCGCGTCGCCGACTTCGGCGGGCCGGAGACGCTGGACGTCGCGGTCCTGGCCCGCGCCTACCTGGCCGCGGCCGGGCGGCGGCGGCCGGTGCTCGGCGTCCCGGTGCCCGGCCGGATCGGGCGGGCCTTCCGCGAGGGCGCCCACGCCGCCGTCCCGCACGCGGGGAGGACGACGTTCGCCGAGTACCTCGCCGGGCGTGGCCGGTGATCGTCCGGGGTGGCTAGAGTGGGCGGCCGACGAAGGGTGGGTGGGCCGTGCCGATGCGGGCGATCGCCGTTTCCGGGGGGCTGGTGGCGGGGCTGATCGTGGGGGTTCCGGCCGCCGCGGCGGAGCCGGTCTGCACGTCCGAGATCAGCCCGAAGATCGCGAAACGGCTGAGCGGGGAGATCCGCTCGGCGCTGCGCGGCCGGTCCGGGACGATCTCGGTGGCGCTCTACGACCGCGAACGTCACCTTTCGTGCTGGGTCGGGGCGAGCCGCCGCTACGACTCGGCCAGCACCGTGAAGGTGACGATCGTCGCGGCACTGCTGCGGTCGGCGCAGAAGCGGGGTCTCACGGCGAGGGAGAAGTCCCTGGCCCGCGCAGCGATCACCCGGTCGGACAACAACGCGACCTCCGCCCTCTGGTCCCAGCTCGGCCGCGCCCGGATCCAGCGGCTGCTCGACCTGGCCGGAATGAAGTCGACCCGGCTCGGGCCCGGGGGGCTGTGGGGGCTCACCCAGATCACCGCCCACGACGAGCTCCGCCTGCTCATGCTCCTCACCCGCAAGGACACCGCGAAGTACAAGGAGAAGGTGCTGACCGCGAGGTCGCGCCGGTACCTGCTGGGCCTCATGCACTCCGTCACGCCGAGCCAGCGATGGGGCACCCCCGCGGGCGTGCCGAAGGGGGTGTCGGTGCACGTCAAGAACGGCTGGCTGCCGCGGCGCACCCACGGCTGGCGCGTCCACAGCCTGGGGACGTTCGACGGCAGGAAGCGCGACTACATGCTCGTCGTCCTCACCCACGGCAATTCCTCGATGTCCTACGGGATCCGGTCGATCGAGCGCGTCGCCCACGCGGCCCACTCGGCGCTGAACCCGGAGACCAGCGCCCGCTTCCTCCGGTCGCCCGTCGAGGAGATCTCCGACGGCAGCGCGCCGTTCGAGCCCGTCGACGGCTGGTGAACCGCGGCGACACGTGACGCTTACGCGGGGGAAGCGCCGCCGAAACGCGTTCGGTTCACTCTTCGGACATGACAGGCGAGGTGCAGTTCCGTGAGGTCCACGGTTATCGGCGCGCGTTCCGGATGACGGGCAGCGGCCCTCCGCTCCTGCTCATCCATGGCATCGGCGACAGCTCCGAGACCTGGACGCCCGTCCTGCCCGACCTGGCGAAGCGGTACACCGTCATCGCCCCCGACCTGCTCGGCCACGGCGACTCGGCCAAACCGCGCGCCGACTACGCGGTCGCCGCCTACGCCAGCGGCATGCGCGACCTGCTGACCGTCCTGAACATCGACCGTGTGACGGTCGTCGGCCACTCGCTCGGCGGCGGTGTCGCGATGCAGTTCGCCTACCAGTTCCCCGAGCGCTGCGAACGCCTCGCCCTGATCTCCAGCGCGGGCATGGGCCGCGAGGTCCACCCGGTGTTCCGCCTCGCGGCCGCCCCCGGCGCCGGGCCCGGCCTGGCCCTGCTGGCCTCGCTCCCGGTCCGCACGGCCGCCCGCGCGCTGGCCCCGCTGCTGCGCGCGGCCGGCGGCGCCGGCCTCGGCCCCGACCTCGACTACGTCCTCAGCCGCTACGCCCGGTTCGCCAAGCCGACCGCCCGCCGCGCCTTCCTGCGCACGCTCCGCGCGGGCGCCGACTGGAACGGCCAGGCCATCACCATGCTCGACCGCAGTTACCTGGCCGTGAACCTGCCGACCCTGCTGGTCTGGGGCGGCCGCGACGGCATCATCCCCGCCTCCCACGCCGCGATCGCCCACGCGGCCCTCCCGGGCAGCCGCCTCGAGATCTTCGACGGGGCCGGTCACTTCCCCCACCACCACGACCCCGGCCGCTTCACCGAGATCCTCACGACCTTCATCGACACCACCGACCCGGGCGTCTACGACCGCTCCACCTGGGCGGGCATCCTCCGCGACGGCCGCCCCCACCCCGAGCCCCCGTCCAGCGGCTCCTGACAGGAACGTCCCGCCGGATCGTCACCCCCATGGCGCGCCACGCCGGTGCGGCCGTCGCCCTCGCGCCTCCAGCCGTGAGGATGGGCGGAAAGAACGCCTTCTACCGCCGCGGGTGAAGTGGGGTGCGCCTAGAGTTGTGCGGGTGAGTGAGAAGGCGGTCGCCGGACGGTCGGAGCAGACGCGTGAGCTGATCGTGGAGACGGCGCTACGGCTGTTCCGCGAGCACGGCTACGAGGCGACGACCATGCGGGTGATCGCCAAGGAGGCCGGGGTCTCCGTCGGGAACGCCTACTACTACTTCTCCTCGAAAGAGGAGCTGATCCAGGCCTACTACGACGAGCTGCAGGAATCGCACAACGCGGCCTGCCGGCTGGTCCTGGACCGGGAGACCACGTTCACCGCGCGGCTGCTCGGCGTCCTGCGGGCACGGGTCGACACGATGGTGCCCTACCACGCGTTCGCCGGGAAGTTCTTCAAGTTCGCCGCCGAGCCGACCTCGCCGCTCAACCCGTTCAGCTCCGAGTCGGGCCCCGCGCGTACCGCGGCCATCGCGATCTACCGCGAGGTCGTGGACGGATCGAGCGACCTCAAGCTCAGCCCCGACTTCCGGCAGGAGCTGCCCGAGCTCCTGTGGCTGTACTCGATGGGCCTCGTCCTGTACTGGGTCCACGACTCCTCCGACGGCTGCCGCAAGACCTACCTGCTGGTCGACCGGACGGTGCCGCTGGTCAACAAGATGGTGTCGATGTCGCGGCTGCCCGGTTTCCGGTCCGTCACCCGTGAGCTCGTCGACATCATCAGGAACGTCCGCGACTGAGCGCCGGTCATCCGCAGGCGCGGTGCCTGATCAGCCGTTTCACGCACCACTCGGGGCCGTAGAAGATGTCCCAGTGCGTATCGTGCTCGTTGGCGAACAGCTGGCCGGGACGGACCCGGTACATCTCCGAGCCGTCGCTGCGCTCGCCGACCTTCTTCATGGTCCGGTGGATGTACTTGGTCACGCACTTGGTCGGCATGATGTCGATCTTGTAGCCGTTCTCGTGGCTGAACCGCATCCTGGCGTGGCCCTTCTCGGTGCCGCCCGAGACGGTGACCTTGCACCTGCTGGCCTTGCGGAAGGCGAGGATCCCCTCGACCGTCCCGCGGCGCATCCCCTCGTAGGAGGTGCAGCCGTGCTTCCACCGCTGGGTGCATCCGCCCGAGGAGAACCGCTTCACGCCCTGGGCCCTGAAGGTGGTGTCCACGAACGGCTGGCGCACCTTCTTCGTCAGGTCGATCACCGGCGCCGCCTGCTTGAGCGCGACAGGGGCCGCGGGCACCGGTGCCGACGGCCGGACGATCACCGTCGGCTCCTGCCGTCCCGCCAGCGCGACGGTCACGACGAACGCCGCCGTCGCTCCGCAACCCGCCGCGCCGATCAGCCACTGTTTCCGCTTCATGATCTCCCCCCTCGAAAGCCGAGAGGGGAGATCCCCAGCGGGTGATCACCGAAAACGACGGGCTAATCAGCCCATATTCAGATTTTTCATGGCGAATCCGATCTCGGCTTCCACCTGCTTGATCCGTTCTTCAACGACCAATGACCCGTGACCGGCGTCGAATCGGTAGACCTCGTGGGTTTTGCCCAGTTCGTCGAGACGCGCCAGATAGTTATCGATCTGCCGGATCGGGCACCGAGGATCGTTCTCCCCGGCGAGCACCAGCACGGGCGCCTCGACCCGCTCGACATAGGTGATCGGCGACGACTCCTCGTACTTCTCCGGCACCTCCGCGGGGGAGCCGCCGAACAGGGAGCGGTCGAAGGCCTGGAGCGCCTCCATCTCGTCCTCGTAGGCCGCGACGTAGTCGGCCACCGGGACGCCCGCGACCGCGACCGTCCAGTCGTCCGGCTGGGTGCCGATGCCGAGCAGCGTCAGATAGCCGCCCCACGAGCCGCCGGTCAGGACCATCTTCGCGGGGTCGGCGAGCCCGGAGGCCACCGACCAGTCACGGACGGCCTTGACGTCCTCCAGCTCGATCAGCCCGACCTTCTCCTCCAGCGCGTCCCGCCAGGCCGATCCGTAGCCGGTCGAGCCCCGGTAGTTGACCTGGACGACCGCGAACCCGTGGTCGACCCAGGCCGCGGTGCCCGGGTTGAAGGCGTCGGTGTCCTGCGCGGTCGGCCCGCCGTGGACATCGAAGACGGTGGGGAACGGGCCGTCGCCCTCGGGCTTGGAGACCAGGGCGTGGATCTTCCCTCCGGGACCGTCGACCCAGGCGTCCTCGACGGGCACCGAAGGCGGCGCGGGCTCACCGGGCGGGGTCAGGACGACCGCGCCGGTCGTCGAGCGGATCACCGGCGGCTCGGCCGCGGACGTGAACATGAACTCGATCGACCCGTCGAGCCGGACGGTCGCCCCGCCGAGCGAGCCGCGCGGGGTCTCGATCCGGGTGAGCTCGCCCGAGGCCAGGTCGTAGCGGTAGATCTCGTCGCGGGCCTCGTAGCCGTGCCCGACCAGCAGCGCCGAGGCGTCGGGGAACCAGCTCGCGCCGACCTCGCCGGGCAGGTCGAAGGTCAGCTCGGTCTCCTCGCCGGTGATCGGGTTCCAGATCAGCAGCTCGTCGCGGCCGCGACGCTCGTGGCTGACCAGGAGCCTGGAGTCGCCGGCGACCGGGGCGAAGCCCGACGGCCCGACGCCCTTGCCGGGACCGTCGTGCAGCTCGGCGACCAGGGAGCCGTCCGGGTTCACGATCTTGATGGACGGGTGGCGGCTGTCGCCGTGCTCACTGTGGCCGATCGCGATCAGCCGCTCGTCGCGGGAGAGGCCGCCGAGGTAGGCGTTCTCCTCGTGCTCGTAGATCGTCACCGGGTCCTGGCCGGGGTCGATCAGGTGGATCGACGTGCCGTGCTGCCCGCTGCGTCCGACGATCACCCGTCCGCTCCGCGCCAGGGCGAGACCCGCCGGGTAGGCCGGCTCCAGGACGGTCGCCGCGACCGACTCACCGCCCTCGAACGGCTGCTTCCGCCAGACCCCGAACTCGTCGCCGTCGGTGTCGGCGAACCACCACAGCTCGCGCCCGTACGGGTCGAGCGTGCCCGACAGGGTGCCGTTCGGCCGCGACGTGGCCTGCCTCTGCTCGCCCGTCGAGCGGTCCCAGGTGTAGATCTCCCAGGTGCCGCTCGCGTTCGACCGGAACAGGCTCCGGTCGGGAGCCTCCCTCGCCCAGCCCGGCAGGCTCACCCGTGCCGCCCGGAACCGCTGCTTCCACCGCTCGTCGCTCATGGTCCATGTCTACAACCAGTCGCGGGCCGGGGTGCCCGTGTCTCTTACGTTCTGGGCGAACTCGGACGCCGGAAACGCCGGGGACCGGCCCGAACGTGCTCGGACCGGCCCCGGTGACGCGCCGATCAGGCGGTGAGCTCGCGGGCGACGAGCTCGGCGATCTGGGCGGTGTTGAGGGCCGCGCCCTTGCGGAGGTTGTCGCCGCACAGGAAGAGGTCCAGGGACTTCGGGTCGTCCAGGGAGGCCCGGACGCGCCCGACCCAGGTCGGGTCGGTGCCGACCACGTCGTTCGGGGTCGGGAACTCGTGCAGTTCGGGGTTGTCGACGAGGACGACGCCCGGGGCGCCCGCGAGGACGGCCTGCGCCTCCTTCTGGTCGACCTCCCGCTCGAAGGTCGCGTGCACGGCCAGCGAGTGGGTGGTGACGACCGGGACGCGGACGCAGGTCGCGTTGACCCGCAGCTCCGGCAGCCCGAGGATCTTGCGGGACTCGTTGCGGACCTTCAGCTCCTCCGACGACCAGCCGCCGTCCTTGAGCGAGCCCGCCCACGGCACGACGTTCAGCGCCAGCGGGGCCGGGAAGGGGCCCTCGGTGCCGACCACGGCGCGCAGGTCGCCGGCGCGCTGGCCGAGCTCCCGGTTGCCCGCGATCTTCTCGATCTGCCCGTAGAGGGCGTCGATGCCCTCCTGGCCCGCGCCGGACGCCGCCTGGTAGGAGGCCACGACCAGTTCGGCGAGGCCGTACTGGCGGTGCAGCGCGCCCATCGCGACGATCATCGACAGGGTGGTGCAGTTCGGGTTGGAGATGATCCCCTTCGGGCGGACCAGGGCCGCGTCCGGGTTGACCTCGGGCACGACCAGCGGGACCTCGGGGTCCATCCGGAAGGCCCCGGAGTTGTCGACGGCCACCGCGCCGCGCTCGGCGGCGATCGGCGCCCAGATCGCGGAGATCTCGTCGGGGACGTCGAACATCGCGATGTCGACGCCGTCGAAGACCTCGGGGGTCAGCGCCTGCACCACGACGTCCTCGCCGCGGACCTGGAGGACCTTGCCGGCCGAACGCGCGGAGGCGACGAGCCGGATCTCTCCGTACACGTCCTCGCGCTGGGTGAGGATGTCGAGCATGACGGTGCCGACGGCGCCGGTCGCGCCGACGACTGCGAGAGTGGGCTTGCGGCTCATCGGCCGGTACCTCCGTAAACGACTGCCTCGACCTGGTCGGAGTCGAGGTCGAACGCGCTGTGCGCGGCCTGGACCGCGGTGTCGATGTCGTCCTGGGCGACGACGACCGAGATGCGGATCTCCGAAGTGGAGATCATTTCAATGTTGACGCCCGCGTCGGCGATCGCGCCGAAGAACTTCGCGGTGACGCCGGGGTGCGAACGCATGCCCGCGCCGACGAGCGAGATCTTGCCGATCCGGTCGTCGAAGCGCAGCGAGTCGAAGCCGATCGTGCCCTGCGCCTTGTTGAGGGCGTCGAGGGCGGTCTTGGAGTCGGCCGCGGGCAGCGTGAACGAGATGTCGGTCTTCCCGGTGGCGACGGCCGAGACGTTCTGGACGACCATGTCCAGGTTGATCTCGGCCCCTGCCAGCAGGCGGAAGATCCCCGCGGCCTCACCGACCTTGTCGGGCACGCCCACAACCGTGATCTTGGCTTCGCTCCGGTCGTGCGCGACGCCGGAGATGATCGCGTTCTCCACCTCGGTCCCCTCAGTGCTCGCGACGACCCACGTGCCTTCCTTCTGGCTGAACGAGGACCGCACATGAATCGGAATGTTGTAGCGGCGCGCGTACTCGACGCAGCGCAGGTGCAGGATCTTCGCACCGGACGCGGCCATCTCCAGCATCTCCTCGTAGGAGACGAAGGGGATCTTCCGCGCCTTCTTGACGATTCTCGGGTCGGCGGTGAACACGCCGTCGACGTCGGTGTAGATCTCACAGACGTCGGCGTTCAGCGCCGCCGCCAGGGCAACGGCGGTCGTGTCGGAGCCGCCGCGCCCCAGCGTGGTGATGTCCTTGGAGTCCTGCGAGACCCCCTGGAAGCCGGCCACGATGCAGATCGAGCCGTCCTCGAGCGCGCTCTGGATGCGCCCGGGCGTGACGTCGATGATTTTGGCTTTGCCGTGCGAGCCGTCCGTGATGACCCCCGCCTGGGAGCCCGTGAACGATTTGGCCTCGTGGCCCAGGTTGGCGATGGCCATGGCGAGGACCGCCATGGAGATCCGCTCGCCGGCCGTGAGCAGCATGTCCAGCTCGCGCGCGGGCGGCAGGGGGCTCACTTTCTGGGCCAGATCGATCAGCTCGTCCGTCGTGTCGCCCATCGCGGAAACGACGACTACCACGTCGTTTCCTGCCTTCTTGGTGGCAACGATGCGCTGGGCGACCCGCTTCACGCAGTCCGCGTCGGCGACGGAGGAGCCGCCGTACTTCTGCACGACAAGAGCCACTTGGGGCGCTCCTCAGGTGATCGGGTGCAGCATTGACGCCCCGAGTCTACCGAGGTCAACCCATGAACCATCACCCGAATTATCTCATAATGTGAGACAGCCGTATCATTCCCCGGCGACCTCAGCCGCGCAGACCCCGCACGAGCGCCCCGAACGCGCTCCGCGTCACCCCGACCGCCCCTCGCCCCGGATTCTTGGAATCCCGGACGGCCACCACCCCCTCCACCGCGGCCACCTCGACGCAGTCCCCACCCGAGGTACCGCTGTGGGAACTCTTGCGCCAGTCGGCTGACGACAGGTCCAGAGTATTCACAGGCCCTCCAGAACGGAATGAAGCAATTCCAGGGAGTCATCTGCGGACTTAGCCGCGCCCCTGATCGCGTTGAAGTCTAGCGCGTGCTCATGCACGACCAAAGGGTGCTCCGTGAGTGTTCCGCCCGCATGCCCTTCGGTATAGACCGCTCTCGGGGCGTCGATGAACTCCAGGATCGTGAAGGACCCCTGAACGCCAGGATATGCGCCCTTGCTCGCAGGCACGATATGCAGCTGAACGCTCGGCATCCGCGCTATTTCAATGAGACGCGCGATTTGAGCCTTCATCACCTCGCCACCGCCGATCATGCGCCTGACGGCGCCCTCATCGAATATCGCGACGATCTGAGGCGGTGCGTCCCTCGTTAGAAGCCCCTGCCGATCGAGCCGAGTGGCGACGACCTGATCGAGTTCCTCAGCCGTACGCCCCTCCCAAAGGATTTCACGGGCGTACTCGGGCGTCTGAAAGATCCCCTTGACCACGTTCATTTCGAAGACGTACAGGATGGAAGCCTGCGCTTCCCGTTCCACATACTCCTCGAATCCACGGGGCAGGATCGGACGACCCTTGCTTTCCGACATATTCTGCTGAAGGTCCGTGAACGCGTCCGTCCCGAAGAACGTGTTCAGGTCCTCGGCGAACTTCACCGACGGCGTGTTCTTCGCCGATTCGACCTGGCTCAGGTATCCGGGCGTATAGCCGAGCAGCTCGGCGAGCTCCTTCTTCCCCAGCCCGCCCTTCTCCCGAAAGGCGCGGAGCGTGATGGCGAACGCCTTCACAGCAGGATCCTGCAACGGCTCGGACTGCGCGATCACATCGACCTCCAGGGGGTTACCGCCACTCGGTAAAACCGCACCGCCTCCCGGTCAAACGCCGGTGCGTCCTCGGTCCGTTGCTCATCGTATTCACCCCCTGTGACCCTGGACACGCAAATCCCCGAACGCGCCCCCGAAGGACCCCAAGATGCCCACCCCCGACCACGCCCCCCTCCAGCTCCTCCACCCCACCTGGCACATCCGCCCCTCCCGCACCAGCGACTACCTCATCGCCACCCGCCTGGACCGCACCCACCTCACCGACGAGGAACTCACCGCCGGCCTCTGCATGACCCTCGTAGCCGACACCCTCCCCCTCCTCACCCTCGCCCTCTCCGAACAATCCACCCTGGAGTCCCCCTGACCCTCCCGACCCTCACCAGCACCACCCCACCTCACCTTGCCGCCAGCCAACTCCCCGTGGCCTTCGTACGGGGATGCTCCGCCCCCAGGACCCGGACCTTCGCCTCATGAACAGCCCGGAACTCCACCAGCGCCTCGCTCGCCTCACCCTGTGGATACATCATCCGAGCGATCTCGTGACGGGTGGTGAGGGTGTACGGGTGGTGAGCGTGTGCGGGAGGTCGGCACCCAGCACTCGCATGCGGGCGGTAAGGACCTGCCGGAGCTCGAGCTCAGCCTCTCTGTACTGCCCTCGGGCCAAGAGCCAGCTACCGGTGAGCTGGGCTGCGGTCAGGATGCCGGTGAGGGGTTCGGGTGCGGCGGCTTCGGGATCTTCGGTGAAGAGTTCCTTCATGAGGGCGGTGGCGTGCGGGTGGAGTGCGCTCCATTTCGGCCAGGCGGCGGGGTCTTCCAGCGAAGCCGAGGGCGTCGGATTCGGCGGCTTGCTTCAGCTGGGCGCAGGCCAGGGACGTCAGGGCTGATCGCGTCTGTTCGTCGCGGTCGCGGTCGCGGTGGGCATCGCGGACGAGGGGGTGGAGGCGGAGGGAGCCTTCCTCCCGGTCGAGGTCGATCAGGGCGAAGGAGCCCGTCAGGCCGAGGGCTAGGGGGAGGCCGCCGAGGCGGATGGCCAGGACCATCGCGTCCTCGACAAGGCCCGCGGCGGGGCCGGACAGGTCCATCAGGACCAGGGCGGCGTCGTCCTCCGGTAGCGGGCGCAGTTCGGTGCGCTCGCATCACGGGGCGTTCCACCAGCAGATCCTCACCGCAAGCCTCGCGTCGTCCCCCGACGTGGCCGAGCGGCCTGCCGGGGAGCGGCTCGTCGATCGGATCTAGTCGCCGCCGCCTCTGGCCGGGCGGGCCACCGCTTCGTCAAGGTGGCCCGGCTCCGGTCGGCGGGTGGGCGTCAGGTGGTGACGAGGACTTCCTCGGCGACGTCCAGGCGGGCGCCGGAGACGACCGCGTGGAGGGCGCGCAGGGCGGCGCCGCCGTGGTTGCCCCAGTGGTTGAGGTAGGAGTACTGCCACCACCACAGGGCCTCGAGGGGACGGTTCTTCTGGTAGTGGCGCAGGCCGTGGATCAGGTCGCTGGCCACGTCGACGAGGTCGTCCGACAGGCGGTACGGGGTGGTCTCCTCGGCGTCCTTGTACGGGTCGAAGACCTCGGTGTACTCGTCGACGGCCGACAGGCGCTCGGCGAGGCCCTGGCGGATGGCGTCGAGGTCGGGATCCTCGCCGACCTCGGGCTCCCAGTTGCCGGGCAGGACGACGTCGGGGCTGGCCCCGAGCTGCGCGCCGGCCAGCATGACCTGCGACACCTCGAGCAGGAGCAGCGGGATCAGCTTGCCGCCGCCCTCGCCGCCCGCGCAGCGCTCCAGGCCCGCGAGGTAGTTCTCGACGTGCACGACGACGCGTCCCGCGAGGTCGTCCCAGTCCTTCGTGGTGTTAGACATCCAGAAGTCTCCGTCCTTCGAAAGCGCGACCCAGCGTGACCTCGTCGGCGTACTCCAGGTCGCCGCCGACGGGTAGGCCGCTCGCCAAGCGGGTCACCTTGAGGTTCATCGGTTTCACGAGGCGGGCCAGGTAGGTCGCCGTGGCCTCGCCTTCGAGGTTCGGGTCGGTCGCGAGGATCAGCTCGGTGACCTCGCCGTCGGCGAGGCGCTGCATCAGCTCGCGGACCCTCAGGTCCTCCGGTCCGATGCCCTCGATCGGGCTGATCGCGCCGCCCAGTACGTGGTACGTCCCGCGGAACTCGCGGGTCTTCTCGATCGCGACGACGTCCTTGGACTCCTCGACCACGCAGATCACCGCCCGGTCGCGGCGGACGTCGCGGCAGATGCGGCACTCGGTGTCCTCGGCCACGTTCCCGCACGTCTTGCAGAAGCGGACCTTGTCCTTCATCTCACGCAGGGCGTCAGCGAGCCGGTTGACGTCCGCGGGATCAGCGTTGAGCAGGTGGAACGCGATGCGCTGCGCGCCCTTCGGCCCGACGCCGGGCAGCCGCCCCAGCTCGTCGATGAGATTCTGAACAACGCCTTCGTACACCTAAAACCCCGGCATTCCGGGCAAACCCTGCGCGAGTGGGCCCATAGTCTGCTGCTGCAAGTCGGCGGCCTGCCGCGAGGCCTCCCGCACCGCCGCCAGAACGAGATCGGCGACGGTCTCGGCCGTCTCGACGGGATCCGCCCCGTCGATCACCTTGGGATCGACGACGAGCCCCACCAGCTCTCCCTGTCCGTTGACGGTAGCGCTGACGAGCCCACCCCCCGCCGTGCCCGTGACCTCGACATGCGCCAGCTGCTCCTGCGCCGCGAAGAGCTGCTCCTGCATCTTCTGCGCCTGAGCCAGCACGGCCTGGAAATCAAGCTGCCCGCCGGGTTCCACGTCGACCCCCTCCAACTCCACTGAACTCCCGAGACTACGACGAGAACCCGCCCAGCGATACAACCCCCGCCCCAACCCATCCCGAAGGATGACCCGCCCTCCTCCCACACCCTGTGGAAAACCCACCCAACCCCCTCCTCACGTCCGCCCTCTCCGACCCCGCCCCCAGTTCCCCTACGCCCCTGCCCAACCCACCCCACCGGACACGATCAAGCAACGATCCCCACCGCCGGGCGAGAGGAGATCGCCTCGACCAGTCCTCCCAGCCGCGCTCTGCGAAACTCGTCCGGAAGAACCCACCTCGCCGACAAACGAAGATCACGGCGACGAGGCAGGCCGAAGGCCCTAAGTGGGCGTTGATCCTGTGGATTCTGTTTGGTTCCAAGGTCCGGGTTCCGCGCCAGGCTGGGGTGTTTTCGCTGGTGGGTCATGTTGTCGATCATGACGGGGTCGATCATGGCTTCGCTGGTGGAAGGCCGTGTCTTACAGATCTTGCCCGTAGCGATGACGGCCGGCCGCCGGTGATCAAGTGAGCGCCGGGCAGGCGCGTGCCCGATGGAGGTGCGAGCCGGTCCGGTTCCCGGCCGCCGATGGCTCCGCGGAGTGCGAGTTCCTGCGGAGCGTGGCACGGCGGGGGGTGGCGGGTGCCGTCCGGGACGGGGTGGGTCAGCGGGTGTCGATCTCTTTGATGACGGTGGCGCCCAGTTCCTTCTGGACCAGGGCGATACCGGTGACGGTCTCGTCTCCGGCGGGGGCACCGCGGGGCGCTTCGGGTTCGTCGTCGTCCATCGGGCCGTCCGGCGGGGGCGGGAGCGGATCGGTCGGCTGCGGCGGCATCGGGGCGGACTGGCGCGGCTGTGGCTGCGGGGGCCGCTGCTGAGCCGGGGCCGAGGGCGGGGGGCTCTGCGGGGCCGGGGCCTGCTGGGGCTGCGCGGGGGCGGGCGGGGGTGGCGGCGCGGGCTCCCAGGAGGTCGGTGCGGGGGGCTGGGGGGCGGCCTGACGGGCGGGCGGCGGAGCGTTGCCGACGACGGCGTCGATCCGCCAGTCGACACCGAGGAGATCCTTGAGGACTTCGGCCAGGACGCCTTCGCGGCGGCCCATCGTGAAGTTCTTGTGCTTGCCCGCGTTCGAGAAGGCGATCGTCAGCAGGTTGCCCTCGACCGAGACCGGGGCGACCCCTTCCATGATCGTCATCCAGGCGACGCGGCTGCGCTGCTGGACGGCGTCCAGGATCTGCGGCCAGAGCTGCCGCACCCCGTGGATGTCGGCGCCGCCGCCTGACGCCCCCTGCGCCGGGGCGGGCTCCTGGGCGGGCGCTCCACCCCAGCCGCCCTGCGCGGGCGCACCCCAGCCGTCGCCCTGGCCGGAGGGCTGCGCGGGCGCTCCCCAGCCGTCGGACTGCCCCGGCGCCTGACCCTGGCCAGGCTGCTGACCTGGGGCGGAACCCTGCGACCGGCCCTGGCCGGACTGTCCCTGAGCGGCCTGCTGCCCCGGGGCCTGGCCCTGTCCGGACGGCTGTCCCTGGGCGGAGCCCCAGCCGTCGTCCTGACCCGGACCGGGCTCCTGCGCGGTGCCCGAGCCCTGGCCGGGTGCCGGGACGGAGGCGCCCCAGCCGTCGTTCTGCGCGGGCGGACGGCCCGCGGCCTGCGGATCGGCGGCCGGTCCGGGACGCTCGGCACCCTGGCCGGGGGCGCCCCCTCCGGAGTCGTCCACAGGCTGGGGAGCGGATTCCCGCGTGGGACGCGAGGATGGGGCGGGGGGACGCGGACGTGTCTCCTGGGCCGGGCGCGGTGCCGGAGCGGCGACGGGGCCGCTGCGCTCGAGCCTGTCGAGGCGGGCCAGCAGCGCCGCCTCGTCCTGGTAGGCGCCGGGAAGGAGGATGCGGGCGCAGACGAGTTCCAGCAGCAGGCGCGGCGAGGTCGCGCCGCGCATCTCCGTGAGCCCGGTGTGCAGCAGGTCGGCGGCGCGGGTGAGATCGGCGGGGCCCATGGCGTTCGCCTGGGACGTCATGCGGTCGAGCTCGTCGGCCGGCCCGTCGATGAGCCCTGTCTTGGCGGCCTCGGGCACATTGGCGAGGATCACCAGGTCACGGAAGCGCGACAGCAGATCGGCGGTGAAGCGCCGCGGGTCCTGCCCGCCTTCGACGACCCGGTCGATCGCGGCGTACACCGACGCTCCGTCACGGGCGGCGAACGCGTCGACGACCTCGTCGAGCAGGGTGGAGTCGGTGTACCCGAGCAGCGACACGGCCCGGGCGTAGGTGATGCCCGCCTCGTCGGACCCGGCCAGAAGCTGGTCGAGGATCGACAGCGAGTCACGCGCCGACCCGGCCCCCGCCCGGACGACCAGCGGCAGCGCGGCGGCCTCGAACGGCACGCTCTCCGAGCCGAGGATCTCCTCCAGCAGCTCCTGCAGCGTCTTCGGCGGGATCAGCCGGAAGGGGTAGTGGTGCGTGCGCGACCGGATCGTCCCGATGACCTTCTCGGGCTCGGTCGTCGCGAACACGAACTTGAGGTGCGGCGGCGGCTCCTCGACGAGCTTGAGCAGCGCGTTGAACCCCTCGCGGGTCACCATGTGCGCCTCGTCGATGATGTAGACCTTGAACCGCGACGAGACCGGCGCGAAGAAGGCCCGTTCCCGCAGGTCACGCGCGTCGTCCACACCACCGTGCGACGCCGCGTCGATCTCGATCACGTCGAGGTGCCCGCTTCCGCCGGGCCCGAGCGCCACACAGGACTCGCACACGCCGCAGGGATCGGGCGTCGGCCCCTTCTCGCAGTTCAGCGAGCGCGCCAGGATCCGCGCGCTGGAGGTCTTCCCGCATCCGCGCGGCCCGGAGAACAGATAGGCGTGGTTGACGCGCCCGTTCCGCAGGGCCTGCTGCAGCGGCTCGGCCACATGTTCCTGGCCCTTGAGCTCACCAAAGGTGGCAGGCCGGTACTTGCGATAGAGAGCCAGACTCATGCGTTGGACCCGTCCGCGCCGGAGGAAACAAAAGGACCCCCCGCACACCCGCCAGAGCCTGTTTATCCTTGCTGCCTTCCGGCCCTGGGGAGGTTCACAAGATGACGCCGCACGAGGGGTCTGCCCCGAGTCTATGGCATCCGCCGCCCCACCCCGTACAGTCCGCCGGTATGTCCTTCATCTTCCACATCGCCGACCGCACCACCTGGGAACAGGTGACCGACGTCACCCCCTACACGATGTCCACGATCGACAAGACCCTCGAAGAAGAGGGCTTCATCCACTGCTCCGCGACCGACACCCAGGTCCAGACCGTCCTGTCCACCTACTACCAGGGCGTCGAAGACCTCCTCCTCCTGGTGATCGACCCCCGCCACCTGGACGTCCGCTTCGAGCCCGCCGGAGACGACCTCTACCCCCACATCTACGGCCCCCTCCCCAAGTCGTCCGTAATCGAGGTTCGCCCACTCCCCAACACCCGCTAAGCTTCTCCACGGAGGATTCGCCTAGTGGCCTAGGGCGCACGCTTGGAAAGCGTGTTGGGTGCAAGCCCTCACGAGTTCGAATCTCGTATCCTCCGCCAGTGCCTCACCGGCACGACGACGAAGGCCCCGCGCGGGAGACCGCAGCTGGGGCCTTTGCTCGTTCCGGGCGAAGCGCAGAGACGACGAAGGCCGGTGCCCCGACGGGCACCGGACTTCTTTGATCTTCTAGTCTCATTCACAGTCTCATTCACAACCCCGAAGCGCCAAGGTGCCCGGTTAGGCTCGGGCGGCCCAGGGGGTGCTTGCGCATCGCGCAGCGACCGCCCGAGCCTAACCGGGCCGTCAAGCCCCGCGCAGGCATATGGCCCGCTACCTGGGGGTTTGCAGTCATAAGCAATCATGTACGAGGTGGGGGTATCCTTGCATGACAGCCTGGGCTAGCTGTCGCATTCTTTTGCCTCGAAGCACGTTCGTGTGCTCTACTGAGGGTAGAAACCTTCTACAGGTGCCTAGGGGCAACCCGAACACCACATCCTAAGGCCGCTCCTCTGGAGCGGCCTTAGCGCTATGTTGCCTAGATGTACGTCTGCTACCTGGACGAAGCCGGAGGCGCGGAAGCCCCAGACATTGGGCCAGCCGGCACTCCGGTGATGGTGATCCTCGGCTTGATCGTCGATGCGGCTTCCGTGCCGGCCATGACGCGAGACTTCCTAGCCCTCAAGCGAAGGCACTTCCCAGGCCGTTTCACCAGCGGACTTGCCCTTGATCACATCCTCACAGAGGTCAAGGGCAGCGACATCCTCCAGATGACACGTAAGAAGGGGCGCAACCCGCGACGCCAGGCCCAAAGGCTCCGCGACGAGCTTCTGACTCTCGTAGAGACTCACGGGTGCCGGATCGTCGGCCGCGTTTGGATCAAGGATCCCGGCAAGGGGATGGACCCGGCATCTAGTTACTGTTACGCGGTCCAAGACATCTCCTCCCACTACGGCCAGCACCTTGAAGCGCAAGACGATGTGGGCGTATTGATCGCCGACGGGAGACAACATCACACAAACCTTATGGTTGCTCATTCGATCTTCACTCAGAAGTGGCGGACCGGCGGCGATCCCTACCCAGCGATGCGCGAGGTGCCCCTGTTCGCCGCCAGTGACAACCATGCCGGACTTCAGATAGCTGATCTCTTGGCTTCCACTCTGGTATTCCCCATGGCCGTCTCTGCCTACTGTCCGCGAAGACCTGGGGGGAATCCGCACTACTCCGGCACGTACGCCGGTGTCCGCTCGGTCTTTGGGAAGCGAGTTGGGGACCTCCAGTTTCGCTACCGCGACGAAACCGGAAAATGGCGAGGCGGTCTCGTGGTCAGCGACCACATCGCGCACAAACCTGGCTCGTACTTGTTTGGGAGGTAGCTGAGAGCGGCCACCCAACAAGCCGCTCTCAGCCGGGAGCCGGTTAGGCGGTTCCAAGCATGCACTCGTCTTCTATCGAGTCGTCGTCGGCGGAAGCTGGTTCAGCAGGTGCATCAGCGACCCAGAGCAGACCGCCCGCGGACCCATCTTCGAGCTGGGACATGGTCGAGGGGGTCGGCCTCGCCGCCCACAAGTCGGCGACGTGTTGACGTATTGATTGCGTCAACATATCATAGGCCCATGTTGTTTCCCACGCCTGATCTCACCCCAGTCGACCACCTAGTCCTGGAAGAGATCGACGGGATGCGTACCGACCTACGCCATCAGATCCGTAACGCGCCCTACAAGTGGACCGAGGGGCTCCGGAAGTTCCTGACCGCAGACCTGGTCGCGGCCTCGAATTCGATCGAGGGCTTCCGGGTCTCCACTGTGGACGTCGCAGACCTCATGGAAGGCGAACGGGATGTCGAGGTATCGGAGGACGACAAGGAGGAGACCCTCGCCTACCAGCGGATGATGACCTACATCCAGACCCTGCACAACGCTCCCGACTTCGCCTATAGCAAGGGCCTACTCAACGGCCTGCACTGGATGCTGCAAGGCCATCGGCATACCGTCGCCAAACCAGCCGGCCAATGGCGCCAGGCCATCGTCTACGTCACCGACGCCCGCGACCCAAGCATCGCCGCCTACACCGCCCCGAAGCACGAAGAAGTCGCGAGCCTGATGGCCGAGCTGGTCAACTGGCTGAACCAAGACGACGGCAACCACCCCCTGGTGCGGGCCGCGATGGCCCACCTGCACCTGGTGTCGATTCACCCCTGGAACGACGGCAACGGCCGCATGTCCCGCTCCCTGCAAACCCTGATGATCGCCCGCGAGGGCGTGCTGGCCCCCGAGTTCTCCTCCGTCGAAGCGTGGCTGGGACGGCCCGGCAACACCTGGGAGTACTACCGCCAGCTCGCCGACCGTGGATCCACCTACCTACCCGACCAGAACGTCGCCTCTTGGATCACCTTCAACCTGACCGCCTACCACCAGCAGGCCCAGACCGTCCGCAACCGCCTCGAGCGCTCCCGCCACGTCCTCGCCCAGCTGACCGACTTCACCGAAGCCGAGGGCCTGGACGAGCGTCTGGTCTCCGCACTGCACGACGTCGCGATGACCGGCCGCGTCCGCCGCCTGCGCTACGAACACGCTGAAGCCCTCAGCGTCCAGCAAGCCCAACGCGACCTACGCGACCTGACCGCCTCCGGAATCCTCGAAGCCATCGGCCGCACCCGTGCCCGCTACTACACCGCTGGCCCCCGTTTCCCCCAAGACGTCATCACCACCGCGACCACCCCGACCACCCTGACCGATCCCTACCGACCCCGATAACCCAGGGAGGCATGACGTCCGCCAGCGCTCCCCTCGCGGCTCATCCACGCAGAACCCGGCTTGGGCCTCGCCAGTTGCAGTCCCCGTTGCATTCCAATGCGTCCGTGAGCGTTCAGGAGCATCCGACAGAAGCTGGAGCCCCAGGTCAGCAAGGGTTTCGGGTACCCGCGAACACCGCCATGCAGACTTGGAAAGCGTGTTGGGTGCAAGCCCTCACGAGTTCGAATCTCGTATCCTCCGCCAGCATGCCAAGGCAAACGCAAGCCCCGGTCCCTCTTGAGAGCCGGGGCTTCGTCGTTCTCAGTTGCAGTTGGCCCTAGAAACCCGGCTAGAGCAGCCCTGGGGCGGGAGCGCAACGGCAGAGGTGGTTCGGGCCAGGGACACCTGTCGGCAACGCCGTCCTCGCGAGGGCGCCCCGGCTCGGAATTGAGCCTAAAAGACACTAGCGTTTTTTTGAAGACCGCTGAATAGTGATCGTCATGAAACGTCTGCTGGCCATCGCCGCCGTCCTCTCCTTCGCCACCCCCGCCAACGCCGCCGCCCCTGAGCTGAGCGAAGTCAAACTCCCCTTCCTCTGGTCCGAGGCCGGGCTCGGGACCGTCGCCGTCGATGTCGGGGGCGGGGCCTGGATCGGCGGCGCCCAGGGCAAGTACTGCATCAAATGGGCCGACTTCTGCGCGGTGAGCAGCCCCGGCAACCCGGTCCTGCGCCACCGCGAGGGCACCTTCTGGAAGGAGTACCCGCTCAACGGCTGGAACGGCCAGCCCCTGAACGGCCAGGGCCAAATCGCCAAGGTCGTCTCCAGCGGGGCCGAGACCTGGGTCATGGGCACGGATCGGGCCGGTTACCCCGGCACCTACGTGGCCCGCTTCGACGGCAAGGCGTTCCAGCCGGTCACCCTGCCGGTCAAGGACATCAGCTCGCTCTACACCAGCCCAGCGGGCACGTTCATCACCTACTACGAGGGCCTGGACAGCCGGCTGGCCAAGCGGACCGGCACCACCTGGACCGAGATCAAGCTGCCCGATCTCTTCTCGCCCTACGACGTTCAGGGGCTGGCCGGGAACGACCTCTGGAGTGTGGGCGGCGGCAGCGGCGGAGCCTCCTACGTCCAGCACTTCGACGGCAAGACCTGGACGTCCACCAAACTGAACGCCGGCCTCGGCGACGAGTTCGTCTCCGCCATCGCCCCGGTCACGAGCAAGAACGTCTGGGCCCTGTCCAACCTGCGCCTGCTGCACTGGACCGGCTCCGCCTGGACCGGCGTCAACGCCCCCGCAGGGACCGACGGCCTCTCCGACCTGGCCGTGGACGCGTCCGGAACCCCCTGGGTCACCTTGCGGAAGTCCGGGTCGGCGACGGGCCTCCCCTACCGCTACGTCCTCGGCGCGTGGGAGCCGGTGAAGCTCCCCGCCGGTGTCTCCGTCGGGGACCTCGCGGCAGCGCCCGGCGGCGGAGTCTGGGGAGTCGGCGCCAAGGGCAACGCGCCGACCGTCGTCAACTGACCACTTGGTGGTCCGATCTCCGCCGGCGGACGAGGCCGGCCCGTACGAGGAGGTCGGGCCGGTCTTCATCCACGCGGAGCCCTGTACGGGATCGCCCATCCAGGTCAGGGCCTTGATCGTCCAGCTCGTGGACATTCGGCTTGATCTGGGTTCGCCAGTTGCATTTCCCGTTGCATTCGTACGTGTCCGTGGGTGTTCAGGAGCGTTCAGCAGAACAACGAACCCCTGGTCAGCAGGGGTTTTGGCCCCCTACGAACACCGACGTGCAGACTTGGAAAGCGTGTTGGGTGCAAGCCCTCACGAGTTCGAATCTCGTATCCTCCGCTCGCCTGACCAGGCAGAACAGGAGCCGGTGTCCCCAGGACACCGGCTTTTGTCGTTCTCGCAGTCTCACTCCCCGTCTCCTTCGGCCCGACCGGCCGGTTCTTGACCTGTCAGGGCAGGCCGGGAAGCCATTCGTCCTCCTCAGCTTCAGCCGGGACCGCCGCCCGCTGGTCGTTCCAGAGCAGTCCGCCGGCCTGCCGCGCCACGCCGGTTCGGATCGAGTCAACGACGTGCTGATAGCGCTCGGCCATGGACACGCTCGACCACCCCATGATCGTCATCACCGTGGGCGCGGGGACGCCCAGGATCAGCAGGACCGTGGCCGCGGGAGGCCGTGCGTCATGGAGGCAGAGCGGACTGGCCGCCGCGGCCGGTTCCACCGGGGTCCCGACGGTGCAGAGTCACGGCCTGGTCGCCGGCCGCCACGGACCACGCGGTCCGACCCCGTTGCCGGGCAGGGCCCGGCCCCATCCTCGAGCTCACCCCTGCACTCCGAGATCGTGATCCCATCCCGAGGAGGTGCGGCCGGGTGGGCAGGCGGCCTCAGCAGGAGGTGCGGTGCCCGATGGGTTGGCGGCAGGAGCCGTGCGGTCCGGGTTTCGGCTTGGGGTGAAGCTTGGGGCGAGGCTTGGGTTCGGGGCGGTGGGTGGGCGGGCCGGGCCGGGGGCGGGGTCCGGGGGTGAGGGTGAAGGTCGTGGTGGAAGGGTCGGAGGTGACGAGCCCGGCGTTGTCGGTGCGGTGGGCGGTCGCGGTGGCGGTGTTGACGATCTTGCGGCGTTGGATGTCGCCGGCGGTGAGGGTGTGGTGGCCGGTGCAGGTGGTGCTGCGACCGGGGGCGAGGGTGATCGCCGGGCAGGTCAGGGCGGTGGCACCGGGATCGGTGATGTGCAGGGTGTCGAGGTCCTGGTCGCCGGTGTTGGTGAGGACGAACCGGTAGGGCAGCCGCTGGCCGGCGGTGTGAGGAGCGGGGAGGGCGGTGTCGACCAGTTTGCGCAGGGACAGGGCCGCCCGGGGGCGGAAGGAGCGGACGACGACGTTGCGGATGAGGTGGACGTCGGTGAACGCACCGGTCGAGGCGGCGAAGCCGAAAGAGTATCCGGCGGGGACGGTTGCGGCGGCGGCGGAGGCCGGGACCCGGCGGAGGCTCTGGCCGGATTCGGGGGCGTCGAAGGTCAGGACCCGGTGGAAGCCCTGGCCGTCCTGGAAGTCGACATCGACGGTGACCTGGGGATCGGGTGCGGGGCTGATGCGGATCCGAACGGTGCGCTTGCTGGGTTCCAGCAGGGTCTGGGCGTCCTGGGCGGTGGTGCCCGGCGGGATCGTGGCGAGCGGGCCGACGAGCTGACCGGGCAGGGTCGAGGGCCAGGGCGCGGTCGTGGTGGTGTTGGAGGTCGTCGCGGTGAGCCAGCAGTAGCCGGTGGTGCCGTCGCCCGGACCGCGGACGGTGACCATGTTCTCGCCGGGGCCGGGGATGCGGAAGTTCTGGCCCGCGGGTGAGCGTCGCGGGCAGCCGTCGCCGCGCTGTTCCCAGTCGCCGAAGTAGTTGCCCAGCGCGTCCAGGCCGATGCCGAGATAGCCGTTCCGCACGCCGGGGATGAACGGCCGGTTCGGATCGCCGTCGGGGCGCTTCTGGGCGTAACCGAGGCTGCCGCCGAACGCGCCAGGAGCGTCCAGGTCACCGATCCCGTCGGTGAGGAAGAAGGAGATCCCGTCCGCGTGCTGCATGCCCGGCCTGATCGGCGACGGCGTCGTGCTGCCGTACTGCCACTGCTCGAAACTGACGTCCAGCCCGTCCGACGCCGGGATCTCGCTCTGGAACAGCGCCGCGCCGGCCCGGTCCTTGCCGGCGTCGGTGAGCTGGAGGTAGCCGAACGGCGCTCCCGGATTCGGCGGCACCGGCCCCACCTGGCCGTCCGGGCAGCCCCGCAGCGGATGGGAGCCCGCGCCCACCGCGATCACCTGTGGAGCGCCGGTCAGGCAGGCCGTCCCGTACCCCTGGAACCGCGGATCGGACTGCGCCCCGGTGAACTGCTCCGACACCAGCAGCGACCCCGCGACGGCCGAGGCCGCCGGAGCACCTGAACCCCCGGTGACCAGTGCTCCCACCGCGCAGACCGCCCCCGCTGCCCACAATCCCCGAACCATGACCACTCCTCCTACGGCGACCCGGAGCAGTTGATCATGATGTCGGGCCCTTCCGGGGGAGACTTGCCGCGCCAGGGGCGATGGATGCCCGCGCGAGTGCGCACCTCCGCGCACTGAACTCGCTCTGCGCCATCGCCACCGGCTGAGCGCGGGAGGACACGTCTTCCCGGCTCGGCGGAGCCCCCGCCCGATCATGGGGATTCTTGCCCGGGAAGGGAGGTCGAGCGGAGACTCTCTCGCCCGTGGCGTTGGAAGACTCATCGCTTCAGGGGGTGGTCGCCATGGTGGGGGGCGGATCGAGGGTTCGCGGGTTCGCGGTGTTCGCGGTGATCGCGGTCGCGTGGTTCGAGTGGGCCGGAACCGATGAGTTCGGTCCGCTGGGGCCGGGCATGCTGATCCTGCTCGTGATCAAGCTGCTGCTGGCGTCCTGTTACCGGAACCGGCGTGCGACGGGCGTCGGCGCGGCCGGTGTCGTGCTGGTCATTCCGACCTTCAACGAGGACCTCGGAACGCTCCGGCGCTGCCTGCTGTCCATCCTGGACCAGGAGGTGCTGCCGCCGACCGTCGTGATGGTCGACGACGGCAACGCCGACGACGGCGCCCTCCTCGTGGGGAGGAGCCTCGTCCAGGCGTTCGGTGCCCGGGGCTCGGAGCTGGACGTGCTGCGGCAACCCGCCAACCTCGGCAAGCGGGAGGCGCTCGTCCGCGCGTTCCTCAGCAGGCCGGACGCGCGCGTCTACATCACCATCGACAGTGACACGGTCCTGCGGCCGGACGCGGTGCGCGAACTGCTCGTCGGCCTGGCCGACGAGCGCGTGACGGCGGTGACCGGTGTCGTCCTGGCCGCCAACGCCCGCACCAACGTGCTGACCAGGCTGCTCGACCTCCGCTACGCCAACGCCTTCCTCTACGAGCGGGCCGCCTATTCGGTGCTCGGCAGCGTGCTGTGCTGCTGCGGCTCGCTGTCGGCCTACCGGGGCGAGGTCGTGCGGCGCCACCTCGACGACTTCCGCCACCAGCGGTTCCTGGGCCGTCCCGCGATCATCGGGGACGACCGGAGGCTGACCAACTACTGCCTTTCCGAGGGCCGGGTCCTCCTGCAGAGCACCGCGGTCGCCGAGACGATGGTCCCCGAACGGGTCGGTCACTTCCTGCGCCAGCAGGCGCGCTGGAACCGCTCGTTCTTCCGGGAGTCCCTGTGGTGCCTGCGGACCTTCGCCCTGCGACGCCCGATGGCCTGGCTGCTGTCGGCCGTGGAGATGACGAGCTGGGTCGTGTTCACCTCGACCCTGCTGTACGCGCTGCTGGTCGCCCCTTTCCTTCAGGAGCGCCTGCTCATCCTCCCGTACGCCACCATGATCGCGACCTTCGGCTATCTGAGGTCCGTGCGCTATCTCGACCTCCGCCGTCCCGGCACGACCACCTTCCAGCAGCTGTGCGTCTTCGCGATGGCACCCCTGTACGGGCTCATGCACATCCTGCTCCTGCTGCCTCTCCGGCTGTTCTGCCTCCTGACCCTCACCCGGACGGGCTGGGGCACCCGGGAGACCGTCGAGATCTCGATGGCATCGGCTGACCTCGCGCATGACCTGCGCGAACCCGACCTCGTGTAGCGAGCCTCCGATGATCCGTTCCGCAGCCGAGCTCCTGCAGGTCCTCGCAGCCGTCGCCGGCGCGGGCTTCCTGGCCGTTTCCGCCGGCGTCCACATCACCTCGTCCGAAGAGCGTCCGCGCCGTCCGGCCCGTCCGGCCCCTCCGGCGGCGAGACCGAGCCGCCCGGCGCCCCCGCCCGCGGTCGACCCCGCCTCGCCTCCCGCGCCCCGAGGCCGCACCTGGACCTGGTCCGACGAGTTCGACGGCACCGGCCCGCCCGCCCCGGGCAAATGGGCGATCGTGACCGGTGACCGCGGCGGCTGGGGAGGACACGGCCTGGTCTCCTACGACGCCGCCCATCTCGGCCGGGACGGGCGCGGCCATCTGGTCATCACCGCCGACCACCAGACCGCCGACACCACCTGCTGGTACGGGCCGTGCAGCTACGGCTCGGGACGGATCCGCTCCGTCACGCCGGTCCGCTACGGACGCGTCGCCGCCCGCATCCGCTTCCCCACCGGAGCCGGCGTCTTCCCCGCCTTCTGGCTCCAGACCAACGGCTCCGAGCTGCGCGGGCCCCGCTACGGCGAGATCGACATCGGCGAGATCTTCGGCGCCCGTCCCCGCCAGGTCTTCTCCGCCGCCCACCACCTCGACCGGGTCGCCTCCCACAGCACGACCCTGCCGGGCCGGGTCGACCGGGGATTCCACACCTACGCCGTCGACTGGACCCCGGCCCGCATCACCTGGACGATCGACGGCCGCCCCTACGGGCACCTCGACCGCTACAAGGGCTGGCCCTTCGACCAGCCCCTGACGATCATCGTCAACCTCCAGATCGGCGGCGCCTGGCAGGGCTCGCCCCCGCCGAGCACCCGCTTCCCCGCCCGCATGACCATCGACTGGATCCGCGCCCTCGGCACCCGATGACGGCGGGTCAGTCCCCGGCGGGGCGCAGGGAGCCGCGGAGGGCCGGGTAGGTGGTGTGGACGCGGGTCGTGGTGGGGGCGTCCAGGTCGGTGTGGCCGAGGTCGGCCGCCGCCAGCAGGGGGAGGGAGAAGAAGGACTCCGGAAGGGTCTTCAGCGGGTTGAAGGAGAGGTCGAGGAGGCGGAGGCCCGGCATGCGCGCGAAGGCGTCGTCGGGGAGGGTGATCAGGGGGCGGCGGGTGACGGTGGTCCCGGAGCGCTTCTCGTTCCAGCGGTCGATCTCGAGGTGCTCGAGCGTGGTGATCGACCAGACGGCCGACAGCAGATCGGGATCGGGTTCGGGCTGGAAGGACCAGGGGGTGTTGCCGCTCAGGCGCAGGACGCGCAGCGGCAGCCGTGCCAGGTCGGGGAGGCGCCGCAGGCCCTCGGACAGGGAGCCGCGCAGGTCCAGGTGTTCCAGTGCGGTCAGTGCGAGCAGGGTGTCGGGCAGTTCGGCCAGCCAGACGTGGGACAGCTTCAGGGTGCGGAGGTTCGCCAGACCCGTGATCGGTGACGGGAAGGCGA
This sequence comes from Actinocorallia longicatena, assembly GCF_039534125.1. Lineage (NCBI taxonomy): Bacteria > Bacillati > Actinomycetota > Actinomycetes > Streptosporangiales > Thermomonosporaceae > Actinocorallia > Actinocorallia longicatena. Next base: position 248,103 of record NZ_BAAAUV010000007.1, on the reverse strand, counting down.
CGATGTCGTTGTACTCACCCGGCTGGAGGTTGGAGAGGTCCAGTTCGCGCAGGGAACCGAGGCGGCCCAGCGCCGGCGGGACCGGGCAGGACAGCCTCGCCGCCCGCAGGACCTCCAGGTGCGTGAGGTCTCCGAGGGAGTCCGGGAGGGCGGTCAGCGCGTTGCCGGAGATGTCGAGGACGCGCAGGGCTCGCAGTTCGCCGAACGAGCCGGGCAGTGCGGTCAGCCCGGTGCCGGAGAGGTTCAGCTCCTCCAGCTCGGACAGGACGCCGAGCCCTTCGGGCAGGGTGCCGAGGTCGCCGTTGCCCGCGAGCGACAGGATCCGCAGCCGGGGGAAGGACAGCAGGTCTCTCGGGAACTCGCGCAGCTTGCGATCGGACAGGTCGAGTTCGGTCACCTCCTCCGGCCGTTCCCGAAGGGCCCTCAGCTCCGCCAGGGCGATCTCGTGGGCCGGACGGATCCCGTCGCGCAGGACGGGACGGCCCTCGCGCAGTGCGGCGCCGATGGTCCGCTCGTCCACGGATCCGTTCTTGCCGAACATCTCCGGGACGACCAGTTCGCCGAGCTCGTCATGGGTGAAGTCGACCGGCTGGTTCGTCCGGTAGGGATCCGCGATGTGCAGGGCCTCCGGCGGCCGGTCGAAGTACATGCAGAAGTACAGGGTGCTCATGACGAACGGTGCCCGGAGCAGTCCCCGGACGGTCAGCACCCCGCCGTCGTCCCCGTAGCTGCCCTGGACTCCGCCCGTCGCGGTCAGGTCGCCGCGGACGCACAGCTCGGGACAGCCCGACAGGATGACGTTCCGCGCGGTCACGTCCCCGGTGACCAGGAGGAAGTTCCCGCTGCCGCTGTCCCACCAGTCGAGGGTCCCCGCGACGGAGAGGTCTCCGTCGACGATCACGTTGTAGGGGATCCAGTCGTCGTCGGACTCCGGCTCCAGATCACCGGCGACCACCAGCCCGCCCTCGTACAGCCGGATCTCCTGCTCAGCGGCGAAGTCCCCGAACGGATGGGCCACGTCCTCCGACACCTCGAACCGTGACTGAGCCTCCTCCGCGCTGATGATCCGATATCCCGCCGGCGACACGCTGCTGGTCATGCCGGGGGATCCTAAAGGATCACCGGCGGGCTCCGCCGCCTCCTCCGGAATCCGTTACTCACCGCAGCCACACCGAGACCCTCCGGGCCGAACACCATCTCTCATGGCAGGGCTCTCACCTGGCAAAACAGCACGAACACGGCGCTTCATTTCCGCTATACCCCTTATGTCGGGAATGCGCTAGCGTGCTCCCGACAGCCGAAGGGATCATGCTCTCCGTGACGAGGAGCGTCGGTCGCGACGGCCGTCTCGGCCTCCACATCGTGATCAGGCGCGCTCGGCAGCATCGCACCCGCGGCACGACCCGCGGCCGAGTCGATCGGATGGGACGCTCGTCCAGCTGATCTTCGACATGCGAGGTGTTCAATGGCTGAGCTCGGTCAATGGTGGAAGGACGCCATCGTCTACCAGGTCTACCTGCGCAGTTTCGCCGACGGCAACGGCGACGGCGTCGGCGACTTCGTGGGGCTGCGGGAGCGGCTCCCCCACCTCGCCGAACTGGGCGTGGACGCGATCTGGCTGAACCCGTTCTATCCCTCGCCGATGGCCGATGGGGGCTACGACGTCAGCGACTACCGGGACGTCGATCCGCGGTTCGGCACCCTCGCCGACGCGGACGCCCTGATCCGTGCCGCCGCCGCGCACGACATCCGCGTCATCGTGGACATCGTGCCCAATCACTGTTCGATCGAGCACCCGTGGTTCCGGGACGCCCTGCGGAGCGGGCCCGGCGGCCCCGAGCGCCGCCGGTTCCACTTCAGGGACGGCGGACCCGACGGGAGCCCGCCCAACAACTGGCAGTCGATGTTCGGCGGCCCGGCCTGGACCAGGGTCGAGGACGGGCAGTGGTACCTGCACCTGTGGGACTCGAGCCAGCCCGACTTCAACTGGGACGACCCCGCGGTCCCCGCGATGTTCGAGGACGTCCTGCGGTTCTGGCTGGACCGCGGCGTGGCCGGCTTCCGGGTCGACGCGGCCCTCGGGCTCTACAAGGCCGAGGGCCTGCCCGACCTGCCGCCCGGCGCGCCCGGCGTGGGCCCCGACTCCCCCTACATGACGCAGCCGGCGCTCTTCGAGCTCTACCGCGGCTGGCGGAAACTGCTCGACTCCTACCCCGCCGACGTGTTCCCCGGACGCAGGGCCGCCGTCCTCGAGGCCTGGTATGACGACCGTGCGGTCATGGCCCCCTTCATGGAGGACGGCCAGCTCCATCAGGTCTTCAACCTGGGGCTCGTCGCGACTCCCTGGCAGCCCGCGGAGCTGCGGGCGTCCATCGATTTCGCGCTGGACGTCTGCGCGGGGTCGGAGACCGCGGCGCCGTGGGTGCTGGAGAACCACGACTCCCCGCGCCTCGCCACCCGGATGGGCGTGGACCAGGCGCTGATCCGCAATCCCACGCCCGAGGTGATGCGCGGAGAGGTGCGGGTCGACGCCGAGACGGGCGCGCGGCGGGCGAGGGCGGCGGCGCTGCTGCTGCTCGCCCTGCCCGGTTCCGCCTACGTCTACCAGGGGCAGGAGCTCGGGCTGTTCGAGGTCCTGGACATCCCCGCCGACCGCAGGCAGGACCCCATCTTCGCCCTCACGGGCGGCCTGGTCGTCGGCCGTGACGGCTGCCGCATCCCGCTGCCCTGGAGCGGGGGGACCGCACCGTACGGCTTCAGCGAGAGCGGCTCCCCCTGGCTTCCGCAGCCGGAAGGCTGGGCGGGCTTCACGAGGGAGGCGCAGAGCGACGACCTCGGCTCCCCGCTCAGCCTCTACCGAGCCGCGATCAAACTGCGCCGCGAGCACCCGGCGCTCGGGGACGGCGAGCTGGCCTGGGCGGACACCCGTCCCGACCTGCTGATGTTCACACGCGAGCCCGGCTTCGTGTTCGTCGCCAACTTCGGATCCGCGCCCGCTCTTCTCCCGCCGGGCGACGTCATCCTGACCAGCGTCCCGGTCGAGGACGGGCTGCTGCCCCCGGACGCGGCCGCCTGGATCTCCCTGCCGTAGCCCGCAAGCCGTCTTCACCGGAACTCTCTCTCATTAGACAGCAAGGGCGTTTACCCAGGTCAGAAGCATGATCATTTTACGTGTTTCAACTTTCACCCGATATTGCGGGCGGTGTTAGCTAGGTCGCGAAGAGCGGGGGTCGGCTGGCCCTTCGTTGCCGCGTTCGTGACACTGGAGGCCGCGATGACCGCACTCGAGAAGCCGTTGTCCGTTGTCGGCTCGCTGGGAGTTCACGCTCTCGAGCGGCCCGCGGAGGCGGCCATGACGTTCGTCGGCTACGGGCGGGCCGCCGAGGGCACGGCCACGACCCTCACGTTCAGGGAGCTGGACCGGCGGGTCAGGGTTCTGGGCGAGATCATCGCCGGACGGGTCGCCCCCGGGGAGCCGGTGGCCGTCCTCTGTCCCCAGGGTCTGGACTACGTGATCGGATTCCTGGGATGCCTGGCGGCGGGCGCCGTGGCCGTCCCGCTCTACGCGCCCGAGCCGTTCCGGTCGGATGCCGGGCTCGTGGCGTCGCTGAAGGACGCGCTGCCCACCCTGGTGCTGACCACGTCGGCGGCCCGGGCCCCGGTCGACGGGCTGGGCGCGGCTCCGTCGCTCGCCATCGACGAGATCGGCGGCGACACGGCCTGGCGGCCCCCGGAGCGCTGGGACGAGACCGCCTATCTGCAGTACACGTCCGGTTCGACGAGCTCGCCGCGCGGCGCGGTGATCAGTCATGCGAATCTGGCCTGGTCGTCCGCGCAGGTGCGGGAGGCCTATCGGATCGACGGATCGTCGCGGGTGGTCAGCTGGCTGCCGCTGTTCCACGACATGGGGCTGATCGCCGGGCTCGCGTCGCCGGTCGTCGCGGGCGCGCACTGCCTGCTGATGGATCCGATGGCCTTCGTGCAGCATCCGCTGCGCTGGCTGCACGCGCTCTCCTCGCACCGGGCGACCTACACCGCGATCCCCAACTTCGCGCTCGACATGTGCGTCGACCGCACCACCATCACCCAGCGGGCCGGGCTCGATCTGAGCCGGCTCACCGCCGTCACCAACGGCAGCGAACCGGTGCGCGACCGTTCGCTGCGGCGCTTCAGCGAGGCCTTCGCGTCCGCCGGATTCCGGCCGGAGGCGCACGCGCCGAGCTTCGGCCTCGCCGAGGCCACCGTGCTGGTGACCGCCAAGCCCTTCGGGACGGAGCCCGCGATCATCGACTGCGACCGGGCCGAGCTGGACGCCGGGCGGGTCCGGATCGTCATAGCCGACGATCCCACGGCCCGCCGGATGGTCGGCTGCGGGACGCCCACTCTCCAGGACGTCCGGATCGTCGACCCCGAAGCCCTCACCGATCTGGGCTCCGGCAGGGTCGGCGAGATCTGGGTGCGGGGGCCGAACGTCGCCGGCGGCTATCTCGGGCAGGCCGACCACCCCGATTTCGGCGCCCACCTCGACGGGACGGACGGCTGGCTGCGCACCGGCGACGCCGGATTCCTGCACGAAGGCCAGCTCTACATCGCCGGACGCTACAAGGACCTGATCATCGTCGACGGCCGCAACCACCACCCGTCCGACCTGGAGGCGACGATCGAGAGCACCCTCCCCGGGCTGCGTCGCGGTCATGTGATCGCCTTCTCGATCGAGGTCGAGGACACCGAACGCCTCGTCGTCGTCGCGGAGAACGACCCGCGCTCGCAGGTCGGCACGTACTCCGACCCGTCGGCCCTGCTGCGGGCCGCGCGCCGGGCCCTGGCCGTAGGCCACGGGATCGAGCTGCACGATCTGCGCGTGATCACGAGAGGCGGCCTGCCGAAGACCACCAGCGGCAAGCTGCGCCGCGGCACCTGCCGGGAGCGCTACCTCGCGGGCGGCTACCAGTGATCGTCACCACGCGCTGGCTGCGGGAGACCGCCGCCGGGCTGCTCGGCCTCCCCGCCGACGAGCTCGACCCCGCCCGTCCGCTGGCGGAGCTCGGATTCTCCTCCCGGACGGCCGTCGTCTTCACCGGCCTCATCGCCGACCGGTTCGACACCGCGGTCACTCCCACTCTGCTGTGGGAGTTCCCGACCATGAACGGGCTGGCCGCCCATCTGACGGCCGGTGCCCCGGCTCCCGCCCCGCCCAGGGCTCCGCATCCGCTGACGGACCTCCTCTCAGAGAGCTCATGACGACGATCTCCAGCCGCCTCGCCGATCTTTCTCCGGCGCGGCGCGACGAAGTGCGCGCACGACTCGACCAGGCGGCCTCGACGGTCTCCGCCGAACCCGTCGCGATCATCGGGGCGGGCTGCCGTCTTCCCGGTGGCGCCGACTCCCCCGAAGCCCTGTGGCGCCTGCTCGAGGACGGTGTCGACGCCGTCCGGGAGGGGCCTCACGACCGGTGGGACGTGGAGGCCTTCTACGATCGTGAACCGGGCTCCAGGGGCAGGGCCGCCACCCGGTGGGGCGCCTTCCTCGACGACGTCACCGGGTTCGACGCCGCCGCCTTCGGGATCTCCCCCGCGGAGGCCTCGGCCATGGACCCGCAGCAGCGGCTGATGCTCGAGGTCGGCTGGGAGGCGCTGGAGCACGCGGGCATCGTGCCCGGATCCCTGGCAGGCAGCGGCACCGGGGTCTTCGCGGGCCTCTGCCACAACGACTACCTGATGCGGCTCGGCGGGAACTGGAACGCCATCGACGCCTACACCGGCACCGGCAACGCGCACAGTGTCGCGGCCGGGCGGATCTCCTACCTGCTGGGCCTGACCGGGCCGAGCATCGCGGTCGACACGGCGTGCTCGTCGTCGCTGGTGGCGATCCATCTGGCCTGCCAGAGCCTGCGGATGCGCGAATGCGATCTGGCGCTGGCGGGCGGCGCGAGCCTCATGCTCAGCCCCGAGAGCACCCTCGCCCTGTCGAGCTGGGGGGTGTTCTCGCCGACGGGCCGGTGCCGCAGCTTCGACGCCACCGCCGACGGCATCGTCCGCGGCGAGGGCGCCGCGATGATCGTCATGAAGCGGCTGACCGACGCCCTCCGCGACGGCGACCGGGTCCTCGCGGTCGTGCGCGGCTCCGCGGTGAACTCCGACGGCCGCTCGCAGGGGCTCACGGCGCCGCATCCGGGCGCCCAGCGGGCCGTCATCCGCGCGGCCCTCGACCAGGCCTCGATCGACCCCGACGAGGTCGGCCTGGTCGAGACCCACGGCACCGGAACGCCCCTCGGCGACCCCATCGAATTCGGCGCCCTCGCCTCGATCTACGGCCGGGGAGTTCCCTGCGCCCTCGGCGCCCTGAAGACGAACATCGGCCACACCGAGGCGGCCGCGGGAGCCGCCGGCCTGCTCAAGACCGTCCTCGCGCTCCGCCACGGCGTCATCCCCCGCAACCTCCACTTCACCGCCTGGAACCCCAAGATCCCCGCCACCGGAACCGCCCTCTACCTCCCCACCACCCCCGCCGGCTGGCCCTCGGGCCCCCGCTACGCGGCGGTCTCCTCCTTCGGCATCAGCGGCACCAACGCCCACCTCCTCCTCGAGCAGGCCCCACCCGCGATCCCGGCCCTCCCCCACCCGGACGACCCGCCCCGACCGGACGAACCCGTTGTCATCCCGATCTCGGCGGCCTCGACCGCGACCCTCCCGGAAACCGCCGCCCGCCTCGCGAGCTGGCTCCGCGGCTCCCCCGAAACCGCCTTCGCCGACATCGTCCACACACTGGGGACAAGGCGCGAACACCAGACCGCCCGCACCGTCATCGAAGCCACGACCACCCAGGACCTCCTCACCGCCCTGACCACCCTGTCCGGACCCCCCACCCAGCCGCCCCCCCGAAACACGCCCCTTCCGGCCGAACACGACATGGCGGGGTCGAACGTCCTCGGCGCGTCCGTCCCGACCGGGCGCGGCGTGGTCGGCTCGAAGGGGTCCGGCGCGGTTGGAGCGGTCGGGGTCGGGGCTGGTGGAGGAGCTGTCTGGGTGTTCTCCGGGCAGGGGTCCCAAGGGGTGGGGATGGGGCGGGGGCTGCTGGAGGGGGACGCGGCGTTCGCTCGGGCCGTGGACGAGCTCGATCCGCTGATCTTCGCGGAGAGCGGGTTCTCGGTGCGGGAGGTGCTGGAGAGCGGGCGGGAGGAGAGCCGCATCGATCGGGTGCAGCCGTTGCTGTTCGCGGTGCAGGTGGGGCTGGCGGCGGCGTGGAGGGCTCGGGGGGTGCGGCCCGGGGCCGTGATCGGGCAGTCGATGGGGGAGGTCGCCGCGGCGGTCGTGGCCGGGGGGCTCTCGGTCGCCGACGGGGTGAAGGTGATCTGCCGGAGGTCGCGGCTGCTGCTGCGGATCGCCGGGCTGGGGGCGATGGCCTCGGTCGATCTGCCGCATGACCGGGTCGTGCTCACGCCGGGGGTGTCGGTCGCGGTCGTGTCGTCGCCGGGGACGACCGTTGTCGCGGGGGATCCCGAAGAGGTCGGGCGGCTGGTCGCGGAGTGGGCGGGGCGCGGGCTGCTGGCCAGGGTCGTGGCCGCCGATGTCGCGAGCCACTCCCCGCAGGTGGAGCCGCTGCTGGGCGAGCTCGTGGAACTGCTCGGCGATCTCGAACCGCGGCCCGCGGCGGTGCCGTTCTACACGACCGCGGGCGGCGATCCGCGCCGCTCCGCCGTGTTCGACGCCGCGTACTGGGCCGCCAACCTGCGCGAACCCGTCCGCCTCACCGACGCCGTCGCCGCGGCCGCCGCCGACGGGCACCGGATCCACCTCGAGGTCTCGCCGCATCCCGTCCTGACCTTCGCGCTCGCCGAGACGCTCGCCGAGGCCGTCGGGGAGGGCGCGGCCGTGCTGCACACGCTGCGGCGCGGAGACGACGACCTGCGGTCGATGCGCGCCCAGCTCGGCGCGCTGTACGTCGCCGGGGGCACGGTCGACTGGTCCGCGGTCCATCCGCGCGGCCGGCTGGCCGATCTGCCCGTACGGGCCTGGAACCGGCACGACCACTGGATCCCGCTGCCGCGGCCCCGGCCGGGAGGGGCGCCCGGCGAACCGAGGGTGCTCGAGGCCGCGACGGGCCATCCCCTGCTGGGCACCGGGTTCGACGTGCCGGGCGACGGCGGAAGGGTGTGGCAGTCCGATCTCGGCACCACGCGGGTCCCCTGGCTCGGCGACCATGTCCTGAACGACGGTGCCGTGCTGCCCGGGACGGGCTTCTGCGAGCTGGCGATCGCCGCGGCGGCCGAGTACTTCGCCGTCCCCGCCACCGAGGTCGAGATCTCCGATGTCCGGTTCGAGTGCTTTCTCGCGCTGGCCGAGCGGACCCGCGTGTCGACGTCCGTGACGGGCTCCGGCCCCGGCGAGGCCCGCTTCGAGGTCTTCACCAAACCCGGCGGCACCTGGTTGCGGCACGCGACCGCGACCCTGCGCAGGGTCCCCGCGGGAGCGCCGGCCTCCGCCGACATCGACGCGCTGACGGCCGCCCATCCCGTGCCCGTCGACGTGCCCTCCTACTACGCCAGGCTGCGCGGAGCGGGCTACCACTACGGCCCCGCCTTCACCGGGCTGCGCGCCCTGCGGATCTCGGCCGGGACGGTCCTCGCCCGGGTCGCCGTGCCCGCCCACGCCCGCACGGACCCGGCCCTGCACCTGCATCCCGTCCTGCTCGACGTCTGCCTCCAAGCGGTCGGCGCCGCCCACGCGGCGGGATCCGGCGTCGCCGCCACCGCGACCCCGCACAGCGTCGGCCGCCTCCGGGTCCACGGAGACACCGCCCGCACCCGCCTGTGCGAGGGCCGGGTGACCTTCAGCGACGGCGGATCCCTCACCACCGAGGTCCGGCTGCTGGCCGAGGACGGCACCTGTCTCGCCGAAGTCCACGACGCCCACTTCCGCTCCGTCGACGCCTCCGAACGCCGCCTCGCCCCGCTCTTCCACCACATCGAGCACGTGCCCTCCCCCGCCGTACCGACCGCGGCCTTCGACCACTGGACGGTCCTCGGCACCGGCCCGCTGGCCGACGCCCTCGCCACCCGCCTCGGCGCGTCCCGCAGAATCGAGAACGGCTTCCACGGCGGCATCGTCGTCGTCACCGACCCGATCCCGGGCCCGGCCGACACCCTCCCTTCCCTCCAGAAGCTACTCTCCCGAACCCGTCCGGCACTGAACGTCACGGGCCGCCTGTGGATAACCTCCTCGGGCTTCACCGAGCCCGTCCGCGCCCTCACCCGGGTCCTGGCCTTCGAGCACGAGGACCTCCGCCCGACCCTGCTCACTCACGACACGGGGCAGCACGGACCCGAGCACCTCGCCGACCAGGTGCTGGTCCCCGAACTCCTGGCCGCCGACCCCGCCGACGAGATCTCCTGGACGGCCGGAACCCGCCGGATCGCACGCCTGGCCGCCCGCCCGCTGACCGGCACCACCGCCGGCACCCGGGTCGCGAGCCCCGACGGCGCCTACGTCATCACCGGCGGCCTCGGCGGAATCGGCCTGGAGACGGCCCGCTGGCTGGTCCGCCTCGGCGCCCGGCACCTGATCCTGAACGGCCGGAGCGAACGCGCCCCCGAAGCCCTCCAGGAACTGAGGACCGGCGGCGTCAGAGTCGACGTCGTCCTCGGCGACATCGCGGAGCCTGGCCTGGCCGAGCGCCTGGTCACCGGCGTCCGGGTCAGCGGGGTCCTGCACGCGGCGGCCGTCGTCGACGACGCCGTGCTGAGCACCCTCACCGAGGCCCAGCTCGCCCGGACCTGGCGTCCCAAGGCCGACGGCGCGCTCCGCCTGCACGAGGCACTCGCCGGCCAGTCTCCCGACTGGTTCGTGACGTTCTCCTCCGGTTCGGCCATGTACGGCTCCCTGGGCCTCGGCGCCTACGCGGCCGCCAACGCCTGGCTGGACGGCTTCGCCCGCTGGCGCCGGGCGTCCGGGCTGCCCTCGCTGAGCGTCTGCTGGGGCCCCTGGGGAGAGGTCGGCCTGGCGGTCGAGCTGGGAGAACGCGGTTACGCGACCCTCTCGACCCGCGACGCCCTCGACGCCCTGCGCCTGCTCATCGAGGCGGGCGACACCGCCCCGCCCTCGATCGGCGTCTTCCCCGCCGATCCCGCCCGCTGGCTCGCACCGGCCCCGTCCCTGGCGGCCTCCCCGTTCTTCTCGGCGATGGCCTCCTCCGCGACCGAGGACGAAGCCTCCTCAGGCGAGATCCTCACGGCTCTCGACGCCCTGTCCGGCCCCGAACGGCGAGCCGCCCTGCGCGACCATGTCGCCACCCTGGTCGGGGCCGTCCTGGAGCTGCCCGGCCCGATCGACCCCGCGGCGTCCCTGGTCGCGCTCGGCTTCGACTCGCTCAGCGCGATGCGCCTGCGCCGCAGGCTCCAGGCCGATCTGGGCGTCCCCGTCCCGGCGACCGTCGTGTGGACCCATCCCACCCTCGACCTGCTCACCGGGCATCTCCTCACCCGCCTGACGCCCTCCGGAGGCACCTCATGACCGCGACGCTCGCCGCTTCCGGCTGGCTGCTGCCCCTCGCCGACCGTCCGCGGGCCGAGGTGGAGCTCTACTGCTTCCCGCACGGCGGTGGCGGCGCGTCGGTCTACCGGGCATGGGCCGATCACCTGCCCCCGTTCGTCGCCCCCTACGCCCTGGCCCTGCCCGGACGCGAGCACCGCGCCGAACTCCCGCCGGCCACCGAGGCGGAACCCCTGGTCACGGCGTTCACAGCGGCACTGCGCGGTTCCACCCGCCCCTGCGCGCTGTTCGGGCACAGCTCCGGCAGCCTCTTCGCGACCCGGGTCGCCCTGGCGCTGGCCGAGGCGGGAATCCCGCCGGTCCTGCTGGGCGTCTCGGCGTTCCCCGCCGCCCATCTGACCGGCCGCGCCCTGGACGTCCGCGCACGGTTCCGCTCCGACCTCGAGGGCACCGTCCTCAGCCTCGACGCCCAGGCCGCAGCGGCCTTCGAGGATCCCGCGATCCGCACGGCCGCCCTCTCCGCGGTCGCCGCCGACATGATCCTCCACTCCAGCTACGGCGAAAGTTTCACGGGAAACATCGGCTGCCCCGTCTCCACCTTCTGCGGCACGTCCGACCCCATCATCACCCCGCCGGAGATGGCCGAGTGGGCGCACTTCACCACCGCCCCGCCGACCGTCCACACCTACCCCGGCGGCCACTTCTACCTGCGCGAAGAGCGAGCCAACGTCGTCGCCGACCTCACCTGGGACCTCGCCGCCGCCCTTTAGCCCGCCGCAGGACGGTCGAGTTCCGGACGGCGGCGGGCGGCGGGAGACAGGTGCGGGGAGACCCAGGCGCCGTCGGGGTGGTAGAGGTCGAAGCCCGGGGGGACGATCTCGTCGACGCGGTCGAGCGATGCGTCGTCGAGGACCAGGGAGGCGCCCTTCAGTGACGCTTCGAGCTGCTCCATCGTCCGCGGGCCGATGATCACCGAGGTGACCGCCGGATGGGCGGCGGGGAAGGCCAGAGCGAGCTCCGGCAGGGTGCAGCCGAGGCCGTCCGCGACCTCGACCAGCGCCTCCACCGCGTCGAGCTTGGTGGCGGTCAGCGGCAGCGACGGGTCGAACCGGCCGGGTGTGAGCGCGGCGCGTCCGCTGGTCATGTCGATGGGCCGGCCCTTGCGGTTCCTGCCGGTGAGGAACCCCGACGCCAGCGGCCCCCAGACCAGGACGCCCATCCCGTACCGCCGCGCGACCGGCAGCACCGACCGTTCGACGCCCCGCGCCAGCAGCGAGTAGGGAGGCTGCTCGGTCCTGAACCGCCCGAGCCCCCGCCTTTCCGCGACGACCTGAGCCTCGACGATCTCCTCGGCGGGAAAGGTCGAACACCCGAACGCCCGGATCTTCCCCTCCCGGACGAGGTCCGTCAGCACGGACAGCGTCTCCTCGACATCGGTCCGGTGATCCGGCCGGTGCACCTGGTAGAGATCGATCCAGTCGGTCCCGAGCCGCCGCAGGCTCTCCTCGACCTCGCGCACGATCCACCGGCGCGAGTTCCCGCCCCTGTTCGGCCCGCCGCCCATCGGGAAGTGCACCTTCGTGGCGAGCACGACCTCGTCGCGCCGCCCCTTGAGCGCCTTCCCCACGATCTCCTCGGACTCGCCCGCCGAGTACATGTCGGCCGTGTCGATGAAGTTGATCCCCTGGTCGAGCGCCGCATGGATGATCCGCGCGCAGTCGTCATGATCGGGATTGCCGATCGCCCCGAACATCATCGTCCCCAGGCACTGAACGCTCACTTCGATGCCGGTCCCGCCAAGGACCCGATAACGCATGCTCATACTCCGACATTAGTCACGGAATGATCGCGTCGATGTAGCCTCCGTCGGCGCGGACGGCTCCTCCGGTGGTCGCGGAGGCGTGGTCAGAACTCAGGTAGACGACCATGTTGGCGATCTCGGCGGGCTCGATCAGCCGCTGGAGCAGGGAGTTCGTCCGGTGTTCGGCCATGAACCTGCGCTGCGCCTCGGGCCAGGGCAGGTCGCCGACCAGGTCGGTCACGAAGGTCTCGACGCCCGCGGTGTGGGTCGGCCCCGCCATGACCGTGTTCACCGTGACCCCGGTGCCCGCGGCGGCCTTGGCGTATCCGCGCGAGACGGCCAGCAGCGCCGTCTTCGTCATCCCGTAGTGGACCATCTCCTCGGGGATCACGACCGCCGAATCGCTGGCGATGAACAGCACCCGCCCCCAGCGGCGGTCCATCATCCCGGGCAGGTACTGACGGGTCAGCCGGACCGCCGACAGCACGTTGACCTCGAAGTACCGCGTCCACTCGGCGTCGTCGATCTCCAGCACGGGACGCGCCTCGAAGATCCCCAGGTTGTTGACGACGATGTCGATCCGGGGAAAGAGCTCCAGCACCGTCCGGGCTCCGTCGGCGGTCGCCAGGTCGGCCGCGACCCCGGCGAACTCCGCGCCGGGGTTCTCGTCCGTGAGCGCCCGCACCGCGGCGTCGACCCGGCTCCGGCTCCGCCCGTTCACGATCGTCCTGGCCCCGGCCATGGCCAGGCCCGCGGCGATGGCCCGGCCGATGCCCTGGGTGGAGCCGCTGACGAGCGCGGTCCGTCCGGTCAGATCAATGTTCATGGTCGGGCCCTTCCCCGAACCGGGTCGAGCCCACCGCCCGTCCCCGGAATGGATCGGCCGGACCCGCGGTTGCCGCCGAGGACACTGCGAGCGGAGGGAACGCGATGGAACTCGGGCGGATCGGCGTGTGGAGCAGGGAGCTGCGGTCCGAGGACGGGAGCGTCGACATCGCCGCCGCGGCCGCCGAACTGGAGCGGCTCGGCTACGGGGCGGTCTGGCTGGGCGGCAGCCCGTCGGTCCATCACGCCCGCCCGCTGCTCGAGGCCACCTCACGGCTGGTCGTGGCCACCGGGATCCTCAGCATCTGGGACGGCGCCGCGGAGACCGTCGCCGCGCAGCGCGCCGAGCTCGCCGCCGCGCACCCCGGACGGTTCCTGCTCGGCATCGGCGCGAGCCACTCCGCCATGGCCAGGGACTACAGCAGGCCCTACTCGGCGACGGCCGCCTTCCTCGACGGCCTCGACGCCGCCCCGATCCCGGTCCCCGCCGCCGAACGCGTGCTCGCCGCCCTCGGCCCGAAGATGCTGGCCCTGGCCGCGGCCCGCAGCAGGGGCGCCCACCCCTACCTCGTCACCCCCGAGCACACCGCGCGGGCCAGGGAGGGCCTCGGCGACGCCCTGCTCGCGCCCGAGGTGAAGGTCGTCTGGGAGACCGATCCCGCGAAGGCCCGCGAGCTCGCCCGCGGCCATCTCGGCATCTACCTGACCCTGCCGAACTACACGAACAACCTGCTGCGCCTGGGCTTCACCGAGGCCGACTTCGCCGACGGCGGCAGCGACCGGCTGGTCGACGCCGTCTTCGCCTGGGGCTCCCCGGACGCCGTCCGCGCCAGGATCGAGGAGTACGAGTCCGCGGGCGCCGACCACGTCGTCGTCCAGGTCATCGCCGACGCCCTCCCGCTCCGCGCGTGGAGCGAGCTCGCCGGGACCCTGGGGCTCGGCTGATCTGGTCATCCGGCGGCCGACGGGCCAGGATCGGGGCATGGACGATCTGACACCCGCACGGCGGGTCTGGGCGGCGGTCGAACCGCTGCACGCGATCTCGTACTTCGCGCCCGAGGCCACCGGGGCTCTGACGGCGACCGGCCTGCGCGGCTACTGGATGGGGTACTTCGCGGGCAGGGCCGCACCGATGGGACCGGTGAGCGCGAGCGTCGTCCGGGCCACCTTCCTGGTGTTCTCCCCGGCCAGGGTCGAGCGGGCCCTCCCCGACGCCTGGAGCTTCGCCCCGGTCGAGACGATCCTCGCCGCCAAGATCGAGGGGGCTTCGGCCGCGCTGCGCGCCGCGCTGCCCGAGGTCCCCGAGCGCCTCGTCGAGCTGATGGAGGAGGCCGCCGGGTACTGCCGCTTCGACGGGCGTCCGCTGGCCGCCGCGTGGGCGGAGGTCCCCCGGCCCGACGATCTCCACGGACGGCTCTGGCTGGCGGCGACCGTCCTGCGCGAGCACCGCGGCGACGGCCATGTCGCGGCCCTGACCAGGGCCGGGCTGAGCGGACTCGAGGCCGGGATCACCCATGTGTCGAGCGGCTCCGTCAGCCGGAAGATCATCCAGGAGAGCCGCGGCTGGACCGACGACGAGTGGAACTCGACGGTCTACGCCCTCAGCGCCCGCGGGATCCTCACCCCCGACGGCGCCCTCACCCCCCGCGGCGTCAAGCTGCGCGAGGAGATCGAGGACGACACCGACCGCCTGGCCCTCGACCCCGCCCTCCGCCTGGAGAACAAGGAGATCGACGAGCTGGTCTCCCTGGCCGCCCCGCTCTGCCGGACCCTGCTCGACGGAGGCCACTACCCCACCCGCACCCCCGTGGGACGCCTCCCCGCCCTCTGACCCGTTCCCTGATCTTTCCCCTGACCAGCCCTTATCCCCGGGAACCGCCGGGTAGTGCCCCCGGAGTACCACGAGGAGTCGGGGGGCCTTGGCGTGGACTTCAATGACGACGCGCGCTTGGACGCATCGCAGGTAGAGGTGAACAACGGCGGCGGTCACCGGGGCCGCAACACCGCCATCGGCGGCGGGCTGGCCGGGCTGCTGGGGCTGGTCGCCATGCTGTTCCTCGGCTTCAACCCGTTCGAGGAGCAGCAGACGGCCACCCCCGCCGCCGGGCGGCAGCAGATCGGCGAGCGGACCGACCTCCAGGCGGCCTGCCAGACCGGCGCCGACGCCGACCAGAACGAGCAGTGCCGGATCGTCGGCGTCGTCAACAGCATCCAGAACTACTGGACCGGCGCGTTCGCGGCCAGCAGCCTGACCTACCGCAACGCCAGGACGCAGCTGTTCACCGGCGCCACCCAGACGTCCTGCGGCTACGCGACGTCCCAGGTCGGCCCGTTCTACTGCCCCGCCGACCAGAAGGTCTACCTGGACCTCACCTTCTTCCAGCAGCTCCAGCGGCAGTTCGGGGCGTCCGGCGGCCCGTTCGCGCAGGCCTACGTCGTCGGCCACGAATACGGCCACCACGTGCAGAACCTGCTCGGGACCATGAACAAGGTCAAGTCCGGGACGACCGGCGCGTCGAGCCCGGCCGTCCGGCTGGAACTCCAGGCCGACTGCTACGCCGGGGTGTGGATGCGCAACGCCGTCAAGACCGGTTACCTGACCCAGGTGACCGGCGAGGACCTCGCCCAGGCGCTGAGCGCCGCGGAGGCCGTCGGGGACGACCGGATCCAGTCCCGCACCCAGGGATATGTCCAGCCCGACGCCTTCACTCACGGAACCTCCCGCCAGCGGACGAAATGGGTCAACATCGGCTACGACTATGGGGATCCCGGCCGCTGCACGACCTTCTCCGGTGCCATCTAGGTGCGGTTCTAGGCGTAGCTACGGATACCCGCCACACGGAATCGGTCATAAACTCTGAGACGTGATCTTCAAGGCGGTGGGCGACGGACGCCCCTATCCCGAGCACGGCATGGTCCCGCGGGACTGGGCGCAGATCCCCCCGCGCCAGGTCAGGCTGGACCAGCTGGTGACGACCAAACGCGAACTGGATCTCCACTCGCTGCTGGCCAAGGACTCGACCTTCTACGGCGACCTGTTCCCGCACGTCGTCTACTGGCAGGGCGACCTCTACCTGGAGGACGGCCTGCACCGCGCCCTCCGAGCGGCCCTCCACCAGCGGACCGTCCTGCACGCCCGCGTCTTCGAGTACCTCCCACCCCAGCACTAGGCCATGTCTTACGGATCTTGTCCGTAGCGAGCGGCGTCCAGGTGCGTGCCTCGGGGGTGCGGAGGAGGGAGTCGACCTGGTTTGGTCGGCGACCGACGACAAGCCCCCGAGGTGCGTGCCTGGACGCCGCGCAGTAGGACCGAAGATCCGTAAGACACGGCCTAGCGTTCGCGGACGACCGGAACTCCGGTGGGCCGCTGGGTGCGGGGTTCGGACGGACGGGCGGAGGGGCCGGGGGTCCTCGTGGAGCGGTCGACGGGGGCGCCCGTCGTGCCGCCGCGCCGGGGGGCCGCTCCGGCGGGACCGGGAAGCTGCCGCAGCGCCCAGCGCAGGAACTTCGGACAGGCCTGCCGCCACACGCCGAAGGAGTGCGTTCCTCCCGGGACGACCTGGTAGACGAGCTGCGGCTGCACCCGCCTGAGCTGCCGGATGAAGCCCTCCGTGCCCAGCATGTCCCGCTGGTCGTCGCCGCCCGCCGCGAACCAGAACCGGCCGAGATCGCGCCCGACCGGCCAGGCGGCGACCTCCTGCTGCGGATCGTTGGCCGCCCGGACGGCCGGCGAGCCCCCGAACGGATCGACGACCTCGGGCTTCTTCACCACGGGCAGCGGCGTGAAGTAGCCGCTCATCACCCCGGCGACCTTGTAGGTCCTCGGGTGGCGCAGCATCAGGTTGGTCGCGCAGAACCCGCCCTCGGAGAAGCCGGCGATCCCCCAGCCCGTCCCCCGGTTCCGCACCCTCAGCTTCTCCACCAGGACCGCGGTGACATCGTCCACGAGGTAGGTCTCGTCCTGCGGTCCGTCCTTGACGTTCAGGCACTGCAGCGCGTTTTGCTGCCCGCCGTTGCTGTCGGGCATGACCAGCACGGCGGGACGTGCCTTCTTCTGCCGGGCGGCCTTGCGGTAGGTCCCGACGATGTCCATGACCCGGTCGTAGTCGTAGGGGTTGCCGGGCGCCCCGTGCAGCAGTTCCAGCGCGGGGAACCGGGCCCCCTTGTAGGCCTCCTGGAAGTACTGCGGAGGCAGGTACACCAGGCCGTCCCTGGTGATGCCCGACCGCGGCCCCGGCAGTGACGCCTCGACCAGCAGGCCCCGCTTCGCCGCCTTCCCGTCGCTCGCGGCCTTCTCCCGGACGGCCGCCTCGCTCAGTTCCCTGAGCGTCACCACATGCGTGGGCGGGGTGCCCGTCAGGTCGCCCCAGAGCGCTCCCCACGAGGGGTAGTAGGCGTACATCTGGTTGACGAACACGAAGCCGGTGAGCATCGCCGGCAGGAACGCGCCGAAGACGGCGCCGCCGCGGATCCACCATCGCGAGAACCTGATCGCCAGGGCCACGAAGCCCACGAACAGCGTGATGAGCACGAAGACCGTGCCGGCTCCCTGCGGCCCGAACATCAGAAATCCCCGTTCGAGGGGGGGTGACGATCACCGTGGACAAGGGGTGACGGGCGCGCAAGGCGGCGTTCCGGGGGGGAAGGCGAACGGCGCCGCACCTCTGGGAGGTGCGGCGCCGGACCGTGAGCGGTGGTGGTGGGATTTGAACCCACGGATGAGTTGCCCCATCACACGCTTTCGAGGCGTGCGCCCTCGGCCACTAGGCGACACCACCGCGGGAGAGCCTACCCGAATCTGCGGCCAGAGAAGAATCGGATAAGCGGGGCGGCGCATTCTTCGGCCAGGACACCGCTGATCACCTCTGCCCCGTGGTTGAGCCTGCGGTCCCTGACGACGTCCCAGAGCGACCCGACGGCCCCGCCCTTGAGGTCGATCGCGCCGTAGACGATGCGGTCGACCCGGGCCAGCACGGCGGCCCCCGCGCACATCGTGCAGGGCTCGAGGGTGACCACGAGCGTGCATCCGTTCAGCCGCCAGCCGCCGACGGCCTCCGAGGCCCTGCGCAGCGCGAGGACCTCGGCGTGCGCGGTCGGATCCCCGGTCAGCTCGCGCTCGTTGTGGGCCCGCGCGAGAAGCTCCCCGCGCGGCCCGACGACGACCGCCCCGATCGGGACGTCGGCCCCGGCCTCGTCCGCGCACCGCAGCGCCTCGCGCATCCACCCCTCGAAGGCCGAGGCCGGGTCGGACGAGACGGGTTCAGGCGACACGGAGCCGGACGGAGAAGGGTCAGCCGGAGAAGGGTCAGACACGGAGGGAGTCGAGTTCCTCGGTGAATCCGGCGCCCTCGGCCACTTCGGCGAGCGCGTCGGTCGGGACGGCCCGCTCCCCGAGGTCGAGGAGCTTCACCGGGGTGATCCCGAGGTCGTCGAGGAGGGTCGGATCCCCGGCCGGATCTCCGTCTGTCTTGACCTCGACGCCCTCGGTGACCAGCTCGAACAGCAGGCCGCCGAGTCCGCTGCCCTGGGCGGCGGAGGCGTCGGAGACGAAGATGCGGGGGTCCTCCTCGCCGTCGAGGCGGACGACCGCGAACCACGCGTCGTTCTCCTCGATCAGCAGCAGCACGGGGTCGCCCACGGCCTCCAGGGCGACCTCGCGCATGAGATCGGTCACGTCGTCGGGAGCTTCGCTCTCGGTCAGGTCGGCCTCGGTGGCGACCCAGCCCTCATCGGTCGATGCGAAGACAGCGGCGAAATACGGCACAGACCCATTGTGACCTGCCGTTAGGCCAGGCTGTCGAGGGCCCTCTCCAAAGGAATCGCGAAACCGAGCTTCTCGCCGATGGAGATGAGCATCTCGTCGGGGAAGGCCTCGAGGTCGCCGGAGATCGCGCCGAGCTCCATCTCGTCCAGGCCCAGATCGGTGAAGATCGACATGTCGCCGACCGGGAGCACCTGGTCGAGGTCGTCGTCATCGTCGGGGACCTCGATGTCGAGGTACTCCAGCACCTGCCGGGCCAGCACCCACTCGACGGAGGCGGTGACGTCGGAAAGGAAGACCATCACTTCCTCGCCGAGCACCCTGATCGCCACGAAGAAGTCGTCTCCGACCGCGACCAGGCCGATGGTGCCGCCGAAGCCCGGCATCTGGCGCAGGGCGTGGATCAGCCCGTCGAGGTCCTCCGTGAGCCGGACCGGGAGCAGTTCGGTCTCCCAGCGGGACTCCTCCCGAAAAACCACGACCGCGAAATCAGTCGCCTCACTGTCCGTCATCACTCACCCAACCGCGCAGTCCCAGTGCCACCGGAATGTTCCCAGATGCCGGGCGCAGTTGTGCGGCGGAGCCGAAGTTTGACCACGGCGCCCGCCGTGAGTACCGACACTACTCGGTACGGAAAGTCCGTGACCGGAGGGTGGCGTGGATTCGTGCGCGTCGCGATCTCCGGGGGGCGACTCTCCGTCGCAGGGCGCGTTGCTCTTCGAGATCGCGCAGGAACGCGGCGCGGCGCCGCAGGCGTTCCCGGATCTCCTCGGGCGTCCAGTCCTTCTCCTCGGGGGGTTCAGCGTCCATGAAGGCTTCCTTCCCCGGAAGGCGCCCGCTATTCCGGGGTGGGGGCCGGGGACGGGTAGCGTGATCGGTATGGAGATCCTGGCCGTCGACCACCCGCTGGTCGCCCACAAGCTGACGACCCTGCGTGACGTCGAGACCGACTCGCCGACCTTCCGCCGCCTCGCCGACGAGCTGGTGACCTTGCTGGCCTACGAGGCCACCCGGGACGTGCGGGTCTCCCCCGCGACCGTCCAGACGCCGCTCCAGGCCGCGGAGGGCGTCCAGCTCTCCAAGCCGGCGCCGCTGGTGGTGCCGATCCTGCGGGCCGGCCTCGGCATGCTCGACGGCATGACCCGGCTGATCCCGACCGCCGAGGTCGGCTTCCTCGGCATGGTCCGCAACGAGGACTCGCTGGAGGCGCAGACCTACGCCACCCGCATCCCGGACGACCTGGACGGGCGGCAGTGCTACGTCCTCGACCCGATGCTGGCCACCGGCGGCACCCTGGTCGCAGCGATCAAGCTGCTGTTCGACCGGGGCGCGCGGGACGTCACGGCGGTCGTGCTGCTCGCCGCGCCCGAGGGGCTCCGCTTCGTCGAGCAGTCCTTCGGCGACGAGCACCCCATCAGGATCGTGACGGCCGCGATCGACGAGAAGCTCAACGAGGTCGGCTACATCATCCCGGGCCTCGGCGACGCCGGCGACCGGCTGTACGGCGTCGTCTGACCCCGCCGGCCTGACGTTCAAGCCTCAAGGACCACTTGAAGGTAACGCTTCGGAGTCTTCCATGTTCAGCGCCCCTGCCCCCAGGGTAGGAACCCACCACGGAGCGTGATGCTCCTCTCGCCGTCCTGGCCCGCTCGGGGATCTGCCGGGACGCCTCGCGAGCAAAGGCAAGGGGCGCGCACATGGCTCACGACCCGCAGGAGTACGAAGAGGTGACCGAGCGGCTCCGCAAGGAGTTCGCCGCCATCCATCCGATCACCACGGTCACCCGCTGCGTCTCGGCCGCGCTGCACGGTGCCGAGGACGTCATCGGCTCCAGTGAGCCCGAGCTCGTCGAGAAGATCGCCCGCCGCCATCTGCGGGTCCTGGCGATCGTCGCCGCCGAGCGTCAGCCGCGCATCGGCACCTGAGGCCTGTTCCGAAGCCGGCGCCCGTGCGGGCAGGAGACGTCGCGGCAGGCCCTGACGCCACGCCGTGTCCCGATCCGGCCCGCAGCGGTCCTGGTCAGCGGATTCGGCGGATGCGCCGCCTGAGCAGGGGCAGAGATGATCACTGACCGACCGTCCGGCGCACGGGAGCGACCTGACGGCGAAAAGCCCGGTGCGCTAAGGGGTTTCGCAGGGTAGGAACGCTACTGTTGGAGCCAGGTCTGGGTTCCTTCGGGAGGCGGTCGCGTGAACAAGAAGAACCTCGGAATGGTCGCCGGTGCGTTCGCGGCGTTCTATGTGCTGAAGCAGCCCGACGCAGCCGCGGCGGCGGTGAACAACGCGGCGAGCGGGATCGGCGATGCGGCCGACTCGCTGGCCCAGTTCGTGAACGCGCTGGCGTCGTGAGGCTCGTCACTCCGGGCGACTCGGCGCCCGCATCGATCAACCGGTTCCTCCTCCCGCAGGAGAAGCAGGTCATCGTGGTGCGCAAGCACCCGGCCGTGCTGCTCACGCCGGTGCTGTTCGTCCTCGGCGGGCTGATCCTGGCCGGGGTGCTGAGCAACACGATGGCGGGCAGCGACGCCGGCAACGTCGTGAGCTGGATCTGGTGGGCCTGGCTGCTGCTGCTGGCCTGGTTCGTCTGGCAGGTCGCCGAGTGGTCGGTGGCCTACTTCGTCATCACCAACCAGCGGATGCTGCTGACCGGCGGCCTGCTCACGCGTGACGTCGCGATGATGCCGCTCAGCAAGGTCACCGACATGTCCTACGAGCGGTCGCCGGTCGGGCGGCTGCTGGGCTTCGGCAAGTTCATCGCCGAGTCCGCCGGTCAGGACCAGGCGCTGCGCACCGTCGACCATCTGCCCTACCCCGACCAGCTCTACGCCGAGGTCTGTCAGATGATCTTCCCCGGCGGGAAGCCGAAGGCCCTCGAGGAGCGCCTGCGGGACATGATCGACTCCATCCCCAAGATGCGGACGGAGCTCGCGGCCGACGTCACGACCGGGACCGTCCACGACATCGCCAACCGGAAGCTGAAGCTCGAGGGCGTCCAGGCTCAGCTCGAGCAGCTCGTCGCCGAGTCGGGCGAATGGCACCGGCAGGCCGGGGAACTCCACCGGCAGCTCGCCGAGAAATCCGCACCCGGCGAGGCACCGGAGCTCTAACCGACTCATAACCGTTTCGTCAAGCGGCTCGTACCCCGGGGGTACGAGCCGCTTACGTTTTCACCATCACAACCTTCCTGACCCCCAATGTCACAGGTGTGATACGGCGCAGCAATTGCGGTGGTCTGTTCGTTAGTCTTGCGATTCGACGGAACCGCCGCCTGAAACTTCCGCTTACCGCGAGGTAGGCGGCTAGGAACAAAGAGAGTTGTCATGCCGGGTCCTGGCAGTGTCGGTGAACGTGTACGTGACCTACGATTGACGCGGCGCATGTCGCAAGCTCAGCTCGCCGGACACGACCTCTCCGACAGCTACATTTCTCTGATCGAGTCGGGTAAGCGCACTCCCACCCCGGCCGTGCTCAAGCTGCTCGCGGAACGTCTCGGATGCACCCCGGAATATCTTTCCGAGGGCATCGAGCCGGAACAGCGCGCCCATGTGGAAGTGCGCGCGCGCCACTGCGAACTCGCGTTGCTCGCGGGCCGCGCGCAGATCGCACTCGACGGGTTCGAAGAGGTGATCGCGGCCGATGACAACGCCGACCTCACCCTCAGGGCCCGCTGGGGCAGGGCCGCCGCGCTCGAGGAACTGGACCGGACCGGCGAGGCCATCGCGGCTTTCGAAGAACTGCGTGAACTGGCCGAGCGGGACGCCGGAAGGACGAGCTGGCTGCCCTCGGTCATCGCACTGACCCGCTGCTACCACGCCGTCGGCGACCTCGGTCAGGCCGTCGCGCTGGGCGAGCGTGCCCTCGGCCGGCTGACCGAGCTGGGCGTCACATGCGGGGTCGATCTCGCCGAGGTCGCCCGCGTCATGCTCCTCGCCTACCTGGATCGCTCCGACACGGGGCGGGCCAGGGAGCTCACCGCCCACCTCACCGGCGAGCGGGAACCGGCCGTCGCCTACCAGGAGGCCAGCGAGCGCGCGCTCGCCGAAGGCGCCCTCGGTGACGCCCTCTACCTGGCCGACCAGGCCCTGGCCATCGCCTCCACCACGGCGAGGTCGCGGGCCGAGGCCCGGCTCAAGGTCGCGGCCGCCCGCGCCCTGATCCGCGGCGAGAACCCCGACAGCGAACGGGCCCTCGGGCTGCTCGGCACCGCCATGCCCGACCTTTCGGGCGACGAGGCGACGGCCTGCGCCATCGAGACCGCCCGCGCCCTGGTCTCCCTGGGCCGGCTCGACGAGGCGATCACCTCGCTGCGCACGGCCCTGGCCGAGCCGCCCCGCCAGGACATCGACCCGATCACCGCCCAGGCCCAGCTGGTCCTGGCCCAGGCGGAGCTGGCCCGCGACGACCGTGAGGCGGCTCTGACCGTTCTGCGGACCACGTCGGCCCAGCTCGAACGGCTGCCCGCCAGCCGCGCCACCGCCTCGCTCGCTCGCGAGCTCGGCGACCTGTTCGACGCCGCGGGCGACGGCGCCTCCGCGACGGCCGCCTACCGCAGGGCCCTCGAATCCGTGGGCCTCCGCCCGACCAGCCACACCACCGCCCAGGCCCTCGCCGATCACTGACGCGGGCCCGCCGCCCTCTCGATCTCCGGCCCCCGGGGACGTCCGAGAGGGCGCGTAGACTCGGTCATGGGATGATCGGGGGAAAGTGATGGCGGCAGAGGGATCACAGGGGCTGCGGGCCGCTCAGCGGGCGTCGCTGGTGGATCAGGTGATCGGGCAGCTGTCGGAGCGGATCGGGGACGGCACCTGGCCGGTCGGATCCAAGATCCCGCCGGAGCCCGTGCTGGTCGAGCGGCTCGGCGTCGGCCGGAACACGATCCGGGAGGCCGTCCGGGCGCTCACCCACGCCGGGATGCTCGACAGCCGTCAGGGCGACGGCACCTACGTGCGCGCCACCAGCGAGCTCTCCGGGGCGGTGCAGCGCCGGCTGCGGACCGCGGAATTGCTGGAGATCCTCGAAGTGCGGTCGGCTCTGGAGGTGCAGGCCGCCCGGCTGGCCGCCGTCCGCAGGACCGCCGAGGACCTCGCCGCCGTCCGCGACGCCCTCGCGGCCAGGGCGCGGGCCCTCGGATCGGGGACGCACGAGGAGTTCCTCAACGCCGACGTCGCCTTCCATGTCGCCGTCGTCGAAGCCACCCACAACCAGGTGATGATCGACTTCTACCGTGACTTCACCGCGGCGGTCCGGGCGAGCGTCGACCTCTCGGGCGGGCTGCCGGCCGTCCCGCACGAGCCGATCGCCGACGCCATCGCCGCGGGCGACCCCGACGCGGCGGCCCAGGCGACGCTCGACTGCTTCGAGCACGTCCGCCGGACCGCCACCTGATCATCCGCCGATCAGGCGTCCGGTGATCTCGACGTCGGGAGCGATCGCGCGCAGCCGGGTCGCGAGCGCCTCGCCCGCGGCGTCGAGGCGCTCCAGCGGGTAGGGCTCGAGGCGTTCCAGCAGGAACAGGGCGTTCTTCGTCGACTCGGTGATGCGGGTGCGGACGCACTGGCGCCAGTTCCAGCGGCGGCAGGTGACGCCCTCGTCGTCGCGCCAGACGACCTCGCCGGCCGCCGGGGCCTCGTCGTCGCCGAAGGTCTCGGTGCCGTCGGCCACGACCAGGCGGGCGGGGCCCGCGTAGGTGTCGAGATCCTCGCCGCCGATCGGCAGCGCGTACTCGACGCTGACGGCGTTGTAGGCGTCGACGACCCGGTTGATGCTGGGCAGCGAATCGGCGCGGCGCAGCAGGGCGTCGACCGAGGGCCGGGTGCGGTTGGGCTTGGCGCCGAACGCCCGGTAGGCCTCTCGCCAGGACTCCACGTGCGGGTCGTCCGGGGCGGCCGTGCGCGCCGCGGCGGTCAGCCAGGAGGCCGACTCCTCGTCGCCGGGTCCGTTGGTGAGGCCCTCGGCGATCAGCACGAGAACCGCGAAGTCGGGGCGCAGCGCGCGCACCGCCTCGTCGACGACGATCTGCTCAAGCATGGGCACGATTATCCAACGCGGAGGGTCCGGAATCCGGCAGCACCCTCGAAAAAGAGAAGGACCACCCCGCCGGAACGCGCCCGTCCCCCGATGGCCGGGCGCGTTCCGAACTAGGCGGCTGTGCCGTGGCCTCGAGGGAGCGCCGGCCGGTGCCCTCCAGTTTCACCGGCGGGCTCGACCTCAAGGCCACGACCTTCTTTTTCGACCGCGTCCGCGGCCGAAAGTCCTACGTCGAACCACACGCGGGTGCCGTCCGGCTCCCGGGTGATCCCCCAGCGGGCGGCGCAGTTGTCGAGCAGTTCACTGCCCCGTCCCTCGGTGGATTCGACCGACACCCGGCAGAAGCAGGGCGTGCTGTGCGAGCCCTCGTCGGAGACGACGATCCTGGCCCAGGTGTCGGTATGGCTGACCGTGACGACGAAGTGGCCCCCGGGACCGCCGCTCCCGGTGTGCTCGACCGCGTTGGTGGCGGTCTCGCTCACCAGCAGGACGGCATCGTCCCGGCAGGCGTGCTCGGCCCCGAGCTCGTCGGCGACGAACCGCCGGGCCGAACGGACCTGGTCGGGCCGCCCGGGAAGCCGCAGGCTGCGCACTCTGGCAGTCATGGCACCTTCGCCGTCATGAGGAAACGCCTCCGAAATCACTCGAGGTGAGCACCCGATGACTCGATGGTGCTCCCTTTGCGGTCACCGCCGCAAGCGATTCCGGACTTCTGGCAGGTTTCCTCGAGTGAGCGGCCAGAGAGCGAACCCGATGGCGAGGGCGAGAACATGACCGGTCGTGGTGTACCGCCCGAAAACGACCACCGAGGCCGGGACGAGCACGATCAGCCCGACCAGGAGCGTCCATCTGCGCCGGCCCGTCAGCCGGTAGACGAGCAGTCCGGCCAGGGTCAGGCTGCCCATGCTCACCCCGACATCGACGATCGCGGTGAAGTCGTACCGCAGCACCCCCTCATCGACCAGCCGGGCCGCCCGGATCGTCGTGATCACGCTCGCCCCGATGTGCCCGGCGTAGAAGGCCAGGACGGTCCTGGGCGTGCCCAGCCACCGTTCCACCGGCCCCCAGACGCACAGCGCCAGCAGCGTCACATAGGGAAGATCGTCGAGCTCCGTCCACAGGGCCGAGGTGATCAGGACCGAGATCGGGTAGCGCTCCATCTCGCTCAGGTTGGTGCTGTGCGCCCTGAGCACGGCGTCCTGGAGGGCGTCGGGCAGGCCCGCGAGCATCAGCCCGTGGAGCAGCACCAGCGCCCAGAGGATCGCCGAGGCGGGATGCTCCGCCGCCCAGCCGCGCATCCATCCGGCGGCACGGCTGATCTGCGCGCCGCCCGGCCAGCGCCAGTAAGCGGCCGCGGCGAGCAGCAGGAACAGCCCGAGGATCAGCGGTTCGGCCAGCGGGAACATCATCCTCTGCGGTACCCCGCAGAAGATCACCTCACGCGGGGACGGGCTCCGGCTCGACGGTGACGACCTTCGCCGGGACCATGGTCGGCGCCGCGTCCGCGTCGTTGATCTTCCAGGCGATGGCCGAGCCGATCAGCGACATGACGGCGGCGGCCAGGAAGGCCCAGTGGTAGGTCCCCGTGGTCGGAGCGGCCCCCTCCGGCCTGGCCACGGCGAGAACGGTCGACAAAAGCGCGATCCCGAGCGCGGCGCCGAGCTGCCGCAGGGCGGTGAACAGCGTCGAGGCCTGCGCGGAGAGGCCCTTGGAGACGGTCGTGAAGGCCGCGGTCGAGGCGGGGATGAACACATGGGCCATCACGTAGCCGAGGAAGAACATCACCACCGGGATCAGCGGCCCGGTCACCCAGCCGGCCAGCAGGATCAGCGCGGCCACGATCGCCAGCCCGAACCCCATCATCCGGCGCGGCCCGACCCTGCGGTACATCCGCGGGACGAGCTGCGACCCCAGCATCACGCCCAGCGCCTCGGGGAAGGTGTAGAGCCCGGCGTGCAGCGCGGAGAAACCGTGCCCCTCCTGGAGCATCAGCGGGATCAGGAACAGCACGCCCATGAACCCGGCCGCGGAGAAGATCGAGGAGACGTTGGTCCAGCGGAACAACCGGTCGGAGTAGAGGCGCAGGTGCAGCATCGGCTCGCGCTTGCGGAGCTCGACGACGGCCAGCAGGGCCAGCAGCACGACGCCGCCCAGCCCGGTCACCAGGACGCGGGCCGAGCCCCAGCCGAGCCCCGATCCCTCGCTCAGCGCGTACATGAGACCGGCGAACCCGGCGCCGGCCAGCACGAATCCGGCGAGGTCGAAGCGGCCCGCGGCGTTGTCGCGGTGCTCGGGCAGGGTCAGCGCCCCGAAGACGATCGCGGCGAGGCCGATCGGCAGGTTGATGAAGAACACCCAGCGCCAGCCCACGCCGTCGACGAGCAGGCCGCCGAGGACGGGCCCCAGCGCGGGGGCGATGGCCGTCGGGACCATGAGGATCTGGTTGGCGCGCATCCGCTCGGCCGGCGGGTAGGCGCGCAGGAGCATGGCCATCCCGACGGGGGTCAGCATGCCTCCGCCGACGCCCTGCAGGATCCGGAAGGCGATCAGCTGCCCCTCGTCCGCGGCGAATCCGCACAGCGCGGAGGCCACGGTGAACAGGGCGAACGCGAACAGGAAGACCCGCTTGGCGCCGAAGCGGTCGGCCAGCCAGCCGGAGGCGGGGATCACCACCGCGAGGCTGACGAGGTAGCCGGTGACCATCGAGCCGATGCCGGTCACGGGCACGCCGAAGCCCTCAGCGATCTTGGGAAGGGCGACGTTGACGATGGTGGTGTCCAGGATGGACACGAACATCGCCGCCACGAAGACCACACTGACCGCGACCTTTGGTGTGATCTTCAAACCCGCTCCTTCATCCCGTGAATCCAGCCAACCGGGATGAAACCTGACAGGTCAACCAAATATTCCTAGCCGTCCAGGGCGGCGAGGGCCTTCATGTCGTCGTCGGAGAGCTCGATGTCGGCCGCGGCGAGGTTCTCGTCGAGGTGTTCCCTGCTGGAGGTGCCCGGGGTGGGCAGGATGACCGGCGAGTAGTGCAGCAGCCAGGCCAGCGCGATCTGGCCCGGTGTCGCGCCGTGGGCCTCCGCGATCTCGGCGACGGCCGCCGGGGCGTTCGCGGTCAGGACCCCGTCGCCGAGCGGGAACCAGGGCAGGAAGGCGATGTCGCGCACCTCACACAGCTCGATCACCTTGGCGGACTCGCGGTCCAGCAGGTTGAACCGGTTCTGCACCGAGACGATCTCGGTGATCTCCAGGGCGGCGCGCAACTGCTCGACCGTCACGGAGTCGAGCCCGATGTGCCGGATCTTGCCCTCCCCGCGCAGCTCTGCGAGGGCGCCGAGCTGGTCGGCGAGCGGGACCTGGGGGTCGATGCGGTGGAGCTGGTAAAGGTCGATGGTGTCCAGGCGGAGCCGCTTGAGGCTGGCCTCGGCGGCGGCCTTCAGCGCCTCGGGGCGTCCATCGATGTGCCAGTCGGACGCGGAGGTGCGGACCACTCCGCCCTTGGTCGCGACGGCCAGGCCCGTCGCATACGGGTGGAGCGCCTCGGCGACGAGTTCCTCGGCCAGGGCCGGCCCGTAGTTGTCGGCGGTGTCGATCAGGTCGACGCCGCGCCGCACGGCGTGCTTCAGCAGCGCGGCGGCGTCGGTCTCGCGCGGTCCCCAGTAGCCCGGCCCGACGAGGCGGCTGGTACCGAGGCCGATCCGGTGAACGGGCAGGTCACGGCCTATGAAGAACATCCCGAACGACATGAAAACAGACTCTAACCGACGTCCTGTAAGGCCATGGACAGCGCATTGGACCTACCCACCGCGCGGGCGCGCTCCCATGCTGTAATCATGCTGGTCCTGGCTCAGGTGAGCGACACCCACATCGACGGCGGCCCGCGCAACACCGAACGTGCGGCGCGCGTCATGGATCATGTGCGCGGCCTCCCCGTCGACGCCGTCCTGATCACGGGGGACATCGCCGAGCACGGCGCCGCGGTCGAGTACGAGATCGCCCGCGAGGTCCTCGCCTCCCCCTTCCCCACCGTCCTCTGCCCCGGCAACCACGACGACCGCGCCCGGCTCCGCGAGGCCTTCCCCGACCCGTCCGGTACCGGCCGCCCGGACGCCCCGGTGAACCGGGCCCTCGACCTGGACGGCCTGTCAATTCTGCTCGCCGACTCCACCGTGCCCGGCGAGATCCACGGCTATCTCGACGATCCGACCGTCGCCTGGCTGGAGGAGGCGCTGGCGGAGCGGCGGGACGTCCCTACCGTGATCGGCATGCACCATCCGGCGGCTCCGGTCGGCATCCCCTACGTCGACCGGCTCTCGTTGTGGGAACCGTCCAGGCTGGAGGCGGTGGTGCGGCGGAACCCGCAGGTCGTCGCGGTGATCGCGGGGCACGCCCACCTCGCGGGGGCGACCGGTTTCGCGGGCGTCCCCCTGACGATCGCTCCCGCGACGGTCAACACCGCCCTCACCCCGGCCGAGTCCGCGCTGGAGTGGCCGGTGGACCACGACCTGCCGCCCGGGCTGGCCCTGCACGTGTGGACCGGTTCCCACCTCACCACCCACGCACGTGTCTGCCCCTGAAATTCGTCATCGGCGACGTATGGCACCGCCGCCCACCGCGACAGACTTGTCGGCGCGGCCGTAAAGGCTGGTGTCGGGGAGACACACCTCGGGCGGGGCGTGGTGCGGTCACGCTCCGCCCGGGGACACCCGCTCACGGGTCTTCTTCCACAGCGGGCTCTCGAAGTAGTGGTTGTCGAAGCGCTGGGACGACGCCGCGATCTCCTTGGGGTCGGCCTCTCCGCGCTGGACACGGTCCAGCAGCCGGTAGTAGTCGAAACGGCCCATTCCCGGCGTGAAGACGCACAGAACATCGGCATCCTTCCCCGCCACCGCACCGAACGCGTGCGGAGTGCGCGGCGGAACGAGCAGGAAGTCACCCTTGGTGAGGGTGAGCACCTGGTCGTCGACCAGCATCTCCAGCTCGCCCCCGAGGACGTAGAACATCTCGCTCGCCCTGGTGTGGAAGTGCGGGGGCGCCCCGTCGGAGCCGTCACGGAAGACCGAGCGGTTCGAGGTGACGGTCTCGGTGTCGGCGATCAGGTGCAGCACGCTGTTCGGGTCGGCGTCGTGGATCTCATTGGCGTTCGCGCGGACGAGCATCTTCATCTCCCAGTTCCGGATGTCTGATATCCAGATTACCTCTAATCTGGATATTTGTCATCCAGGTTCTGCCGGAGCCTAGTGTTCGAGGATGAGCGCTTTTCCGGGAGACGATCCCGAGTACGTGTCGCGGCGGGCGGCCGCCTTCGGAGCCGAGGCCGCGGCCTACGCCGATCAGCGTCCGGGTTATCCACAGGAGGCCGTCACCTGGGCGCTGGCGGAGGCACCGGGCAGGCGTGTTCTCGATCTCGGGGCCGGGACGGGCAAGCTCACCGGGCTGCTCCCCGGCGAGGTCGTGGCGGTCGAACCCGATCCCGGGATGCTCGCGGAGCTGCGCCGGCTGCTGCCCGGCGCCCGGGCGCTGGCCGGTTCCGCCGAGGCGATCCCGCTGCCCGGCGGATCGGTGGACGCGATCGTGGCCGGGCAGGCCATGCACTGGTTCGACCAGGACGCCTCCCTGCCCGAACTGGCCAGGGTCCTCGTCCCCGGCGGAACCCTGGCCGGGCTGTGGAACCTCGACGACGACCGGGTGGACTGGCTGCGCGAGCTGAAGGAGATGACGGGGAACACCGCGTCCTACCTGAACGACCGCCCGGTGCCGATGCTCACCGACGGCCGCTACTTCACCCAGCCCGTCCGCGCCGAGTTCGCCAACCCCCAGCCGCGCACGATCGACTCGATGCTCGCCACGATCCAGACCCACTCCCAGATCCTGGTGCTGCCCGAGGACGAGAGATCCGAGCTCATGACCAAGGCGCGGGCCTTCCTCGAGAGCACGCCGGAGACCCGCAACGGCGCCTTCCTCCGGCCGATGATCACAGTGGGGCTGCGGGTCACCCGGCTCCCGGACGGCGAGGCCCCGCGGCCCTAGGCCGCCGAGGCTCCGGACCGGTCAAATCATTTGCCTGCGATCGCCGGGGAACCATAGCTTCGGATGCATGAGACCGCTCACCGAAGCCCAGATCAGGGCGTCCTTCGTCAACTGCTCCAAAGGCGAGGCCAAGCGTCTCTCGCTCCCCCGCGACCTGCCCGAACGGCCCTGGGACGACCTCGACTTCCTCGGCTGGCGCGACCCGTCGGGGTCCCATCGCAGCTATCTGATCTCCGAGCAGGACGATCGCGTCGTCGGCGTCGTGCTCCGCACCGTGACCCCGTCCCGCGGCCGGCAGCGGCGTCTCCTGTGCTCCCTCTGCCTGACCAGCCACACCGGCGACGGCGTCTCCCTCATGACCGCCGGCCGCTCCGACGGCAACTCCTTCGGCCTGTACATCTGCACCGACCTGGACTGCTCCCTCTACCTGCGCGGCATCAAGAAGGCCGGCCCCGGCGGACGTTTCGACGAGTCCCTCCAGCTGGAGACCCAGATCGGCCGTACCCGCGACAAGCTCGCCGACTTCCTCGCCCCGCTCCTCTGACGGATCCCGGGGCGGCGCCCCGGGATCGTCACGGCGTGGCCGCGTCAGGCGGCCGCGGTGCCCTCGAGCTCGACCAGCAGGCCGGGGAGCGCCAGGCGGGTGACCCCGAGCATCGTGGTGGGCGGCGTGGCTCCGGCGGCGCCCAGCCGGGACGCCAGCACTCCGTAGTGCTCGAAGAGCCGGTCGGCGTCGGTCGTGTAGACGGTCAGCCGGACGAGGTCCGCGAGGGACATTCCGGCCGCGCCGAGCACGGCCTCCAGGTTGTCGAGGCTCAGCGCGAGCTGCGCCCCCATGTCTCCGGGGTGTTGAGGTTCGCCTTCGCCGCTCATCGCGGCCTGCCCGGCGCAGTACAGGGTCCGGGTGTGACCGGAGACGATCTCGCCCTGGTCGTATCCGAGCCCTGCCGACCAGGGCCACGGGTTGACCGCCGTCCGCACCACTGCCGTATCGGTTCCGTTCGTCATGCCCGAAGCCTCCCAGCGAATCACGACATCCTGTGTCATGTATCTCGGTAGGGTTCTCGCATGCGCGCCGACCGGCTGGTCTCGCTGGTCCTGCTGCTGCGGCGGCACGGACGGCTCTCCGCGACCGCGCTGGCCCGCGAGCTGGAGGTCTCCACCAGGACCGTGCTGCGCGACATGGAGGCGCTGTCCGCGGCCGGGGTCCCGGTCTACGCCGAACGCGGCAGGCACGGCGGTTTCGCGCTGCTGCCCGGCTTCCGGGCCGAGCTCACCGGGCTGAACCACGACGAGGCGCTCGCCCTGCTGGTCGCCGGATCACGGCGCGGCGCGCAGGCCTTCGGCCTCGGCTCCGCTCTCGCCTCGGCGATGCTCAAGGTCGTCGACGCGCTTCCCGAGAGCTACCGGGACACCGCGGCGGGCGCGGCCGGACGCCTGCTCATCGACCCGGAGACCGATCTCCTCTCGCGCCGCCTGGCCGAGGAGGAGGCGCCGGACGCCCTCGTGGCCGGGGTGCTGCGCGCGGTGTTCTCCGGGCGCAGGCTGCGCCTCCACTACGCGGCCGCAGGTCAGCCGCCCGCCTGGCGCACGGTCGACCCGATCGGCCTGGTCACCGTGCGCGAACGGGGCTACCTGCTGGCGACGAGATCCGGTGCCGACCGTACCTACCGGTTGTCCCGGATCCTGGCCGCCGAGGAACTCGACGAGCCCGCCGAACGTCCGGAGCGCGTCGATCTCGGCCGGGTGTGGCAGGAGCGCGGCAACCGGTTCAGGACCGGCGGCGACGACCAGGTCACCGTCGTCGTCCTGGTCGATCCGCAGCGGCGGGAGGAGCTGGTCGGCACGGCTCTGGCCGTCCTGGCGGAGGAGGCCGACCCGGGCGGCCGGCTCCGGCTGGAGGTGACCTTCCAGGATCCGCGGCACGCCCGGTGGGCGCTGTGGCAGCTCGCCGCGGGCGCCGAGGCCCTCTCCCCGCAGTGGCTCCGCGACACCCTCCACGACCGCGCCACCACCCTCGCCGCCCGCTACGCCCCGCCTCCTGACGGCCCGCCCTCCTGACGAGCCGCAAGCCACGGGCCGCGGCTCATGGAGCGCGGCGCGTCAGAGCGGCTGGAGGCGTGATCTGAGAAGGCAGAACTCATTGCCCTCGGGGTCGGCGAGGACATGCCAGGTGGCCTCAGCGGGCTGGTCGATGTCGACGAGGACGGCACCGGCGGCGAGAAGGCGTTCGAGTTCGGCGTCCTGGTCCCGGTCGGTCGGGTTGACGTCGAGATGCAGCGGTAGCCTCCCCGTCTTCGGATCCGCGTTCCTGATGAGGATGATCGTCGGCTGGGCCCCGCCGAAGCCCTCACGCGGCCCGATCTCCACGAGAACGAGCCCCTGCTCGTCGTCCTCACGGTCGAGCTCGACGAAGTCGAGGACCTCACACCAGAAGCGCGCCAGCACCTCGGGCTCCCTGCACTTGAGAACAAGCTCACCGATACGGCATGCCACGAACCGAACCCACCCTCCTCCTCGGCCCACCGGAACCCGAACGCCCGGCGACGACGCCCGAGCGACGCTACCCGCCACCCGGAATCTCCGGCAAAGCCATTTCACCCCCTCCACGGCGACCCCCCGATCCGCTGTTTCCGCGAAGGCAAACCGGGTCAGCGATGCCTCGCACGACCTGGCCGGAGCAGTCGATGACGGTGACGGGCCGGGATCGCCGACCCTCAGGCGGGTCCGAGGAGGTCCCATCGGTTTCCGGCGATGTCGAGGAACACGGCCACACTTCCGTAGGGCTCGCTGCGCGGGGAGGTGACGAACTCCACGCCGAGCCCCTTCATGCGCGCGTAGGCGGCGTCGAAGTCGTCGACCCTCAGAAAGAACCCCACGCGCCCGGCGACCTGGTCACCCACCACGGCGGCCTGGCGCTCCCCATCGGCCTGCGCGAGCAGAATGCCGGTCTGCCCGCCGGGCGGCCGGACGACGACCCACCGTTTCGGACGTCCATCGTTCGTCAGCGACGGCGAGTCCTCCACCAGGCCGAAGCCGAGGACACCGGTGAAGAACCCGATGGCACTGTCGTAGTCGTCCACGACGATCGTGACCAGATCCAGCTGCATCCCCCGAGCGTAGACAGCCACACCGCCCGGGTGGAACGGAACCTAGCTCGGGGCCATGTCGATGAAGCGGCTGTAGTGGCCCTGGAAGGCGACGGTGACGGTGGCGGTGGGGCCGTTTCGGTGCTTGGCCACGATCAGGTCGGCCTCGCCCGCTCGGGGGGACTCCTTCTCGTAGGCGTCTTCGCGGTGGAGCAGGATGACCATGTCGGCGTCCTGCTCGATCGAGCCGGACTCACGGAGGTCGGACACCATCGGGCGCTTGTCGGTGCGTTGTTCCGGACCACGGTTGAGCTGCGACAGCGCGATGACGGGGACCTGGAGCTCCTTGGCGAGGAGCTTCAGGTTTCGGGAGAACTCCGAGACCTCGACCTGGCGGCTCTCGACCCGCTTTCCCGAGGTCATCAGCTGGAGGTAGTCGATGACCACGAGCCGGAGGTCGTGCTGCTGCTTGAGGCGGCGGCACTTGGCCCGGATCTCCATCATCGACATGTTCGGCGAGTCGTCGATGAACAGCGGCGCCTCGGCCACCTCGCTCATCCGGCGGGCCAGCCGCGTCCAGTCGTCGTCGTTCATGGTGCCCGAACGCATCGCGTGCAGGGCCACCCGCGCCTCGGCCGACAGCAGACGCATCGTGATCTCGTTGCGCCCCATTTCCAGGCTGAAGAACGCGGAGGTCAGCCCGTGCTTGATCGAGGCGGCCCGCACGAAGTCCAGCGCCAGGGTGCTCTTGCCCATGGCGGGACGGGCGGCGACGACGATCATCTGGCCGCCGTGGAGGCCGTTGGTGAGGGCGTCGAGGTCGGTGAAGCCGGTGGGGCAGCCCGTCATGGAGCCGTCGCGGGAGCCGATGGCCTCGATCTCGTCGAGAGCGCCCGGCATGATCTCGGAGAGGGGGAGGTAGTCCTCGCCGCTCCGCTTGTCGGCGATGGCGTAGACCTCGGCCTGGGCCTGGTCGAGAAGGTCGTCGGCGTCGGCGCCCTGGGCGTAACCGAGCTGGACGATCCGCGTGCCGGCCTCGACGAGGCGCCGGAGGGTGGAACGCTCCTGGACGATCTTCGCGTAGTAACCGGCGTTGGCCGCCGTGGGCACCGAGTTGATCAGGGTGAAGAGGTAGGGGGCGCCGCCGGTGCGGGCGGCCTCGCCCTTCTTGGTGAGCTCGGCGCCGACCATGATGGCGTCGGCGGGCTCGCCCCGGCCGTAGAGGTCGAGGATCGCGTCGTAGATGAGCTGGTGGGCGGGCCGGTAGAAGTCGGTGGACTTCAGTTCCTCGATCACGTCCGAGATCGCGTCGGGCGCCAGCATCATGCCGCCGAGGACGCACTGCTCGGCGTTGATGTCGTGTGGCGGGACCCGCTCGAACTCGGTATCCCGAGGGATCTCCGCGACGCTCATCCGGCCACCCCCTTTCCCCCAGACGAACCCAGACCCCAGTTGTAACTGAAGCGTCTGACATTCTCGGGGTGATCGGCGTGAGACCCAACTTGATCTGGGGACGAGTCTGTGGACGACCTGTGCAGACACTCCGAAAAGGGTGTGCACGTCCTGTGGAAAACCTGGGGACAACCGTCGAACTTCCTTCGAGATTAGGTGCTTGAGCTGCGGAAACGTCATCCACTGCCTGTGGGTAAAAGAAAACACGACCGGGAGATCCTCGCCCTGGCGATTCCGGCCTTCGGCGCACTCGTCGCCGAGCCGCTCTTCCTGCTGTCCGACACCGCGATCGTGGGACGGCTCGGCACCGCGGAGCAGGCCGGTCTCGCGATCGCCTCGCAGGCCCTGACGACCATCGTCGGCGTCTGCGTCTTCCTCGCCTACGGCACGACGGCCGCGGTGGCCCGGCAGGTCGGAGCGGGACGGCTGCGTGAGGCCGCGCGTCAGGGGGTCGACGGGATCTGGCTGGCGCTGGGGATCGGTGTCCTGCTGATCGCGGTGGGCGTGCCGCTCAGCCCGTCCATCGTGGGGTTGTTCGGGGAGAACGCCTACGCGGTCGACTACCTGCGGATCAGCCTGCTCGGGGCGCCGTCGATGCTGGTCGTCCTGGCGGGCACCGGAGTGCTGCGCGGGCTTCAGGACGGCCGGACCCCGCTGCGGGTGTCGGTCGCGATGTTCGTGGTGAACCTGGTGCTCAACGCCCTGTTCGTGCTGGTCTTCGGCTGGGGGATCGCGGGCTCGGCGTGGGGGACGGTACTGGCGCAGACCGGCGGCGCGCTCGTCTACCTGATGCACGTCGTGCGGCTCGCGCGCCGCCACGAGACCTCGCTGCGGCCCGACGGCCCCGGCGTCCGGGCGGCGGCGGCCGCGGGCTTCGCGCTGGTCGTGCGGACGGTGTCGTTGCAGGCCACGCTGGTGCTGGCGACGATCGCGGCGGCCCGCCAGGGCACGGACGCTGCCGCCGCCTACGGGATCAGTGCGCGGATCTGGCTGCTGTCGGTGTTCGTGCTGGACGCGGTGGCGATCGCGGGACAGTCGATCGTCGGCCGGTACCTCGGCGCCGGGGACGTGCCGTCCGCCCGCGAGGCGACCCGGCGGATGATCTGGTGGAGCCTGTGGACGGGCTGTGCCTTCGGAGCGTTCCTGCTGCTCACGTTGCCGTGGATCGGCTGGGTGTTCACCTCCAGCCCCGAGGTCCACGCGCTGCTCGGCGGCGCGCTCGTGGTCGTGGCGCTGATCCAGCCGCTCGGCGGCCCGGTCTTCGCCCTCGATGGAGTGCTGATCGGCGCCGGCGACATGCGTTTCCTCGCCTGGGCCCAGGCCGCGGCCCTCGTGGCTTTCCTCCCGGCGGTCTGGCTGGCCTCGGGGCGAGGTCTCGAGGCCCTGTGGCTGGCCATCGGCTGGTGGATGCTGGCCCGGCTCATCGTGCTCGGATTCCGTGCCCGATCGGGTGCCTGGCTGGTGACGGGTGCCGTCCGGTGAGGACGTGATTCATGGAACAGGAGTTCGAAAACCTGCTCGAAGTGTCGGCGGTTTTCGCTAGACTTCGAACATGCGTTCACCGCACGGCGACCGGCTGGCTCGCCTCACTCAGGCCATCGACGACCTGGCGGCCCACGGCCTCGCCGGGTTGCCCCCTGACGCCCTGGCCGAACGCGTAGCCGTCACCCTCGCCCTCGTCGAGGGCCTCAATCCCGAGGAGATCCGACGCCGCACCCGCTATTCGGGCATAGAGAACTGAGCCCCTCAGAAGAGGCCACGAAGACCTTGATCAGGTGGGAGGGTCGGTGACCCAGGTGCCGCCCTGGATCAGGGCGAAGACGAGAACGACGAGGGCCGTGTAGCCGAGCACCAGGCCCGCGAGGGCCAGCGGGGCTCCGCGCTCGTCATGGCGGCGGATCTGCCTCCGCGCGAGATGGCCGAAGAAGATCGCCAGGACGCTGCCGATCCAGCAGCCCCAGAGGACTCCGCAGACGAGGGACGCGACGGCGTAGGGGTTGGTGCGACGCACGCCCCTGATGTTCCCTCGGGGACACATGCGAAACGGGCCAGATCGCTGGGATCTGACCCGTTTCGTGAAACCTGTCGGCCGTGACTTAGGCGACGTTCAGGTTGACGGTTCCGGCGACCTCCGGGTGGAGGCGGACGGTGACCTGGTGCGAGCCGGTCGTCTTGATCGGGTTGCCGATCTCGATGCGACGCTTGTCGATGTCCGGTCCGCCGGCGGCCTTGACGGCCTCGGCGATGTCACCGGCGGTCACGGCGCCGAAGAGGCGGCCGCTCTTGCCGGCCTGCGCCTTGACGGCGACCTTGAGGCCCTTGAGCGAGTCCGCGATCTCCTTGGCCTGCTCCAGCGTCGCGATCTCGCGAGCGGCGCGGGCCTTCTTGATGACGGCGATCTGCTTCTCGGCGCCCTTGGTCCACTGGATCGCGAACTGACGCGGGACGAGGTAGTTGCGGCCGTAACCGTCCTTGACCTCGATGACGTCGCCCGGGCCACCCAGGCCGGCCACCTGCTGAGTCAGGATGAGCTTCATGATCTGTTCACCCTTCCTTAGCGAGCAGTCGAGGTGTACGGGAGCAGCGCCATTTCGCGCGCGTTCTTGATCGCCGTGGCGACGTCGCGCTGGTGCTGGGTGCAGTTGCCGGTCACCCGGCGGGCGCGGATCTTGCCCCGGTCGGAGATGAACTTCCGCAGAAGCGGCGTGTCCTTGTAGTCGACGTAAGAGATCTTCTCCTGGCAGAACAGGCAGACCTTCTTCTTGGGCTTACGGGGCGGTGGCTTGGCCATCGTGGTGCTCCTTTGTAAGAGCCCCGCCGAAGCGGGAATGGACATGATTCTTTCGGGTGGCCGGGGCGCCGCCGGGGCAGCACCTCGACCGGATGAAGCGGTTCTTAGAACGGGGGTTCGTCGGAGAACCCGCCGCCGGAGGGCGCGCTGGTGGCCCAGGGGTCGTCGGCCGGGGGCGCGGAGTTGTAACCGCCTCCGCCGCC
Organism: Actinocorallia longicatena; assembly: GCF_039534125.1. Classification (NCBI taxonomy): domain Bacteria; kingdom Bacillati; phylum Actinomycetota; class Actinomycetes; order Streptosporangiales; family Thermomonosporaceae; genus Actinocorallia; species Actinocorallia longicatena. Next base: position 209,632 of record NZ_BAAAUV010000007.1, on the reverse strand, counting down.
ACCGCCGCCGGAGTAACCTCCGCCGCCGCCGCCCTGCTGGTAGCCGCCACCGCCACCGCCGCCGTATCCGCCACCGCCGCCACCCTGACGGGTGGTCTTGGTGACCTTCGCGGAGGCGTTCTTCAGAGACGGGCCGACCTCATCGGCCTCGATCTCGTAGACGGTGCGCTTCTCGCCCTCTTTGGTCTCGTAGGAGCGCTGCTTCAGGCGGCCCTGAACGATCACGCGCATCCCGCGCTGGAGGCTTTCGGCGCAGTTCTCCGCCGCCTGCCGCCACACGTTGACGGTGAGGAAGAGGCTCTCGCCGTCCTTCCACTCGTTCGTGGCCTTGTCGAGGAACCGCGGCGTCGACGCGACGCGGAAGGACGCGACGGCCTGGCCGCTCGCGGTGAACCGCAGGTTCGGGTCCTCGACGAGATTTCCGACCAGCGTGATCGTGGTGTCGCCTGCTGCCATAGGGGTTAACGCTCCCGACGATGGTGTTCGAACGAACACGAGGCCTTAGTGGACCTCGGGACGCAGGACCTTCGTACGCAGCACCGACTCGCTCAGGTTGAGCTGGCGGTCAAGTTCCTTGACCAGCGCGGGCTCAGCGGTGAGGTCGGCGACGGCGTAGATGCCCTCGGACTTCTTCTGGATGTCGTACGACAGGCGCCGGCGGCCCCAGACGTCGACCTTCTCGACCGATCCGCCACCGGTCTTGACGACGTTCAGGAAGCCGTCGAGGGTGGGGGTGATCTGACGCTCGTCGAGCGACGGGTCGAGGATGACCATGACTTCGTAGCGACGCATTGGTCCCTACCTCCTTTGGACTGATGCGGTCACGGGCGTTCCGTGACAGGAGGGCTAAGCCTTCGTGCCCGCGCATAGTGCGCGAGAACAACCAGGCTACCAACAACCAGCAGGTCGTCAGGCCCAATGGCGCTCACCGAAGAAGTCGATCAGATCAGGCCGCGGCGCGCCTTCTGTCGAGCTCGGCCATGAGGTCGAACATCCGCGACCGCATCCTGGCGGTCTGGGTGGTCAGCGTGGACAGCTCATCGATCAGGTCGGCGTCCGCGACGCCCCTCAGCTCGTTCATCAGCGCTCCTTGTCGAAGTCCTGTTCGACTGTAGCGCGGGGCTCGGACAAAACCCGAGACCTACCCGCGACCCGCCGATAACCTGGGGTTCATGCGTATCGGAGCCCATGTCAGAGACCTTGATCCCCTCGAAGCCGCGGCCGAGGTGAAGGCGGACGTCGTCCAGTTCTTCCTGGGCGACCCGCAGTCCTACAAGGCGCCGGTGATCCCCGACGGCCTCGGCGATCTGGTCGGGGCCTCGGACGTCGACGTCTTCGTCCACGCCCCCTACCGGATCAACGTCGCGACGGCCAACAACCGCATCCGGATCCCGAGCCGCAAGCTCCTCCAGCAGCATCTCGAGGCGGCGGCGTCGATCGGCGCGAAGGGCCTGATCGTCCACGGCGGCCATCTGGACGGCGCGGCCGACCCCCAGATCGGCTTCGACAACTGGCGCAAGGTCTTCGAGCGCCTCGAGTGCCCGATCCCGGTGCTGATCGAGAACACCGCGGGCGGCGACAACGCCATGGCCCGCCGTTTCGACCGGATCGCCCGCCTCTGGGAGACCCTGGACGGCGTCGCGAACATGGACGAGAACGTCGGCTTCTGCCTCGACACCTGCCATGCCCACGCGGGCGGCGAGACCCTCCTGGACGCCGTCGAGCGGATCAAGGCGATCACCGGACGGATCGACCTCGTCCACTGCAACGACAGCCGCGATGCCTTCGACTCCGGCGCCGACCGGCACGCCAACCTGCGGCAGGGCCAGATCGACCCGGAGCTGATCCTCCAGGTCTGCCGGACCGCCGAGGCGCCGATCGTCGTGGAGACGCCCGCCGCCGGCCAGGCCGAGGACATCGCCTGGCTAAGGGAGTCGCTCTAGATCCTTGATCGCGCCGTCGCCGTCGCCGCCCGGAAGCAGGACGATCATGGGCGTCTCGGATTCCGACCAGGCGTCGGCGGCGTCGGCGAAGATCTCCAGCGCGGTCTCGAAGGCGGGACGGTCGGCGTCCGCGAGCTCCTTCCAGCCCGGCCAGACGACCAGGTAGCCCTTGTCGGCCGGCAGCCAGTCCATGTCGGTGAGCAGATCGTAGAAGGCGTCCCAGTTCTGCCCGTAGTAGTCGGGGAACTCCAGGATCTCGCCCGCGGCCGCGAGGAAGTCCTCCTTGGTGCGGGCCGGGCCGATCCCGAAGACCTCCCAGCCGGTGTCCTCGGCGTCGCGCAGCCAGGGCGGCATCTCGACGTCGGCGTGGCCGCCGCCCATCGCCAGCGGCAGGGCCAGCCTTCCCTCCGGCGTCCTGGTGAGCCCGGACGGCTTCTTGGCCGTGCGGAACAGCTCGTCCGGCTCGATCTCCCAGCGGTAGACGCCCGGCGTGACCCGTCCTGCGATCAGCTCTTCCAGCCCGTGCATGTCCGTCCTCAGCCCGTGATCATCAGAAATGTGCGGTAGTGGTCGGGAGTGTAGAAGAGCTCGCCGTCCCGGCCCGCGATGACGCGTCGTGCGCCCCGGTCATTCTCCCCCGGTGTGGGCACGGTGTACTCACGGTAGTGGCCGCGGGGCCGGTTCGGGAGCAGCCTCTCCCGGTTCGCGAAGACCGTCCCGTCCTTCTTGTACGGGTAGGGGCCGCCCTGCGCGATGAGCGCCAAAGTCGTCCGCGCCTGGGCGGGCAGATCGGCGCGGTCGATGGTCCTGACGCCCGTCGGGACGGCCGAGGCCGAGACGGAGGCCGGCGAACGCGACGGCGCCGCGCTCGGCGCCGGACTCTCCGTCCGGACCGACGTGCAGGCGGTCAGCGCGACGAGCAGGACGGCGAGGAGGGCGGCGCGCGGTGACGAAATCACGGTGCGTCACGTTACTAGGCGGCACCCGAGGAGTGATCCCGCGGACACGCCTGGCCGCGTTTTGTGATCAACCTGCCTAGTCGGCGGTGGCCGGGCCGGTGAAGGCGTAGCGGCGGGCGGGGAGGCCGAAGCCCCAGTCGAGGAGGTGGGCGGCGTCGACGAAGCGGCGGTTGATCGTGGGTGAGCCGAGGACGACGCCGATCTGCACCTTCTTGCCGCGCCTGGCCGCGAAGACGAAGCAGTAGCCCGCTTTGTCGGTGTAGCCGGTCTTGATGCCGAGGAGGCCCTTGTACTTGCCGAGCAGGGTGTTGGTGTTCACCCAGGTGTAGGTGCGTTTACCGGTCGTGCGCACCTTGATCTTCCTGGTGGCGACGATCTTCTGGAACGTCTTGTAGCGGTAGGCGTGGGCGGCGAGCTTCACCTGTTCCACGGCCGTCGAGTAGGTCGTGTACTGGGTCGGGTAGGGCAGGCCGTCGAAGTTGGCGTAGTGGGTGTCGCGCAGGCCGAGTTTCCGCGCCGTGGCGTTCATCTTCGCGATGAAGCCGGCGTATCCCGGGCCGTAGGTGTCGGCGAGCGCCGCAGCGGAGTCTGCGCCCGACTCCAGCAGGGTTCCGTACAGCAGGTCCCTGACCTTGACCTTGTCGCCCGGCTTGAGCCCGGCCTCGGTGGCTCCGTACTTGTCGCCGAACGTCGTGTACTTTTTCTTGATCTTGACGACCCGGTCGAGGCTGCCGCCCGATCTCAGCACCACGACGGCCGTCATCACCTTGGTGAGGCTCGCGATCGGACGACGCTTGGCCGCGTTCACCGACCAGACGGTCTTGCCGTTGAGGACCAGCAGGGAGGCCTTGGCCTGGACCTTGGGAGCGGGTCCTCGCTGCTCGGAGTCCGCTCGCGCGTGCGCGGCGCCCGGCAGCGTCCCGGCGAGCAGGATCCCGGCGACTCCTCCGGCCAGCAACGTCCCGCGCACGGGTCTCCCCTCTCGCCACGACCTCGACCGCCCCACCCTTCCAGGCGGCCCACCGGCAGGCAAACCGGGCGGACACGCGTCGTTCGCGGTATCCACAGAATCGGATTCGGTTCTCGTTGATCTTCATGGCGGGCGCAGGGTGGACCCATGAGCGACGTTCCGCAGCCGGCCCTGTTCCCCGCCGATCCCACCTCCTACGCTTTACTGCCCGTCAGCGGCAGCGGGGCTCCGGCCGCGCGGGCGCGGCTGCTGGCCCGGGCCGTCCCCGCGAGGTTCGTGCTGACGACCCGGTCGGCCGCGGCCCTGTGGGGCGTCGAGACCCTGCCCGCGGGGGCCGTGGCCGCCACCTGGCCGCTCGAGCTGGCCGTCCCCGCTCCGGCGCCCGTCCCCGCCGGTCCGCGCTTCCCGCCGCCGTCGTGTCCCGCGCGGGAGGCCGCCGCACCGCCCGGCAGCGTGGTGCGCTACGCGCATCTGCCGGCGAGGGACGTCACCGAACTGCAGGGCATCCGGCTGACCACCGCCGAGCGCACCGCCTTCGACTGCGCCCGCCGCCTTCCCCGCTACGAGGCCCTGTCGGCGCTCGACCAGTTCCTGGCCCGCGGCGTCTCACGGGAGTCACTGCTGGCCCGGCTCCCCCGCTCCTCGGGACCGGGAACCGCCCAGGCCGCCGCCCTCATCGCCATGGCCGACCCCGCCTCGGGCTCCCCGGCCGAATCCCTGGTCCGCGGCACCTTCGTCGACGCGGGCTTTCCCCGCCCCCGCTGCCAGCTCACCGCCCCGCCCACCGCCTACCGCCTCGACCTGGGCCACCCCGAGTACCTGGTCGCCGCCGAGTACAACGGCGAGGCCCACCACACCGGCCGGGAGGCCCGCCTCCGCGACTCTCTCCGTCGCCGCACCCTCACCGACCTGGGCTGGCGCATCCTGCCCGTCACCAAGGATTTCCGCACCGCCCCCGCCCCCTACCTCGACGCCTGGCTCCACCTCCTCATGGCCGCGGGCTGGAACCCCACCCCCCAGCAGCTCGCCCACATCACCGCCCGCCTCACCCGGCTCCGGCACCGCCGATGATCCCCACCCGAACCGGCGGGAAGACGGACGGCCCGTGCCGGGAGACACGGGCCGCCGGGGGGATCAGCGGATCAGCCGGACCATTGGCCCTGGGTGAAGGAGAGGACGAAGGCCGCCATGACGGGAACGGCCAGCGCCAGGTAGAGGCCGTAAAGCCAGCGATGGCGCACGGCGAGGTGGCCGAGGGTCAGCCAGAGGGGGAACCAGACGAGGGTGGCGCGGCCGATGGAGAGGTAGTACTCCGAGACCATGAGGGCGCCGAGCTGGGAGCCCACGTAGACGGCCTCGCCCCACTGGGCCTGGTAGAGGAGCCAGGCGACGAGGACGACCCCCACCCCGGCGGCGAAGATCTCGACGCGGAAGGCATTGGTCCACTCGCTCTCGATGTTGAAGGCGGCGTCCCAGGTCGTCTGGAAGGACTTCCAGGGCGGCACGATCGAACGGTTCCAGCCCGTCTTCTGGGCGTGCATCCAGGCCAGCCAGTCGCCGGTCCGGTGCCACTGGTAGGCCATGTAGGCGCTGATGGAGAGGAACGGAGTGATCAGGTAGGGGGCGTTGCGCCATCCGTTCGGGCCCTTGCGGCCGTTCTCGCCGACGAGGAACTCGACGATCAAAGCGATCGCCAGGAACAGCCCGGTGATCCGCACGATCGAGGCTCCGGCCGCGCACAACACGGCCAGCTCCCAGCGTCCCTTCTTGGCCAGCAGCCACGCGGGGACGGCCAGGGCGAGGAACAGCGCCTCGGAGTAGGCCGCGAACAGGAACACCGCGCACGGGCTGACGACCAAGGCCAGGACCGCGAAGAACCCGGGGCCCCTCCACCGCTCGCCGGTGCCGGCGACCCCGGCGACGGCGAACTCGTTCCCACCGAGCCCGTTCCTGCCGAACCCGTCCCCGAACCGGCCGGGCGAGCCGGACGCTCCCCATCCGCCCCGGGATCCGCCGCGCCGCTCCCGGCCGGAGGCCTCGGAACTCCCCTGGTCCTCGCCGTCATCCCCGGCGAAACGCCCGGAGGTCCCGGCCGTCAGCTTCTCCAGCCGCCCCTGTGCCTCCGGGGAGGCGTGCTCCGCAAGGCGGCCGGACGCGTCGGGGGCGGCACGCTCCGCGAGACGGCCGGACGGGTCCGAGGTCCCCAGCGCGGCGGGGCGGCCGGACTGCTCCGCGCCCGCCTGAGCGGTGGACCGGCCCGCCGTGGGACGCCCGTCGTCGGACCGCCCGTCATCGGACCGCAGGGACCCGAACGCGCCGGAGCCGTAACCCTCCACGTCCGCGAGGCGCCTGTGGGAGGAGCGGCCGCCCGTGAGGTCGTCGTCGATGTGCGGGGCGGTGAGCCGGTCGAGGGTGTCGCCGCCGGTGAGGCGGCGGTAGGTCCGCGGAAGAGTGGAGGGGTGGTCGCCGAGCCGGGCGAGGGCCACCGCGGCGATCGCGCCGGAGATCAGGGAGACGACGAGCCCTGCGGCCCGGTAGTCGGTGAAGACGAAACCGACGAAGCGGACGGCCATCGGATATCCGGGGAAGAACGCGGGCCACTCCTCGGGGCGCGTGTAGACCCCGGGCGGCCCCCCGTCGTATCCGTACATGGCCAGCCACCGGAACCGGTCGGCGTCCCACTGGTTCCACCGGGCCAGATAGTCCGGCCACACCCCCTCGTGGGGCACCACCCGGATCACGACGATCGAGAACCAGGCCACACCCAGCGCCGCCAGAAACCAAAGGCCCAACGCAGCCCTGTCAGGACGCCGAGGTATCCACTTCTCCATGGTCATGCGTTCTACCACGTCCCCACTCTGCCCCCGTTAAGGAAATCCGTCACCCGGCGGCCCTCCGACCGGCTGCTTTCGGCCGCGGCTCCGCCCGGCCATCAAGGTCACCTCGCCTGACCAGGCTCGCAGGACCGTCGCGGGCGGCAGGGGGACTCAGGGAACCGCCGGGGTTCCGCTTCCCGGAACGATCGCCTTGAGAAGGCGAAAGGCCCGCATCCGAGGGATGCGGGCCTTTCGGCAGCGGGTCAGTCGCCCAGGGATTCGTCTCTCGGAGTCGTGCTCCAGGAGGTCGGGATGCGGCCGCCGTTGGGGTTGCCGCCCCCGTTCCCGTTGTTGCCGGGCTTCTGGTAGTCGGGATCCATCTCGTTGGGGATGCCGTCGCCGTCCACGTCGGGATCCTGGGCGTCGGGGACGCCGTCGCCGTCCGCGTCTCCCGGGTTGCCCTGGCCGCCGTCCCTGGCACAGGTCGGGTACTGCGGGTTCTTGTCGCAGAACCACTGGGGCGGGTTCTGCTCCTGGCCGGGCGGGGGCACGGTCGGGTCGCAGAGGATCGGCGGGTCGAACTGGCCGCAGCCGGGCTTCTTGTGCTGGTTGCCGTCTCCCGGCGCGGGGCACTTGCCGTTGATCATCGTGTTCGGGTCACAGGTCGGCGTGGCCTTGGTCGTCTTGGGAGTGATCTTGTCCCAGATCGTGCGGAGGCCGTCGTACTTGGGCACCGGGAACTGCTCGATCTTCTTGCTGGCGAGCGCCTTGGTCATGAACGACTGCCAGATCTTGGTGGGCGGGCCACCACCGAACTCGTTACCGCCGAGGATCTTGGTGTTGCCCTCGCCGTACATCGTCGAGGCGGTGACGAGCTGCGGCGAGTAGCCCACGAACCAGAGCGCCTTACCGTCGTCGGTCGTTCCCGTCTTGCCCGCGACCGGCTGGCCGCTCGCGAGGCGGGCGGCGCCGCCGGTGCCGCCGGTGACGACGCTGCGGAGCGCCTCGGTGATCTGGGCCGACTGGTCCTCGCTCAGGTAGCGCGGCCTCTTCTTGCCCCAGGGCATCTTCTTGGTCGTCGTGCCGTTGGTGACCTTGGTGATGATGTGCGGGATCACCGGGTAGCCGCCGTTGGCGAAGGCCGAGTAGCCGGTGGCCTGGTAGACGGCGGGGAACGGCGCGACGCCCAGCGGAAGTGAGGCGACGTAGCGGTCGCCGTCCTTGGCCGGGATGCCGGCCTTGGGGACGCCCAGGGCCTCGGCCGTCTCCACGACCTTGTCGGACCCGATCTTGCGGGCGAGCCGCACGAACGAGGTGTTGTAGGACTGGGCGAGGGCGTTCTTGAGCGTGGTCGCGCCCTTCGTGCCGTGGGTGCTCCGCATCCAGTACCCGGTGACGCCGCCCGGGTGAACCGTCCCCTGGCAGGCGGTCTCGCTCCGGTAGGCGGGGAGGGCATCGCCCGTGTCGTAGTTCAGGCAGATCGGGGACCGGGCGTCGATGACCGAGTTGATGTTGTTGCCGGCCTTGAGCGCCGCGGCGAGCACATAGGGCTTGAACGACGAGCCGACCTGCGCCTGGTCGAAGAAGGCGGAGTCCTTGTCGGGACCGCCCTTCTTCTTGGTCTTGGTCGGGTCACCGCCGTAGAACGAGACCACCGCGCCGGTCTGCGGGTCCATGGTGACCAGGCCGATCCGCGCGTTCTTCTCCAGCGGGTGCGGCGCGTTGGCCTTGACCGAGTCCCGGGCGTACTTCATCAGCTTCAGGTCGATGCTGGTGTAGATCTTGTAGCCGCCCTTGCTGACCTCTTCCTCGGTCATGTTGATCTTCTCGAGGTCGCGGTAGATCTGGTCCCGGATGTAGGTGTCCTGGCCCTTGTCCTGCTGGCAGCTGCCGTTCTCGATGGTCTTCGGGAACTTCTGCTGGTCCCGGACCTCCTTGGTGATCCAGCCCTTCTCGACCATGCCGTTGAGCACGTAGTTCCAGCGCTCTTCGGTGGCGGCGCGCTGGGGGTCGGTCTTCGGCGAGCCGACGGTGTGGAACCAGTCGGGGCGGTTCAGGACGGTCGCGAGCAGCGCGGCCTTGGCCGGGGTGTTGATCTGCCCGACGTCCTGGCAGAAGTAGGCGCGGCTGGCGGCCTGGATGCCGTCGGCGCTGCGGCCGTAGTAGATCGTGTTGAGGTAGAGCTCCAGGATCTGCTGCTTGGACAGTTCCTTGTCCAGCTTGATCGCGATGAAGATCTCTTTGTACTTGCGGCTGAGGCTGCGCTCCTGGCTCAGGCCCTTGAAGTAGTTGCGGGCGACCTGCTGGGTGATCGTCGAACCGCCCTGGACCTGGCCGCCGGTGAGGGTCTTGAAGACCGCCCGGCTCAGGCCCTTGGGCGAGACGCCCGGCTCGTTCAGGAACTCGCGCTGCTCGGCGGCCATGACGGCCTGCTGCAGGACCTCGGGGACCTGCTCGAGCTTGACGTTCTGCCGCGGGACACCGAGCCGGAAGGCCTCGACGTACTTGCCGTTCTTGCCCTTGACGTAGACGGTCGAGCCCTGCGCCGTGACGTCCTTCTGGAACTCGTCCAGGCTGGGCATCTTCGTCGTCGAGTAACCGACAAAGATCATTATCCCGACGCCCACCACCCCTAGGGCGAAGACGCCGACGATGATCTTCCAGTCGGGGATGTAGCGCTTCCAGCCGGTCTTCTTGGCCTTGCCGCGTCCGCGGCGGCCGCCCTCACCGTCACCGCCGCCGGGGGCCCCCGGGCCGACCGGACCGCCGCCGCCCATCGCGTCCAGGCTGGTCGCGGGTGCGAAGGCATCGGCGAAGGGGTCGTCGTCGTAGTAGCCGCCGGGCGCCCCGTGCGCGGGCTGGCCGACCTGACCGTACTGGCCGGAACCCTGCGGACCGGGACCGGGCTGGCCGAAGGCGGGCTGGCCGAACGGAGGCTGGCCGGGGCCCGGCTGCCCTGGACCCTGCTGACCGGGACCGCCGGGGGCGGGCTGCGCGTGGGAGGCCACGTGGTCGTTGCCCTGGCCGGCGCCGTAGGCGTCGTTGTTCCAGCCGCCCGGCTCGTCGTAGCCGTAGGCGTCCTGACCATAGGGATCCTGGCCGTAGGGGTCGTCCGCGTGCGAGTTGTAAGCCTGTCCCTGTGGGGGCTGCTGGGGTCGTCCGTATTCCGACTCGCGGTAGATCTCCTCGCGAGCGTTCGGTGCTGGTCGGAACCAGTCGTCTTCCGGCAGGTTGCCGGAGGGTCCGTTGTCGGGCCCGTACGGCGGATAACTCACGCGACCTCTTCGGCTCTGGGGTACGACCAAGGGGGGCCGTACGTCGGCACTGCCAGGGCTTGAGCAGGGGGTGGCCCAGCAGCGTCAGGTGTCTAGCGGGTCATCGTACCGATGTCCATCCCGGGGAGGGTGTGGGATAGGCCACCTCGTTGCGAACTAGGTGCCGGAATATCCCGCCTTGCGGACTTGGTTAACAGTACGTATCTTTGCGATGTATCGAACCGATACATTAGCTCGATACATCTAGACGAGACGTCGTGCAGAGGGAGACGCGGTGAGCAGCAGGAAGGGCGGCGTACTCGAACTCGCCGTACTCGGGCTGCTCCACGAGTCCCCCATGCACGGGTACGAGCTGCGCAAGCGGCTCAACACTCTGCTCGGTATGTTCCGGGCGTTCTCGTACGGCACGCTCTATCCCTGCCTCAAGCAGCTCCTCGCACAGGGGCTGATCATGGAGGATCAGGAGGAGCCGACCCCCGGGACGCTGGCGAGCAAGCGGGCGAAGATCGTCTACAAGCTGACGGCCGAAGGCAAGGAGCAACTGCAGAGGCTCCTCACCGAGGCCGGTCCGGCGGCATGGGAGGACGAGGGATTCGGAGTCCGCTTCGCGTTCTTCGCCCAGACCCAGGCCGACGTGCGGTTGCGGATTCTCGAAGGCCGGCGCAGCCGGCTGGAAGAGCGTCTGGAGACCGTCCGGACGGCGCTGACCCGGACTCGGGAACGGGTCGACAGCTACACCCTCGAGCTCCAGAATCACGGACTCGAATCCGTCGAGCGCGAGGTCCGATGGCTCAACGAGCTCATCGGACGGGAACACGCGCAGGCGGCTGCCCAGATCCCGGAGCAGCGGCAAGACGACAAATCAAAGAACTTGGACCTCCCCTTCTAGGGAGTCCCTCTTGTAAACCAGCGTCTGGGGCAACCCCCCAGTACCCCTGTGGGGTTAGAGAAAAGGAGCAACCGGATGGGTTCGGTGCGCGTAGCCATCGTTGGAGTGGGCAACTGCGCCTCTTCACTCGTCCAGGGTGTCGAGTTCTACAAGAACGCGTCCCTCGACCAGCGGGTCCCCGGCCTGATGCACGTTCAGTTCGGCGAATACCACGTCGGTGACGTGGAGTTCGTCGCGGCGTTCGATGTCGACGCGAAGAAGGTCGGCCAGGACCTCGCGCACGCCATCCACGCCAGCGAGAACAACACCATCAAGTTCGCGGACGTGCCCCCGACCGGAGTCACGGTCCAGCGCGGGCACACCTACGACGGTCTCGGCGAGTACTACCTCGACATGGTCGAGGAGTCGGACGCCACCCCCGTCGACGTCGTCCAGGTCCTCAAGGACGCCCAGGTCGACGTTCTGGTCTCCTACCTGCCGGTGGGTTCCGAGGACGCTGACCGCTTCTACGCCCAGGCCTGCCTGGACGCGAAGGTCGCGTTCGTGAACGCCCTGCCGGTGTTCATCGCCTCGGACCCCGAGTGGGCCCAGAAGTTCACCGACGCCGGTGTCGCCATCGTCGGTGACGACATCAAGTCCCAGGTCGGCGCGACCATCACGCACCGCGTGATGGCCAAGCTGTTCGAAGACCGCGGCGTCGAGCTGCTGCGCACGTACCAGCTCAACTTCGGCGGCAACATGGACTTCATGAACATGCTGGAGCGCAAGCGCCTGCAGTCCAAGAAGATCTCCAAGACGCAGTCCGTCACCTCGCAGATCCCGCACGAGATGGCCAAGGCCGACGTGCACATCGGCCCGTCCGACCACGTGCCGTGGCTCGACGACCGCAAGTGGGCCTACGTCCGCCTCGAGGGCAAGTCCTTCGGTGACACCCCGCTCAACCTCGAGTACAAGCTCGAGGTGTGGGACTCCCCGAACTCGGCCGGTGTCATCATCGACGCCGTCCGTGCCGCGAAGATCGCCAAGGACCGCGGGGTCGGTGGCCCGATCCTGTCCGCGAGCTCGTACTTCATGAAGTCGCCGCCGGTCCAGTACAACGACGACGAGGCCCGCCTCGCCGTCGAGGCCTTCATCCGCGGTGACGTGGAGCGCTGACCTGGCGCTTGGGCACCGTAAGGAACATCGATCCGAACGGTAACCAAATAACCACATAGCGCGAGAAGCCCGGCCGGTACCTGTTACCGTCCGGGCTTTCTCACGTTGTGGAGGCGTCCGGTGACGAAGCGTACGGCAGCCCGAGGGCAGGAGAGAACAGGCCTGCGGGGCAGGCTGGCGGCCGGGACGGTCGCCGTGGGCATGGCCACAGCGGGCGCCGCCGGGTGCTCGGGCACCGACGGGTTCGGCGACGACGGAACGCTCCGGATCGTCGGATCGACCGACGTGGAACATCTCGACACCGCCAGCTCGATCAGTGTCGGCTCCTACGCGCTGACCCGGGTGTTCGCCCGGACCCTCTTCGGCTACACCTCCTCGAACACCTTCGCCGAGACGGTCCCGATCGAGGCCGACCTCGCCGCCGAGGTGCCCACCCGCGAGAACGGAGGGATCTCGCGGAACGGACGCACCTACCGGATCCGGCTGCGCCCGGGCGTGAAGTGGAGCAACGGCCGCCCGGTCGTCGCCGACGACCTCGTCCGGGGGCTCAAGCGCCTGTGCAACCCCGCCTCCCCCGCGGGCGGGATGGCCTACTACACCTCGACGATCCACGGGTTCGCCTCCTACTGCGAGGGCTTCGGCGCCGTCTCCTCCCGCAGCGCCACCGCCCTCGCGAAGTACCAGAACACCCACTCCATCACGGGCCTGAGAACCTCGCTGGACACCCTGTGGATAACCCTGGTCCGGCCGGCGAGCGACTTCCTCAACATTCTGTCGATGGGGTTCGCGGCCCCGGCTCCGGCCGAATACGACGCCTATGTCCCCGACAGTCCCGAGCTGCGCCGCCACACCCTCTCCACCGGCCCGTACATGATCAAGACCTACGAGCCGGGCCGCCGCTACCTGCTGGTCCGCAACCCGCACTGGTCCGACGATCCCCTGCGCGGCCAGGGACCCGTCCGGATCGAGATCACCCTCGCCCAGGACTCCCCCGAGACCGTCCTCGAGCAGCTCCAGCAGGGCACGGCCGACCTGTCCTGGGATCTGCCCCTGCCCGCCTCGGCACTGCCGTCGCTGCGCGACGATCCGTCGTTCGCCGTCCGGGAGACTCCCAGCAACAGCCCCTACCTGGTCTTCAACACCCTCAGCCCCAACAACGGCGGGGCGCTCGGCCGCAGGGAGGTCCGCCAGGCCCTCCAGTTCGCCGTCGACCGGGCCTCGCTCGCCAAGCTCTACGGCGGCCCCGCCATCGCCAGGCCGCTCCACACCGTCATCCCGCCCGGCAACCTCGGCCACCGCGACTTCGACCTCTACCCCACCCCCGGCGACTCCGGCGATCCCGCGACCTGCCGCTCCCGGCTGAAGACTCCGCTCACCCTGCGGTTTCCCTACCGGACCACCGGCAGCCAGAAGCGCATCGCCGAGCTGATCGCCCAGAACCTGCGCGCCTGCGGCGTCACCGTCCGGCTGATCCCCGACACGACGGGCGGCCTCTACGGCCAGACCCTGGTCACACCGTCACAGACCCGCGACGGGGCCTGGGACATCGCCGCCCCCGGCTGGACCCCCGACTGGTACGGCAACAACGGGCGCTCGATCATCCAGCCGCTCTTCGACGGCCGCACCTACGGCCAGAACTCGACGAACTACGGCGGCTACGACAACCCGAAGGTGAACGCCCTCATCGACCGCGCGCTCACGGCGTCCACCCTGACCAGGGCCGCCGATGCCTGGCACGAGGCCGACCGTCTGATCATGAATGACGCCGCGATCATCCCCCTGCTCGACCGGAAACTGGCTCTGTACCATTCGGCGCGCGTCCGGAACGCCTTGTTCATCCCGACGGCAGGCGCCTACGACTGGACGCGGATCAGGCTCTGACGGAACCCCCGCCGGACAACCCGACCCGGACGAGAAGAAACACATCTTCTGGGGCGTACTGTGATCGATGTGGGGATTCGGGAGGTCTGGCGGAATCATGATTTCCGGCGTCTTTACGCGACGCGGCTGACCTCCCAGTTCTCCGACGGGCTGATCCAGGTCGCCCTGGGCGGCGAGCTGTTCTTCTCGCCGGAGAAGCAGACCTCCGCGGCCAAGGCGGCGACGGCCTTCGCCGTCCTCCTGCTCCCCTACTCGCTTCTGGGCCCGTTCGCCGGCGTGTTCATCGACCGGTGGCGGCGGCGCCAGATCCTGGTCTACACGCCCCTCGTGCGGGCCCTGTGCGTGCTGGTCATGATCTGGCTGATCAGCCACGACAACGACCTGTTCCTGCTCGCCGCACTCGTGGCCCTGGGCGTCAACCGGTTCTTCCTGGCCGCGCTGCCGGCCTCGCTTCCGCATGTCGTCACCGAGAAGAACCTGCTGCTGGCCAACACGGTCTCGGTGACGTCCGGGACGATCGCGGCCTTCCTCGGCGCGGCGGCGGGCTTCCTGACCGGCGGCACCCTTCCCTCCATGGCCACCGCCACCTGCCTCTACGTCGCGACCTCGCTGGTGGCCAGGACCCTGCATCCCGACCTCCTGGGTCCGGACGAGGTTCCACGTGAAACCGTGCGTAACGTGATCAAGGGCATGATCGCGGGCGTCCGGCATGTGGCGGAGCGACGGCCCGCGGCCCTGGCCCTGGGCGCGATCTCGCTCTACCGCTTCGTTTACGGCCTCTGGCTGATCATGACGCTGCTGCTCTACCGGAACCACTTCCCGTCCGGCTTCGACGGCCTCGCCGTGATCACCGCGGTCTCAGGGGCCGGATACCTGCTCGGCGCCCTGATCACCCCGGCGGCCGTCCGCAGGGTCGGCAAGGACCTGTGGATCACGATCCTCTTCGCGGTCGCGAGCGCGGGGCTCCTGCTGCTGGCCACGCCGTTCCGGCAGACGCTCTATGTGGCGGGCGGCTTCGTCCTGGGCGTCGCCGCCCAGGGGATCAAGATCTGCGTCGACACGATCGTCCAGCAGCAGGTCGCGGACGAGTTCCGCGGCCGGGTCTTCTCCGCCTACGACATGCTCTTCAACGCGGTCTTCGTCGCCGCCGCGGCCGTCGCCGCCCTCGCCCTGCCGCCCACCGGCAGGTCCTATCCGGTCCTCGGCTTCGCGATCTGCGCCTACGCCGCGATGTCGGCGGCCTACCTCTACCTCACCCGCGCCTACGAGCGGCGCGGCTCGGAGAGCCTGACCGGTCCCGACCAGCCGAAGACCTGACCTCCAAGCCGGGCCTCAGCTCACGGCCGCCGTCCGGCTGGCCGGCGCGTTGGTAGCGGTACCGGCGAACCGGACCTGGAAGCGGCCCGGCCGCTTCGCGAACGCGTACCGGCCGCCGGCATCGGTGACGTCCGTGGCGACGTACTTCCAGGTCCCGCCCGCCCAGCGGTACAGGCGCACCTTCTGGCCCGCGTAGGGCCGGTACCCCGCGCCGCTGCCGATCCGGCGCAGGACGCCCTTCAGCGCGCCGCCCCGGGCGCTCTTGCCGCCGGTGGAAAGCGTGGTCCGCCGTTTGACGGAGAAGGAGACCGAAGGTCCCTCGCCCCTGCGGCCCGAGCCGTAGAACCTCAGCCGCGCCCGCCACTTTCCGGCCCGGTCGAACCGGCTGAAGGCGACCTCGCCCTCCCACACCCCGGGCAGGTCCCGGACGCTCAGATCCAGCGGCTGGTGCTCCCCACCGGGACCGTAGAGATCCACATCGATCAATTCGACCCACGCCGGAATGCCGGTGGCGGAAAGCGTGGTCCAGGTTCCGGTGCCTCGCTCACCCACCACGACGGTGCCCGGCGTGACCTTCACGGCGGCACCGGAGGCGGCTTCGGCCCGGACGGGTTGTGCCGTGGACAGCAGCAGAACAGGGACGAGAAGGGCGGCGGCTTTCACGAGGTCTCCCGAGGGGAAGGAGTGACTTTCTCGATCAAGCTACTAGTGACAGCACGTCTACTTATCACCCGAGTGCAGGTGAGACGCATCACCCGGGGCGCTCGGACACCGGAACCCCAGGTCAGCTACTCGCGAGTAACACAGATCACGCGACTACCCTGGTCGACCGTGCCCCCAACTTCTGACTGGACGCCCGAGGATCTCCTCGCCTACGACCGCGAGCACGTCTGGCACCCGTATGCCCCGATGCCCGCCACCGCCCCGATCCACTCGGTGGCCTCGGCCCGCGGCGTGACCCTCACCCTCGCCGACGGGACCGAGCTGGTCGACGGGATGTCGTCGTGGTGGGCGGCCATCCACGGCTACAACCACCCGGTCCTGAACGAGGCGATCACCGGGCAGCTCGGCAGGATGGCCCATGTCATGTTCGGCGGCCTCACCCACGAACCCGCCGTCGAGCTGGCGCGCACGCTCGTGGACATCGCCCCGGCCGGGATCACCAAGGTCTTCTTCGCCGACTCCGGCTCGGTCGCCGTCGAGGTCGCGATCAAGATGGCCCTCCAGTTCTGGCGGAACCAGGGGCTCAACCGGCCGCGACTGCTGACCGTCCGGGGCGGCTACCACGGCGACACCTTCGGCGACATGGCCGTGTGCGACCCCGTCAACGGCATGCACCAGCTGTTCACCGACGTCCTGCCGACGCATGTCTTCGCGCCGGAGCCGCCCGCGGGGCCGGACGAGGACTATGTCCACAGCCTGGGGAAACTCGTCGCCGAGCACGCTCACGAGCTGGCCGGGATCATCGTCGAGCCGGTCGTTCAGGGCGCCGGCGGGATGCGCTTCTACGATCCGTCCCATCTGCGGGCCCTGCGCGCCCTCGCCGACGAGCACGGCCTGCTGCTGATCCTCGACGAGATCGCCACCGGCTTCGGCCGCTCCGGCGCGTTCTGGGGCGCCGATCACGCCGGCGTCCTCCCCGACATCATGTGCGTCGGCAAGGCCCTGACCGGCGGCTACCTGACCATGGCCGCGACGCTCACCACCGACAGGGTCGCCGCGGGCATCTCCGCGGGCTCGGCCCCCCTCATGCACGGCCCGACGTTCATGGCCAACCCGCTGGCCGCGGCCGTCGCCAAGGCCTCCCTCGACCTGCTGGCCGCCCGCGACTGGCGCTCCGAGGTCGGCGGCATCGAGACCGCCCTCCGCGAGGGCCTGGACGGCGTCGAGTCCCTGCCCGGTGTCGCCGAGGTCAGGATCATGGGCGCGATCGGCGTGATCGAGACGTCCATCGACATCGACCAGCAGAAGGTCCAGAACGCCGTGATGGCCCACGGCGTCTGGCTACGCCCGTTCCGGAACCTGATCTACACGATGCCCCCGTACATCAGCTCCCCCGACGACCTGACCCGCATCACCACCGCGATGCGGGCCGCCGCCCGAACGCTGGGCTAAAGGACGTTCTCGGCCCGCGCCCACTCCAGGAGTGCGGCGCGGGCCTCCTCCTTGCCGATCATTCCCTGATCGAGGCGCAGCTCCAGAAGGAACTTGTAAGCCCTGCCGACCAGGGGACCCGGGGTGATGCCGAGGGCCTGCTGGATCTCCACGCCGTCGAGTTCGGGGCGGATCCGGCCCAGTTCCTCCTCCGCCGCGAGGCGGGAGATCCGCTCCTCGAGGGCGTCGTAGGTGCGGGCCAGGCGCTCGGCCTTGCGCTTGTTGCGCGTGGTGCAATCCGCCCTGGTCAGCTTGTGCAGGCGGGAAAGCAGATGGTCGGCGTCGCGGACGTAACGTCGCACCGCCGAATCCGTCCATTCACCCTCGCCGTAACCATGGAAGCGAAGGTGGAGCTCGACCAGGCGGGAGACGTCGGCGATCACTTCCTTCGGGTACTTGAGCGCGGTCAGCCGCTTCTTGGTCATCTTCGCGCCGACCATCTCGTGGTGGTGGAAGGAGACCCGGCCGCCCGGCAGGTGGGCGCGGGTGCGCGGCTTGCCGATGTCGTGCAGCAGCGCGGCCAGCCGCAGGATGAGGTCGGGACCGTCCTCCTCCTGGGCGATCGCCTGGTCCAGCACGATCATCGAGTGGTCGTAGACGTCCTTGTGCCGGTGGTGCTCGTCGATCTCCAGCCGGAGTTCGGGCAGCTCGGGCAGCACGTGCAGCGCGAGCCCCGACTCGACCAGCGCGGCCAGGCCCTCGCGCGGGTGCGCGCCGCAGACGAGCTTCGACAGCTCCGCCTGCACCCGCTCCGCCGAGACGATCTCGATCCGCGCCGACATCTCCTTCATCGCGGCCATGACCTCGGGCGCGATCGTGAAGCCGAGCTGGGAGACGAAGCGGGCGGCGCGCATCATCCGCAGCGGGTCGTCGGAGAAGGAGTCCTCCGGCCGTCCCGGAGTGCGCAGCAGCCGCCGGCCGAGATCCTCGAGCCCGCCGAACGGGTCGACGAAGCCGCAGCCGGGCAGGGTGGCGGCCATCGCGTTGACGGCGAAGTCGCGGCGCCGCAGGTCCTCGACCAGCGACGTCCCGTAGGAGACCTCGGGCTTGCGGGACTTCGGGTCGTAGGTCTCGCTGCGATAGGTCGTGATCTCGAGCTGGTGCTCGCCCTTGCGCAGGCCGACCGTGCCGAACTCGATGCCGATCGTCCAGATCGCGTCGGCCCATCCGTCGATGATCTCCAGAATCCGGTGCGGCGGGGCGTCGGTGGTGAAGTCGAGATCGGTGACGGGACGGTTGAGCAGGGCGTCCCGCACGGGCCCGCCGACGATCGCGAGCTCGTGCCCTGCGGTCGCGAAAAGCCCGCCCAGTTCCTCTACCTCGGCCGGGACGACCCGGCGCAGGAGTTGGGCGACCGCCTGGCGCTGCTCATCGTTTGACACGATCACCAAGGGTAGAACCTCGTGGATCCGCCGCCAAAACGAGTATTCACACGGCGCGATATGCGAGTTACGTTCTGATGACTCCCGGGAGGACCTCATGAAGGACGCTCTGGCCATTCACCGTTCGCTTCTCGACCTGGAGATCCAGCACGAGATCATCCGGCTGCCGAGCGTCATCTCCCATGCCGACGAACTGCCCAGAGTGCTGGGTCTCGCGGCGAACCGCTGCCTCGTCACCCGTATGTACTGGTTCGGACGCCACGATCTCGTGGCCGCGATCGTCCCCGCCGGGACCCGTCCACCGTACGAGGCGGTGCGCTCGGGCCTCGGCACGCCCCGGCTGATCCGCGAGGCGCCCTCCGACGCCGTCAACAAGATCACTGACTACGTGGCCGAGCTCGTCGCGCCCCTCCTGCTCCCGGACCGGATGCCGATTCTGGTGGATCAGGAGCTCATGGACGTCCTGGACGTCGACGATGTCGTCTATACCGCGACGGGAGAAGGGTCCACAGCCTTGGGAATCCGCTCTTTCGATCTATGGTCACTGACCGGCGCGAAGCCTTGCACCCTCACCGGGCCACTACGATCGAGCGCGTGACACGGCGGAACATCTGGTGAGAGGTCGGCTCTCCGCTGCCCTCTGTGCGGTGGCCCTCGCCGTCACCGGTGCCCCACCGGCGGCGGCCGATCCCGCCCGCCCCAGACCCGGCACCGTGAAACAGGTCGGGCAGCATGTGAAGAACCCCGTCACCGTGAAGCTGACGAGGATGTCCCCGCAGTCCATCACGGCCGGGACCAAGACCGTCCGGTTCACCGTGACGATCACGAACAGCAGCGCCACGGCGATTCCCAAGGTGCGGCTCCACCTCTCCTACGGCGGCCAGATCACCACCCGTAGCGAGCTCGACGCGTTCGCCAGGTCGAACGCCGACCCCGCCGGCGTCACCGACGCCGAGGCCCCGGTCATCGGCCCGTTCGACCTCGAGCCCGGCGACACCGTCAGGAACCTGGTCTGGAGCAGGCCCGGGGCGATCGCGGGCAACGCCCCGACGCTCAACACCTACCCTCTGGTGATCAAGGCCCTCGACGTCAACGGCCAGCCGCTCGACACCCAGCACACCTTCGTGACCTATGTACCGAAGAACGCGAAGAAGCTCGTCAAGACCAAGGTCTCCTTCGTCTGGCCGCTGATCGACCGTCCGCACCGCACGACCGACTCGATCTTCTTCGACGACCAGCTCTCCGACGCCGTGACCGACGGACGGCTGAACACCCTGCTGACCGCGGCCGAGTCCAATCCGAACACCGGGACGACCCTGGCGATCGACCCCGGCCTCCTCGACGACCTGCAGACGATGTCGAGCGCGAACTACTTCCTCGACCCGCCCAAGGACACCGAAAAGGGCAAGTCGGTCCCGAAGAACCCGCAGACCCAGGCGTGGCTCACCAAGCTCAGAGCTCTGGTGAAGGAGCGCAGGACGGCGTTCTTCCTCACCCCCTACGGCGACCCCGACTCCGTCGCCCTGGTCGGCCAGAACATGGCGGGCACCGGCAGCAAGAAGAACGGCAGCACGCTCGGCCTCCTGTCGGCCGCCTACCGCGACAAGAGCCGCGGCCAAGCCGTCCTCCAGGTACCCGAGACCTACCCGAGGGTGGCCTGGCCGGCCAGTGGAACGATCGACCAGGCCACCATCGACAAGCTGACCACCAACTACAAGAAGGGCCTCGGCAGCGATCTGTTCCTGCTGAGCAGCAGCTTCTGGCCCGCCGGGCAGAACGGCACCCCGACCGCGACGACGAGCATCCAGTCGACCGACCGCAAGAGCCACCCGGCCCTCGCCTTCGACGACACGATCCAGAACGTGATCAGCGGCGCGACCAAGAAGCCCGAGGACATCTTCGCCGCCGAGCAGCGCTACCTCGCCGAGACCGCCGTCATGACCGCCGAGCAGCCCGGTCGCCAGCGCACCCTGGTCGTCTCCCCGGACCGCCGGTGGAATCCCGGTCTCGAGTTCGCCCAGTTCCTGCTGAAGAACACGGCCCTGCGGAGCGCCTGGCTCAAGCCCGTCTCCCTCGGCCAGGCCGCGACGAGCACCAAGGTCGAGCGGCTGCCGCAGCAGCGGCCCCAGTCCGCCGAGCTGACCGCCGATCACCTGCGGTCGGTGAGGGCGATGGACGCCGACGCCGTGGCCTTCTCCAAGATCTTCATCCCCCAGCCGGACGAGTCGCTCCGCCACGCCGGGATGCGCGCCTCCTCCACCTACTGGCGCGGGACCGCCCGGCGCCGCAGCCAGGCGAGCACCTTCCTGAGCGTGACGCGCACCGATGTCGGCAAGGAGATCAACAAGGTCCGTGTCCTGGTCGACGCGGACACGAAGAAGAGCGTCACCGGATCGTCGGCGACGGTCCTGCTCACCCTGGTCAACGATCTGAAGCAGCCCGTCAAGGTGCACGTCCAGATCTCGTCGACGAAGAGCAACGTCCTGCTCGTCAACGGCAAGAAGAACATGTTCATCTACGACGACGAACTCGAGGCCGGCGCCAAGGTCCCGCTCCAGGTGCCGATGGAGCAGACCAACACCACGCCCGAGAAGGAGACCGAGGTGAAGATCCAGATCATCACCTCGGGGATCGAGCCGGCGAGGCTCGTGCGGGAACAGTTCTTCAAGGTCGGAACGAACGACATTCCCCCCGCGGGGTGGTTGATCACGATTGGCGCTCTCGTGATCATGGGTCTGGGCGTAGGCTTCCGTGGAATGCGCGCCCGGAAGAGGCGCAGCGCGGAAGCCGAGACAGAGGAAGCAGAGCATGACCGAGCGGCAGCAGGCTGAACCGCAGCCCCAGAGCGGCGGCGGAAACTCCAGCCTGATGCGGTCCGGAGCCATCATGGCTCTCGGCACGATCGCCTCCCGGCTGACCGGCTTCGTCCGGACCGCGGTGATCGTCATCGCGCTCGGCACCAGCCTCGGCAGCATCTACAACCTGTCCAACACGATTCCCAACATCGTCTACGACCTGCTGCTCGGCGGAATCCTGAGCTCGGTCGTCGTGCCGCTGCTGGTGAAGGCGCGCCGACAGGACAAGCAGTACGGAGAGGAGTACGAGCAGCGGGTCTTCACCGCGGCCGTCCTCTTCCTGCTCGCGATCACGATCGGCGCCGTGCTGCTCGCGTCCGTGATCATGAACGCCTACAACCCCGACCTGCACGGCAAGGAACGCGACGTCGCCGTGCTGTTCGCGGTGTTCTTCCTGCCGCAGATCTTCTTCTACGGCGTGGGCGCGTTCGCCGGTGCGATCCTCAACACCCGCAACTCCTTCGCCGCCCCCATGTGGGCGCCCGTCCTGAACAACATCGTGGTGATCGCGATGGGCGGGATCTTCCTCTTCCTGCACACCGGCGACGACCCGACCGCGGCGAACATCTCCGACACCGAGTTCCTGCTCCTCGCGATCGGCACCACCGGCGGCATCGTGCTGCAGACCGTCGCGCTGTGGCCGTCGCTGCGGCGGGTCGGCTGGAAGTGGCGGCCGCGGCTGGACTTCCGCCCCGGTGAGCTGGGCCTCGTCGGACGCACCGCCGGCTGGACGCTCTTCTACGTCGTGATGACGCAGATCGGCTTCCTGATGGTCACCCGGTTCGTCAACGGCGGCGACGCCCTGGCCAAGGAGGCCGGGCTCGGCTCGTCCTACGGATTCGCGTCCTACTCGACGGCCTACCAGTTCTTCCAGCTTCCCTACGCGATCGTCGCCGTCTCGGTGATCACCGCGCTGCTGCCGCGGATGAGCCAGCACGCCGCCGAGGACCAGAAGGACCTGGTCCGCGACGACTTCTCCTCCGGCCTGCGGCTGTCCTCCGTACTGATCATCCCCGGCGCCGCGCTGCTGCTGACGCTCTCGGGCGACATCGCGACGGCCTTCCTGCAACACGGCAAGTTCACCGCGGCCGACGCCGCGGTCATCGCCCGGATCATGCAGGTGTTCGCCGTGGCGCTGGTGCCCTTCGCCATCTACCAGCTCATGCTGCGCGTCTTCTACGCCTACCGCGACACCAGGACGCCGGCGCTGGTCGCGATCGCGACCGTCATCACCAACATCGTCTGCGCCTACGTCGCCTACGAGACGCTCGAGCCGCAGGACATCGTCACCGGGATCGCGGCGGCCTTCGTGGTCACGAACGTGGTCGGCGTCGTCGTCTGCTCGCTGGTCCTGCGCCGCCGTCTCGGCCGCATGGACGCCGGGCGCATCATCGCCGCGCATGTGAAAATGCTGGCGGCGGCCGGTCCGCTCGCGGCTTTCGCCTGGGGTTGTCACGTGGGTTTCGAGAAATGGGCCGGAACCGGTCTCGTACCATCATTGCTGGCCCTGGTCGTCGGGTCCGTCGGTGGTGGCATCCTTTACCTCGTCTCCGCACGCTTGCTCCACGTGGCGGAAGTGGAGACGATGACCAGGGCCCTCAGTGCGCGGATCCCCGGGCTGCGGTAAAGCTACTAACATGTCAGGCACCATGGGATGCGATGGGCGGGTCTTCGTTGAGTCGGGCAGGCGGAAGCGGTCATGAGCACGTCCGTCATTGAGCCCGGGACACGGCTGGCCGGGCGGTATCGCCTCGAGGAGAAGTGCTCCGAGGCCGGTGGCTCCACGCTGTGGAAGGCCATCGACGAGATTCTCGCGCGGGCCGTCGCGGTCCGCACCTTCGAACCCGACTTCCCGCGTGCCGCCGAGGTCGTGACCGCCGCGCGCACCGCGTCGCGGCTCACCGACCCGCGGCTCACGCAGGTCTTCGACGCCGACGACACCGGTGAGCTGGCCTATGTCGTCAGCGAGTGGGTGAGCGGCGAGTCCCTCGAGGACATGATCACCGCCGACGGCCCGCTCGAGTCGGGCCGGGCCACCCGGTTCGTCTCGGAGGCGGCCGAGGCGCTGACGGCCGCCCACAACGCCGGAATGTCGCACCTGTGCCTCACCGCCAGGAACCTCGTGTGGACCACCGGCGGCACCGTCAAGCTGACGGGCCTCGGCGTCGACGCGGTCCTGTGCGGCGTCTCGACCCCCAACCCCGGACGCCTCGACGCGCTCGGCCTCGGCCAGATGCTGTACGCGGCGCTGACGGGCCGGTGGCCGGGTTCGGCCGACGAGTCGTCGCTTCCGCTGGCCGACGAGGAGGACGGCGAGTTCGTCCTGCCCCGCGCCGTGCGCGACACGATCCCCGCCGAGGTCGAGGCGATCGTCCTGCGGTCGATGGAGCTCGGCGAACAGGAGTCGCCGCTCACCACCCCCGCCGAGGTCGCCGCCGCGCTGACCAAGGTGCCGCGCACGCCGCTGCCGCTGTTCGCCGGACTGCAGACCGGACCGCCGCCCGCCATCATCAACCGGCCGCCGCGCGACCCCCAGCCGACCAAGACCGTCCCGCAGCCGCGGCCGGTCCCCGCCGAGACGGCCACCACCGCGCTGCCCTCGTCGGCGATCCCCGCCCCGGTCAGGCAGGCCCCGGGTGAGGCGAAGCCGCTGAACCGGCCGCTGATCGCCGGTGCCTCCGCGCTCGCCGTGCTCGTGATCGTCTTCGCCGCCTGGAAGATCGGCGGCGGAAGCGACGAGAAGCCGGGACCCGGCGCCACCGGCGGTCCGGGCGCCACCGCTTCGACCAACCCGTCCGCCTCGGCCGGCACCAAGCTGTCGGTCTCCAACGCGACCGGCTTCTTCGAGCTGACCGCCGCGGGCCAGGGCCACCCGGACAGCAAGGCGGAGGGCACCGCCTCGAAGATCATCGACGGCAGCAAGTCGACCTACTTCGAGACCGACGGCTACGGGTCCTCCTCCCACGCCGCCACCTACGGCAACTACCTCAAGGGCGTCGGCGTCGTCCTCAACATCGGCAAGAGCAAGTCGATCTCGCGGATCGTCCTCAGCGTCCCCACGACCAGCGTCGGCGCCTCCTACGAGGTCTACATCGGCGACGTCGACAACCGCACCGGGGTGCCGAAGGCGAAGTCCGGCAGGATCGACACGACCTCCACCGAGATCAAGCTCGACTCCCCCACCAACGGCCAGTACGTCATCCTGTGGTTCCCCAAGGGACCGCCGACCGGCAAGCTCCAGGTCGGCGACGCGGCCGTCTACGGGACGGGCTGATGGCGTTCGGGCGTGGTCAGGTGGAGGCGGTTCCGGACAAGGAACTGCTGCTCCGCCACGCCCAGGGCGACCCCTACGCCTTCTCCGAGCTGGTGGCCAGGCACCGCGACCGCATGTGGGCCGTGGCGCTCCGCACGATCGGCGACCCCGAGGAGGCCGCGGACGCCCTCCAGGACGCGTTCCTCAGCGCCTACCGGGCCGCCGGACGCTTCCGGGGCGACGCCGCCGTCACCACCTGGCTCCACCGGATCGTCGTCAACGCCTGCCTCGACAGGTTGCGGCGGCGGACCGTCCGGCCGACCGTCAACTTCCAGGACGAGGCGTCCTTCGAGGCCGTCGCCCCCAAGGGGAACGATCCGACGTCGGCGCACGAGGTCACCCTCGACGTCACGGCGGCGCTCGCGCAGATCCCCTACGAGCAGCGGGCCGCGCTGATCCTCGTCGACATGATGGGCTACGCCGTCGAGGACGCCGCGCGCGTCCTGGAAGTGCCGCCCGGCACGATCAAGAGCCGCTGCGCACGCGGCAGAGCGCGTCTTGCGCCACTTCTTCTCCATCTACGGAACCGATCCTCCGGCAACAACGTCGGATCACCGAACGTTGACACGGATGTCCCTGTGATTCCGAGACAGGGCAGACCGACGGTTCTCGAAGAGGGAGGGGGCACCACGTGAGCGAGCGCAGCGAGGGCACCAGCACGCACCTCGACTACGACGTGCTTGCTGATCTCGCCGAAGGCCTGCTGGACGAGACGACCACGCGTGCCGTCGAAGCCCATCTGGACGACTGCGAGGAATGCGGCCGCAAGCTCGACGACCTGAGCGCGGTCTCGCAACTGCTGGCGTCCGCGCCGATGCCGGTGATGCCGGAGTCGCTCGCGGCCAAGCTGGACGAGGCGCTCATGGCCGAGGCCGCGAAGGCCCCGGTGGCCTCGCTCGCGGCCAGACGCAGATTCCGCGGTTACCAGCTTCTGTCCGCGGCGGCGGCGGTCGTGGTCGTCGGCGGGTTGGGGACGGGTGTCGTCGTCAACGCGCTGAACTCCAACCCCAACGACGGCTCGCAGGCGCACGCCACGCTCCCGACCCCGCAGCGCGACATGTTCGCCAACGGCAGGGCGCGCACCGTGGCGTCCGGCACGAACTACCAGGCCGGGCAGCTCATGCAGCAGATCCACGAGCAGCTCGTGCGCTTCAACGGCGCCCCGTCGACGACCAGGCCGAGCGACCAGCTCCTCGACTGCGTCCACCGGATCGCCAAGAACAACCCGCTGATGATGGTCGACCAGGCCAAGTGGGACGGCGAGGACGCCACGATCGTGATCGTGGCACCGAACGCCGAGGCCTACGACGTGTGGGTCGTCGGCGATAACTGCTCGGCGTCCGAGACGGACGAGGTCGCCCACCAGCAGGTTCCCGCGTAGCGGGAGCGCGGTCGGCGGTTCAGCCGACCTCGGCGAGGAAGTCCAGAGCGATGGCCCAGGCCTGCTCGGCGTAGTGAGCGTCGTAGTCGGGCAGGTCCTGGTGCGTGAACAGGTGACCGGCGCCCTGGTAGCGGAAGATCTCCACATCCGCTCCGGCGCGCCGCATCTCCAGATACCAGGAGTTCACCCAGTCGGCCGGCTCGTACTCGTCGGGATCGGCGACGTGCAGCTGGACGGGCAGCTCGGTCACGGCGTCCTCCGCCAGGTCCGACGTGCCGTGCAGCAGGAGCAGCCCCTTGGCCTTCTCGTCGGCGAGACCGACGGTCTGGGCGATGGCCGCGCCGAGGGAGAACCCGGCGTAGACCAGGCCGCCCGCGGTGTGCGGAGCCGCGGCCTTGACGGCCCTGGCCAGCAGCTCGTCCCGGCCGATCTCGTCGAGGATCACCCGCGCCTCGTCCATCGTGTCGGCGGTCCTGGCGTCGTAGAGGTCCGGCACGTGGACCACGTGCCCTGCCTCGCGCAGCCTGTCCGCCACGCCGTGGACCGCCGGGCGCAACCCGTATATCGAGTGGAACAACATGATCTCTGCCACCCCTCCAACCTATAGGGCGCGGAGGCGGTGGCCCTGTAGGGAATGTGCGGGCCGTAGGATCTGTTGACGCCACCGTCGGAGGACCGGCACCACCCCAGAGGAGCAGCTCGTGACCACCGAAGTCCGCAATGTGATCATCATCGGATCCGGTCCCGCCGGGTACACGGCGGCGATCTACGCGGCGCGCGCAGACCTCAAGCCGCTGCTGTTCGAGGGCTCCGTCACCGCCGGTGGCGCGCTCATGAACACCACCGAGGTGGAGAACTTCCCCGGCTTCCCCGACGGGATCATGGGCCCCGAGTTCATGGACAACCTGCGCAAGCAGGCCGAGCGCTTCGGCACCGAGCTCGTCACCGATGACGTCACCGAGGTCGACCTGAGCGCCGACCCGAAGGTCGTCAAGGTAGGCGACGAGGTCCACTATGCGAAGTCCGTGATCGTCGCGACCGGTTCCGGCTACCGCGAACTGGGCCTGCCGAACGAGAAGCGGCTGTCCGGACGGGGCGTGTCGTGGTGTGCGACCTGTGACGGCTTCTTCTTCCGCGACCAGAACATCGTGGTCGTCGGTGGTGGCGACACCGCCATGGAGGAGGCCATCTTCCTCACCAAGTTCGCGAAGGTGACGGTCGTGCACCGGCGTGACACGCTGCGGGCTTCCAAGATCATGCAGGACCGGGCACTGGCGAACGAGAAGATCTCCTTTATCTGGGACAGCGAGGTCGTCGACGTCCTGGGCGAGAACAAGGTCGACGCCGTCCGGATCCGCAACCTCAAGACCGGCGACGAGACCGACCTCGACGTGACGGGCCTGTTCATCGCGATCGGCCACGACCCGCGCAGCGAGCTGTTCACCGGCCAGCTCGACAAGGACGACGAGGGCTACCTCCTCGTCGAGAGCCCGACCACCAAGACCAAGATTCCCGGCGTGTTCGCCTGCGGTGACGTGGTCGACCACGTCTACCGTCAGGCCATCACCGCCGCTGCCAGTGGCTGTTCCGCGGCGATCGACGCCGAGCGTTACCTCCAGGAGGCTTAGACATGAAGGCAGTGACCGACAAGACCTTCGACAACGAGGTCCTGATGAGCGACAAGCCGGTCCTGGTGGACTTCTGGGCCGAATGGTGCGGCCCCTGCCGCATGGTCGGCCCGATCCTCGAGGAGATCTCCGCCGAGCACGGCGACAAGCTGTCCATCGTCAAGATGAACATCGACGAGAACCCCGAGATCCCGCGCAACTACGGGATCATGCAGATCCCGACCCTGAACGTCTACCAGGGCGGTCAGGTCGTCAAGCAGATCATGGGCGCCAAGCCCAAGGCCGCCCTGCTCCGGGAGCTCGCGGAGTTCCTGTAGCCGCTTCCCGGCGCTGAGCGCCACGAGAAGGGCCCCGTCCATCGTGGACGGGGCCCTTCTGTGCCTGTGGGCTCCTCATCTGCGAGAGGAGCCCTGGGTGATCAGCCCGCGACCGGCGGGACGACCGGAAGCGTCACCTCGAACTCGCACCAGTCGGTCCAGGCGCCGCCCTTGACGTCGTCGAAGCCCTGGACGCGCCACTGGTAGACGCCGTCGGTGAGGACCTCGCCCGTGGTCACGGTGAAGCCCACGGCCTCGTTCGGGTCGGTGAAGCGGAGCTTGCTGTTCGCTCCGGCGACCGCACCGTCCGCACCCTTGCGCCACTCCGCCCGCAGGCCGAGGAAGCCGCCGTCGGCGTCGGAGGTCGTGCCGCCGAACGTCACGTAGGGGGTCGCGATCGTGGGACGGCCCGCACCGACGCCGCAGCCCTGGCCGGCGGCCGTCGCGTTGCCGACATTGACCGGGACGTGGACCGAGGGGTCGGGGCCGGGGTCGTTGCCGCCTCCCGGGTCCTCCTCGAAGGTCGCCTTGATGAGGAGCTGGGCGTTGCGCGAGAAGGTCATGAACTTGCGGGGGTCCTTCTCACTGTCGGCGCGCAGGCCGAAGGAGATGTAGTCACGGCCCGCGTCGACCGCCTTCTGGGCCGCCTTGGTCACGTTGACCTCGAGCCGCTTGCCCGAGCACTTGACCTTCAGCCACTGCCAGCGCTTGCCCTTGGGCTGCTTCTTCCAGGTGACGGACTTGGTCAGCCCGCTGGTGATGAACACCTGGACCGCGAAGTTCTTGTTCTTCTTGCACGGGTTGGGTGAGAGGACCGGCAGTCTCAGCTTGGCGGAGGTGATCTTGGTGGCGTCCATCGCGCTGGACAGGTTCATCCGCAGGAAGCTGCGGTAGACCGCCTTACCCTTGCGGCCGATGGGCAGGGACGTCTTCTTGAAGACGTAGCCCTTGTTCGGCGTGGTGCTCTTGACGTAAGCCCAGCCGATCCTGTTGACGGGGGCGGGCACCTTCGCGGCCGCCTTGGCGACGGGAGCCTTCGCCGGGGCCGAGGGAAGGGCGTCTGCTGCCGGAGCCTGGGTCACGCTCAACGCCAGCGCCGCGACGGCGGTCATGGTGGTCAGCCGTAGTCTCACGCGGTCGTGCCTCTCAGGGGGTGGCCGATATCGGGGTCGGGCGAGCCTATCGGCTCACTGTCCGAAATGGACATGTTTCACCCGAAAATATCGAGGCCCTGAGATGGCCTCAGACGGGACGCAAGGCACCCTCTGGGGCCATGGAGCCGAGGAGACGCTCAAGTGCCACCTCGACGTCCTCACGCCACGACAGAGCGGATCGCAAATCCAGGCGCAGCCGCGGGTACCTGTGATGCGGTCTGATCGTCTTGAAGCCGACCGAAAGCAGGTAATCGGCGGGCACCATGCACCCGCCCTCCTCCGACTTCAGATCGCCGAACGCCTCGATCGCCTTCACCCCGCGCCGGGTCAGATCCTTCGCGACGCCCTGGACGAGCATCCGGCCGAGCCCCCCGCCGGCGAACTCGGGGATGATGTGCGCCGTCATCAGCAGCACCGCGTCGGCCGACACCGGGCTCGTGGGGAACGCGACCGAGCGAGGAACGTAGAGCGGCGGGGCGAACAGCACGAACCCCGCGGGAACGTTGTCGACGAAGACGAGTTTGCCGCAGCTCCCCCACTCCAGCAGCGTCGCGGAGACCCAGGCCTCCTTCTCCAGCCCCGGGTCGCCCATGTCCACCGCCCGCTCACGGCTCACCGGGTCGAGCTCCCAGAAGACACAGTTGCGGCAGCGACGCGGCAGGTCGCCGAGATTGTCGAGCGTGATGTTGACGAGACGGCGAGACACCAGGCGTTGCGCCCCTTCTGGGTCGAGCACAAAGTACGACGTCCCAACCGGAACGACCCTGCGCGCATCGTATCCAATACCGGCAGGCGCGGGCGGGAGCCCGTGTCGTACGGTGGGAACCGGCCGATTCGGCCAGGCCCACCGGCCCCTTCTTGGAGGCAGATCATGGAGACCACCCGCAGCGACTCGCATCTCGACCGTTACGCGGCCCGTGCCCGTGGCATGGTCGCGTCCGAGATCCGAGCTCTCTTCGCGGTGGCCACCCGCCCCGAGATCGTCTCGCTCGCCGGGGGCATGCCCTTCGTCTCGGCGCTGCCGCTCGACGACGTCGGAGCGATGCTCCAGCACCTGATCGAGACCCGCGGCGCGCAGGCCCTCCAGTACGGATCCGCCCAGGGCGACCCGGAACTGCGCGAGCGGATCTGTGAAGTGATGGCGCTGGAGGGCATCACCGCGAGCCCCGAGGACGTGACCGTCACGGTCGGCTCGCAGCAGGCGCTCGACCTCCTCACCCGGATCTTCATCGACCCCGGTGACGTGGTCCTGGCCGAGTCCCCCTCCTACGTGGGCGCGCTCGGCACGTTCGCGGCCTACCAGGCGGACGTCGTCCATGTGCCGATGGACTCCCTGGGCCTCATCCCCGAGGCGCTCCGCGAGACCCTGACCAACCTCCGCGGGCGCCGCGTGAAGTTCCTCTACACGATCCCCACGTTCCAGAACCCGGCCGGCGTGACGCTGTCCACCGCCCGCCGCCGCGAGATCCTCGCCATCGCGGAGGAGTTCGACCTCCTCATCATCGAGGACAACCCCTACGGCCTCCTGAGCTTCGACGGCCACCCGCCGCGGCCGCTGCGCGCCGACGAGTCCGAGCGCGTCATCTATCTCGGCTCTTTCTCGAAGACCTTCGCCAGCGGCCTCCGGGTCGGCTGGGCGCTGGCCCCGCATGCAGTGCGGGCCAAGCTGGTCCTGGCCGCCGAGTCGGCGATGCTCTCCCACTCCAACCTGACCCAGCTCGCGGTCCGGGAGTTCCTCGCCACCCACCCGTGGAAGGAGCAGGTGAAGTCCTTCACCGAGCTCTACCGCGAACGCCGCGACGCCATGCTCGAATCCCTGACCGCCCACATGCCCGAGGGCACCACCTGGACCCGTCCGGGCGGCGGCTTCTTCGTCTGGCTCACCCTCCCCGAGGGCCTCGATTCCAAGGCCATGGCCCCCCTCGCCATCGCCAACCGCGTCGCCTACGTCCCCGGCACCGGCTTCTACGCCGACGGCTCCGGCCACCGCCACATGCGCATCTCCTTCTGCTACCCCGACCCCACCCAGATCCAAGAAGGCGTCCGCCGCCTAGCCGAAGTCATCCACGCCGAAGTGGACCTCCGCAACACCTTCCACCCCTGACCCACCCCCTCCGTTTCACGTGAAACAACGCCCCCTCCCCCCAGGAGGGGGCGTCTTCATTAGCCGATGTTTCACGTGGAACCATCCTCAACCAAGCCCTCCCGCACTCCCCGCGCAAGCTGCCCCAGCCCTCTGACTCCACTCCAGCCAGACGAGCTCCGACCCAGTCATGCAGTCTTCCGGCCCCCACCCCACTGGCAGAGCTCTTACCTAGCAGAGCAACCCAGACCCCTCGAACCAACGCGCCGAGCTCTCGAGCCAGCACCAGAGCGCGGGGATCACACGGACAGCAGCAGCTCGTCCCGGTCGGCCGCGAGGGTCTCCCCGAGCATGCGGGGGCGCTGCCGTCCTTCAGCCTGCTTCTCCCTGATGAAGGCCCCGCATTCTGATCGGCGCTTGTATGCCGGCGTTGGCATGGGGTCCACTGATACTGCGCGAGCTGCTGACGGGGGGCCATGCCGCCTCAGCGGCACCTGTTCTATTGGGAGCGCTCGCGGCGGAGTCACTACGACGACCGGTATGACAAGGCCGAGAAGCTGCCGTTCGAGGCGCGGAGACGTCGCGCATTCCTGGGATCGCTCGACCAGCATGAACGTCCACTGCGGGGGGCATCCCTCCTCGTCGGCCCTCTCCACGAAGCAGCCACGCGGCTGACGAAACCGCAAACCCGCGCTGATTGCCCACCGCAGGCCCCACAACGAACCCGACATGAGCCATCGGACGCCGTACGAGACAAACCGACGGCACAGGGACACTCGACGGAACGGCCACCGACGACCCTCTGCCACACCGCTGCCGCAAGCACCTCCTACAGCCGACCGTTACTCCTCGCTTCGCTGTGGCCATCAGACCAACGCGCCCCCACCACAGACCCCATCCCCGGTTCGAATCACCCCCACGAACCACTCCAAGCCAGCGGAACAAGGCCTCTCGCCGCTCACCACCGAGCAGGCGCTCTCCCGCCCTCACCACCTCGCTGAGCCTCCGGCCATCTCCAGATCATCTGGCCTCCCATCCCCGAGCGCTTCGCCATCCCCATCCCCTGCCGTCATGGCAGCCACCAACATCCATCTCTCCCAGACATCCGATCCGCCAACAGAGCCCAGCCGCCGCGTCTCCTACCGTCAGGCCACCCCGCCCACCGCCGCGTTCTACCGCACCGTCGTGCTGTCCTGCCCTCGTGCTGTCCTGCCCTCGTGCTGTCCTGCCGTCCTGCCGCCGTGCCGCCGTGCCGTCCCGCCGACCTGGAGTCGTGCCACCGTGGCGCTGAGCCGTCGTGCCGTCCTGCCGTCCTGCCGCCGTGCCGCCGCGGCGTCCTGCCGTGCCGTCCCGCCGTGCCGTCGCGGCGTCGTGCCTTCGCGGCGTCGTGCCGTTCTCGTTCCTGCCGTTCTCGCGTCGTGCCGCTGTGGCGTCTTGCTGGCGGGCCGTCGTGGCGTCATACAGTCCTGGTCCACTCCCCGTCGCACAGTCTGCGGTCGTGGCGTGTGCCGTCGAGGTGTCGTCTTGTCTCGCCGTCGTGCCGTCCCGGCGCCGTGGGTCGAGCGTGGTCCTGGTGGATGTCCCGCCTTCGCGTCATCGCGCTGTGTGGTCCTGGCGCCCTTTCGCGGAGTCTTGGCTCTGTGCCGCAATGCTGTCTGCTCCATGCTTGCTGTCCTGAGATCTGGGCTGTCCTGCTGGCCTCCGTCGGAGGATCATGGCGTTTGGCGACTGCGAGATCCCGCCGTAGGTCGTCGTCTCGTGCTTGTTGTCTTGGTGCTGCGTTGTCCTCTCACCTCGCCGGCCTGGCGCCGTACCGCCGTGCTGTCTGCTGTCCTGCGTTGTGCTGTCTTGGCGGTCCCGGGGCTGTATCTGCCGGATGGTCGTCATCACCGCTCCGGTCGGGTCGGCCGCCAGGGGAACCGGATGTAGCTGTTTCGGCTCCGCACAGCAGCACCTGATCGGCCACCGGACGGGCAATGCCTGTGCCCCAGATAGCAGCTCATCGGCCTTGTACCGCCAGTCGTGGTTGCTCGGCTTTGCCACCAGCTCCCGGCAAGACGGACACGTGCCGCCAAGACGGCAGCTCCATAGCCGCGGGCCCTCACATGACAGCGAGCCTGTGCCGCCAGGACCGCCTCCGTCCTGCCGCCGTGGAACCGGGCGTCCGGCACCCTAAGGTGTCCTGCGCCGCGCTGCCCCGGCAAGACTGTCCTGGCGTCTGTGCTGTCCTTCCGACCTATCCCTCAGGACATACGCAACCTGCCGTCACCCTCATGCCGCCCTGCTTCGTGCCCAGTGCCGTCCTGCCGCCGCACCGTTTGCCGGTCCCAGAACTCCCGACATCTCACGCAGCCGGTCCATCCGTTCCCTCCACCGGCGCCACTGGGCGCGGACGTTCCGGCTCTCTACGAGGAGCACCACATCGCACCGAGAACAGGCGACGTCCGTCCGCCTCCGGTAGTAGCCCCGGCCCTATCGCACCGGGCGCCGTAGCTCGGATCCTGCGCCGGCTTCGGGCGGCCGCCTCTGCCTCGTACTGGTCGTCGTGACTCAGCTCACCCGCTGATGCTCCCAATAGAGCAAGCGTCGCTCAGGCAGCAGCGCCTCAGCCCTCAAGCCCACGTAGCACCGGTAAGTCTGTGCGGCCCTGGCTTCCTCGGTGGCTGCCCATCCATCCGTTTAACCGATGGGCCGACCTACGCACACCAGGCATCCCTCGGGCTGTGTCGTCCTGCCTGGTGCGCCGTCCCGTCCTGGGCTGTCTCTGGCACGCGCTGGCCTGCCCGCTGCGCCGACTTGCAGACATGGAAGGCTAGTCGCGCCGGTCCTGTATTCCAGGTCCGTCGTCAGGCCTCCAGCAGGACAGAGCGAGCGTCATCCGGGTGGGCAGTTCCTGAGACTGCAGCTCGGGCATGTCCGTGAGCTTCGCGATGTCCTGCCACCGTGGCCCCCGCATCGCCGCGCCCCGACATCCGGCTCTCGCACTGTCCTGCCTCTGTCCGCCCCTCGCACTGTGCTCTCACGACGTCATGCGCTCCCTTCCTTATGCCGCCTTGGCTCAGGCTCGCCTGTCTTCCGTGCTGTCCTGCCCTTCTCTCATCGCGACCCGGAAGCACACTGCCAGGCATCTGTGCTGTCCTGCCGGCCTCCGTCATGGCGTCCTGCGGAGGCGAGGTCCCCATCTCGTCCTGACTGTCATTGGCCTCTCGCACCACCGACCTGACAACGCTCTTCCGTCCAATTCTGGTTACCGTCTCGGCCCAACAACGTGCCGCTCTGTCGCACCCGTCTCTGTCCCCTCACCGCGTCGTCGCGCTCGTTGCGCCAACGCCATCGGAGGCCGTCGCTCATATCGCGTCGACCTCCTCCCCCGCCCCGCCAACCCTCATAACGTCGCCTTCTTCCTTGTCCCGGCGTCCCGGCGTCCCGGCGTCCCGGCGTCCCGGCGTCCCGGCGTCCCGGCGTCCCGGCGGATTGTGTCCGCGGTGGGCGAGGAGGGTTGGGGGTGGCAGGCTGCGGGTCGGTGGGTGGTCGATGGTCGGGGCATAGGGGGGCTGGTGCGGAGGGACGAGTAGGGGGCTTGTTTCACGTGAAACGGAGGGGTTGGGCTGGGCGTGGGTGGGGGCGGGGTGGGGCATAGGGTCGGCTGTATGGAGCGCGTGATCGTTTTGGCTGGGGGGATGTCTTATGAGCGGGAGGTTTCGCTCAGTTCTGGGCGGCGGGTGGCTGATGCGCTGAAAGGCGCGGGGCTGGAGGTGGAGATTCGGGAGGCGGATGCCGGGTTGTTGCCGGTGTTGGTGGAGGACCCGCCGGATCTTGTGTTTCCGGTGCTGCACGGTGCCGAGGGAGAGGATGGGGCAGTTCGGGAGGTGCTCGAACTGCTGGGGGTTCCCTATGTGGGAGCGCGGCCGGATGCTTGCCGGCTTGCGTGGGACAAGCCGACTGCCAAGGCCGTGATGCGGGCGGCCGGGTTGGCTACGCCCGAGTCGGTGACGCTGCCCAAGGGGGTTTTTCATGACCTTGGGGCGTCCGGGGTGATGGCGGCCGTGGTCGAGAAGCTCGGGCTGCCGTTGTTCGTGAAGCCGACTCGAGGCGGGTCGGCACTGGGGGCCTCGGTGGTGCGCCATGCGGGGGAGCTTCCCGCTGCACTGGTCGGGTGCTTCTCGTATGGGGACGCCGCACTCATAGAGAAGTTCATCGACGGGGTCGAGGTGGCCGTTGGCGTCCTTGAAATCGACGGTACGGCCACGGCACTGCCCGCCGTGGAGATCGTCCCCCTCAACGAGCGCTATGACTACACGGCCCGCTACACGGCCGGGCAGACGGAGTTCGTGACTCCCGCCCGGCTCGCGCCTGCGGCGATGGACGCCGCGCTGGACACCGCCCTGAGGGCGCATGAGGCACTGGGACTTCGGCATCTGTCGCGGAGCGATCTCATCATCGATCGGGACGGGACGCCGTATCTGCTCGAAGTTAACGTCGCGCCGGGGATGACGGAGACCAGCCTCCTCCCCCTGGCGCTCCATGCAGCCGGGATCGACATCACACGGGTATTGAGCTCTGCCTGAGTCGGCTCGTTTCACGTGAAACCGAAAGCATGCCGGAGGGTACGGAAACAAGAGGAGCCCCGGCCGTTCGGCCGGGGCTCCTCTTGTTTCACGTGAAACCGTCATTCGGCCTTGGTGGGGTCCATGGCCGAGATGATGCGCTCGAGGTCGTCGAGGGTGGCGAACTCCACGACGATCTTTCCCTTTCGGGCGCCAAGGTCGACGCGGACCTTGGTCTCGTAGCGCTCCGAGAGGCGGTCGGAGAGCTCCTGAAGGCGGGGGGCCGAGGGCTTCTTGACCGGGCGGCGGGCAGGAGCCTTGACGGCCTCCGGCTCGCGCATCGCGATGATCTCCTCGACGGCGCGGACCGACAGGCCCTCGGCGACGATGCGACCGGCGAGGGCCTCCATGGCTTCGGGAGAGTCCAGGCCGAGCAGGGCTCGGGCGTGGCCCGCGCTCAGGACACCGGCGGCCACCCGCCGCTGGACCACCGGGGGGAGGTTCAGCAGACGCAGGGTGTTCGTGATGTGCGGGCGAGAGCGGCTGATCCGGTTGGCGAGCTGCTCGTGGGTGGCGCCGAAGTCGTCGAGGAGCTGACGGTAGGCCGCTGCCTCCTCCAGGGGGTTCAGCTGCTGGCGGTGCAGGTTCTCCAGGAGGGCGTCACGGAGGAGGTCGTCGTCGGACGTCTCCCGGACGATCGCCGGAATCTTGTCGAGCCCGGCGAGCTGGGAAGCGCGCCAGCGCCGCTCCCCCATGATGAGTTCGTACCTGGCCGCCTCGAACGGGGTGTCGGGGCTGATCTCCCTGACGACGATCGGCTGGAGCAGGCCGACGACGGAGATGGAGACCGACAGCTCCTCCAGGGCCTCCTCGTCGAAGTGCGTGCGCGGCTGGCGGGAGTTCGGGGTGATGGACTTGACCGCGAGCTCGGCGAACCGGGCGCCGTCGACCATCGCCAGCTCGGTTCCCCCGTTGGCTGAGGAGGTGCCGGAGGCCGCGGGCGGCGCCGTCGGGATCAGCGCACCGAGCCCCTTGCCGAGGCCTCGTGGCTGACGTGATGCACTCATTCCGACTCCCCGAGACGATTCACAGAAGCGATGTTCACGATGCGACCTCGGCCCAACGGTGAGCGACTTCCGAAGCCGCTTCGCTGTAGGCCAGCGCCCCCGTCGAACCGGGGTCGTAGGTCATGACGGACTGCCCGTAGCTGGGCGCCTCGGAGACCCTGACGCTGCGGGGGATGACGGTCTTCAGCACGACCTCACCGAAGTGCGACCGGACCTCGTCGGCCACCTGGGAGGCCAGCCGGGTACGGGCGTCGTACATCGTCAGCAGGATCGTGGAGACGTTCAGCTCGGGGTTCAGGTGGGAGGTCACCAGATCAACGGTCCCGATCAGCTGGCTGAGTCCCTCGAGCGCGTAGTACTCGCACTGGATCGGGATCAGCAGCTCGTCGCCGCCCACAAGGGCGTTCAGGGTGAGCAGTCCCAGCGACGGCGGGCAGTCGATCAGCACATAGTCGAAGCGGGTCTTGTCATAGGAATCCAGAGCACGGCGCAGTCGCGACTCCCTGGCCACCTTGGAGACCAGCTCGATCTCCGCGCCGGCCAGGTGCAGGGTGGCGGGGGCGCAGTAGAGGTTCGGCAACTCCGGGGAGGCCACGACCACGTCGGCGAAGGGCATGTCCTCGATCAGCACGTGGTACATCGAGGGGACATCGGCGTGGTGGTCCACTCCGAGCGCCGTGGAGGCGTTCCCCTGCGGGTCGAGGTCCACCACGAGCACCTGGGCTCCGTGCATGGCCAGCGCCGCCGCCAGGTTCACCGAGGTCGTGGTCTTGCCGACGCCGCCCTTCTGGTTGGCAACGGTGATCACCCGGGTCTTAGCCGGCCGCGGCCACTCCCGATCTCCTCGCTTGGCCATGACCTCCAGCGCGGCGGCAGCGGCGCGGGCGATCGGTGTGTCCGAGCTCTGGGCGGGTGGCGGAACCAATGTTTCACGTGAATCCATGGCCTTCTCACCCTCCATGCGCGGCGTGACCGACGCAGTCTCGGCTGTCCCCTGCATGCTGAACGCGTGGCCTGATGACGGCTCCACCGCGGGCTCCTTAGTCACATCGGGCTGCTCAGTCATGAGTTTGGGACCGACCACCCTTCCTGTTCTGCCTTCCGCGACGCCCCGCGGCGGCTCCGCCCGGCGGGCGAGAGGAGACCAGCCGGACGAGGGTCGTCGGCGGATCGACCTTACCTTGACCCACCAAAAGGAGTTCGGACTTATCCACACCGAGGCGGTGCAGCACGTCCGCCGCTTCCTCGAGTTCCTGTGCGGCCCGCTCGCCCTTGAGCGCCAGCAGCTCCCCGCCGACCCTCAGCAGGGGAAGCCCCCATTTGGCCAGCCGGTCAAGCGGAGCGACCGCCCGGGCGGTGACGACGTCAACGGCGAACTCCTTCGCCACCTCTTCCGCCCGCCCCCGCCGCACCGTCACGTTCTTCAGGCCCAGCTCCTCGACGGCCTCGTTCAAGAACGTGGTCCGCCGGAGCAGGGGCTCGAGGAGGGTGATGTCCAGGTCGGGCCTGACGATGGCCAGGACGAGCCCCGGCAGCCCGGCCCCGGAGCCGATGTCCACCACCGAGGCGCCTTCCGGCACCGCCTCCCCCAGCACGGCACAGTTGATCAGATGCCGTTCCCAGAGCCGGCCGACCTCTCGAGGGCCGATCAGGCCGCGCTCGACGCCGGCGGTGGCAAGGAGATTCCAGTAGCGCTCGGCGGTCGGCAGCGCTTCGCCGAAGACAGATTCTGCCTCCGGCGGCACGGCTTCGGGCAGCTCGTCAGTCATTCGGTCGTCACCACGGAACCGATGGTTCCACATGCGCCATGTCCGAGAGAAACCCAGAAGACCAGAGCCACGCATATTTCTGGCCCTGCGGGTACTTCACCGGACCAGAGCGACCTATAGAGAGATCACCCAGTCCGGGAGGAAACCATGGGACTCGGAGTAGGACTCACATTCATCGCGATCGGCGCGATACTGGCGTTCGCCACGGACTTCAGCGTGAGCGGGATCGACGTCCAGCTGATCGGCGTGATCCTCATGCTGGTCGGAGCCGCGAGCATCGCCTTCACCCTGCTGTACATGCGGCCGCGTCGCGCCCGTATGACGGCTTCGGGTGCGGTGGTGGAGGAGCCGGTGTACTCGGTGCAGGACGATCCGGTCGTCGCCCCCGCGCAGCCGCACGTCCACCGCGACGCCTACGGCCGCGAGGAACTCCCCCACGTGCATCAGCGCCGGGAACTCTAAAGCAGCACCACGGCCTGTTCCGGATCAGCTGACCCCGGAACGGACCCTGGGGGCACAGAACGCCTGAGCCCCCCGCTCCAGGAGGGCGCGGGGGGCTCAGGTCTCATGCTTTTCAGTCGTTGTAGACGACCACGAAACGCTCGGGCTCTTCGCCCTCGGACTCGCTGCGAAGGCCCGCGGCGGCGATGGAGTCGTGCACGATCTTGCGCTCGAACGGGGTCATCGGGGCCAGCGGCTTCGGCTTCCCGCTCCGCTTGACCTCCTCGCACACGTCCTGGCCCAGCTTGGTGAGCTCCTGACGGCGACGCTCACGGTAGCCGCCGACATCCAGCATGAGCCGGGTACGGTTGCCGGTCTGCCGGTGCACCGCGAGCCGGGTCAGCTCCTGCAGCGCCTCCAGAACCTCACCGCGCTTGCCGACGAGCTCGTCGAGGTCGGTGCCGACGACCGACACCATCGCCCGCTCGCCCTCGACGTCCAGGTCGATGTCGCCGTCGTAGTCGGCGATGTCGAGCAGGCCTTCGATGTAGTCGGCGGCGATGTCGCCTTCCTGCTCGAGAGCCTCGACGTCGGCCTCTGCGGTTTCAGCCACCGCTGTCTCCGTTCCTGATCGGTCCACAAGTGCGGACAGGTAAATCTAACGCTTGGGGGTGCCGCTGCGCTTGCTACGTGACTGCTTTGTGGGCTGCTTCCGCACGACCTGGGGGTTGCTGCGGATTTCGGCCGCGGCCGCCTCTTCCTGGGCCCGGCGCTTCTTGAGCAGCCCGCCGCCCGAGGAGGAGGGCTCGACCGGAGCGGGCGTCTTCTTCACGGGACCGCCCTTGGCGTTGCCACCGGAACCGCCGTCGGTGTTCGCGTCGACCGTGGGCATCGGGTAGCGGCTGTAGATGTAGTGCGACTGGGCCAGGGTCCAGGAGTTCGAGGTCACCCAGTACAGGAGCACACCCAGCGGGAAGCCGAGGCCGAACAGACCGAAGACCGGCGCGAGCCAGACCATCATCTTCTGCGCGGACGCCATCGGGTTGTCCGGGTCCATGGCCGGCTGGCGGCTCATGCTGGACCGCATGGTCAGGAAGGTCGTCGTCGAGGAGATGATGACAGCCAGACCACAGACGACCAGGGCGCTGATGGACTTGGGGTCGGCGCCCCAGGCCTTCAGGAAGCTGTCGGAGATGTGGGCGCCGAAGATGTTGGCGTTCTTCGCGCTCTCCACCAGCTCGGCGGAGATGCCGTGGCTGCCGTTGCCGGGCTTGGCATTGGCGATCTTGTTCAGCACCTGGAACAGCGAGATGAAGACCGGGAACTGCACGAGGAGCGGCAGGCAGCCCGAGATCGGGTTGGCCCCGTTCTCCTTGTACAGCTGCATGGTCTCCTGCTGCAGCTTCTGCTTCTTCTCACGCTTGCGGGTGTCGGTGTCGTTCTTCGACGCCGCGTACTTCTTGCGCAATGCCTGGATCTGCGGATTCAGCGCCTGCATCTTGCGGGACGACTGGATCTGCTTCACGAAGAGCGGGAAGATCAACAGCCGCATGAGCACGGTGAGCAGCACGATCGCGCCACCCCAGGCCCAGCCACTGTCGGCAGGGACGATGTGGCTCAGGCCCGCGTGGATCTGGACAAGGATCCACGCGACGGCCCGATACAACGGATCAAGCGTCACCGGTCAGCTCCTAGCGATATCTGTGTCGGAAGGCTCAATGGTCGTACGTTCGGAGGAAGATCCGGTGGTACGGCGCGCAGGGACGGGATCGTACCCGCCGGGATGGAAAGGGTGGCAACGGGCGATACGGGCGATCGTCAGCCAGGAACCGCGCAGAGCGCCGTGCGTCTGGAGTGCCTCGAGCCCGTAGGCGCTGCAGGAGGGTGCGAAGCGGCAGGTCGGCGGGAGAAGCGGGCTGATCACCTTGCGGTACCCGCGGACTCCCAGCATGAGCAGCCAGGCGACCGGACCGGTCTTCTGTTCCATCACTGCCCCTTGGCGGACTGTCGCAACAACCGGCCGAGCGCGGAGTCGACGTCCTTGACCAGTTCTTCGGTGGGCGCGGTCGCCGCCTTCGGATTGGCGCGCACCACGAGCAGGCTACCCGCAGGAAGCCGGTGCACACGGTCCCGCAGGAGGTGACGGAGCCTGCGCTGCACCCTGTTCCGTACGACGGCGTTGCCCACCGCCTTGGAAACGATGAAGCCCACCAGGGGGTTCCCTTCCGGCTCCGCGGTCTCGTCCGCGGACGGGAGATACAGGTGCGCAACGAGATGCGGCCGCCCCGCGCGATTACCGCGCCGGACGGCCAGCGTGAACTCGTGGCGCCGCCTCATCCGGTGACCGGAGGGCAGCATTGTGGGTCGTCAGACCGCGATGGAAGCGCGGCCCTTACGACGGCGCGCGGCGAGGATCGCCTGGCCGGCACGGGTGCGCATGCGCAGCCGGAAGCCGTGCTTCTTGTGACGACGACGGTTGTTCGGCTGGAAAGTACGCTTGCTCACTAGGTGCTCCTGGCTGCGTTCGTTGCTGCTCTGGTGAAGGTAGGTCGCATCGCGGGCACGTTTGGTCCCTCGCAGCGGGGGCCCGCCCTCTTGAACCAACAGACGGGCACGCGTCACCACCATCGATGCGACTCGACCGTAGAACGTTACGTTCTGCGCCCGCCTCCGGTCAAACGGAACGGGCTCATCCGGTCTGGATCCCTGCCCCTACCGGCCGTCTTCCAAGTTATACACAGCCTGTGTACAAACCTGTGGATGAAACATGAGAGAGTAGGGGCTCCCGTTGCACGACGGTCCCCCTGAGCAGTGTGTGGACCCGTTTCACGGGGGCAACGGATCTACCGCTGGGGGAAGGCGCACACCATGGACGGGCATGACCTCGAGTCGCTATGGAACCGTTCGGTGGACGCCCTCCCCGAGGTTCCGGCGCATCAGCGAGCCTGGCTCGGGGTGACCCGCCCGATCGGCATCTTCGACGGTATGGCCCTGCTGGCCGTCCCGAACGACTTCGCCAAGAAGACTCTCGAGCAAAGAGTGACGAGTCTCATAGAGCAGACGCTCTCCCAGGAACTCGGCCAGCCGATCAGGGTCGTCCTCACCGTCCAGCCCGACATGTCGCGGCAGGCGCCCGTCCCGCAGCAGCAGTACGTCCAGCCGCCGCAGCAGCCGATGCCGCCCCAGCAGCAGCCTCCGCAGCAGAACCGCTATCCGGAGCAGCAGCGGCCCTCCTATCCCCAGCAGCAGCCTCCCCAGCCGTACGACCCCGCCGGGCAGCAGCCCCAGCAGTCCTACGAGCAGCAGCCGCAGCCGGTCCCCTACGACCAGGGCCCGCCGCCGCAGCAGTACGACCAGCAGCCGGGCCAGGGTCAGTACGACCAGAACTCCTACGACGCCGCCCAGTACGACCAGGCGCAGCAGCCCTACGAGCAGCCGCAGTTCCCGCCGCCCCAGCAGTACGGCGGCCAGCCGCAGCGCCAGGCGCCGCCGCAGCAGGACCAGTCCGACCACGGTTACCCACAGGACCTTCCCCAGAGCGGTCCACAGGGCGGTCCACAGGATGTGGCCCCGGTCACCTCGGCTTCCGAGGGTTATGCACCGGCCGGTGGACAACCCGGTCCACAGCCTGTGCACCCTTCGCACATCACCGGTCACACGTTCACGGGGCCGCCGCAGACCGAGAAGTTCTCCTATGCGCCGCCACCCGTCGAGCCCAAGCCGGAGCAGGTCTCCTCGCCCGCTCCCTGGCAGGGCGGCACCCCCGCGGGCGGCAAGACCACGATCGAGGCCGCCCGGCTGAACCCGAAGTACACCTTCGAGACCTTCGTCACCGGCGCCAGCAACCGCTTCGCCCAGGCGGCCGCGGTCGCGGTGGCCGAGTCGCCGGCGAAGGCCTACAACCCGCTGTTCATCTACGGCGAGTCCGGCCTCGGCAAGACCCACCTGCTGCACGCCATCGGCCACTACGCCCGCAGCCTGTTCGAGGGCGCCCGGGTGAGGTACGTGAGCTCCGAGGAGTTCACCAACGACTTCATCAACGCGATCCGCGACGGCAAGGCCGAGGGCTTCCGCCGCCGCTACCGCGACGTCGACATCCTGCTCGTCGACGACATCCAGTTCCTGGAGGGCAAGGAGCAGACGCAGGAGGAGTTCTTCCACACGTTCAACACCCTCCACAACGCCAACAAGCAGATCGTCATCTCCTCCGACCGGGCGCCCAAGCAGCTCGTCACGCTGGAGGACCGGCTCCGCAACCGCTTCGAGTGGGGCCTGATCACCGACGTCCAGCCGCCCGAGCTCGAGACCCGGATCGCGATCCTGCGGAAGAAGGCCGTCCAGGAGGGTCTGGCCGCGCCGCCGGACGTCCTGGAGTTCATCGCCACG
The DNA here is from genome assembly GCF_039534125.1 of Actinocorallia longicatena. NCBI lineage: Bacteria > Bacillati > Actinomycetota > Actinomycetes > Streptosporangiales > Thermomonosporaceae > Actinocorallia > Actinocorallia longicatena. The sequence continues at coordinate 165,950 of NZ_BAAAUV010000007.1, read as the reverse complement.
AAGATCTCCACGAACATCCGGGAGCTCGAGGGCGCGCTGATCCGCGTCACGGCGTTCGCCAGCCTCAACCGGCAGTCCGTCGACCTGCGCCTGGCCGAGATCGTCCTCAAGGACCTGATCCCCGACATGGGCGGCCCGGAGATCACCGCAGCCGTGATCATGGCCCAGACGGCGACCTACTTCGGCATCGAGATAGACGACCTGTGCGGGGCGTCTCGCTCGCGGGTGCTGGTGACGGCCCGGCAGATCGCCATGTACCTGTGCCGTGAGCTCACCGACATGTCGCTGCCGAAGATCGGCCAGCAGTTCGGCGGCCGCGACCACACGACGGTCATGCACGCCGACCGGAAGATCCGGTCGCTGATGGCGGAGCGCCGCTCCATCTACAACCAGGTGACCGAGCTGACCTCACGCATCAAGCAGCAGGCCCGCGGACGATAACCACCCATTCGCGACAAACCATTAATTCTTTCCACACAGCCTGTGGGAAAGCCTGTGGATCGCTGGGGACAAGTCTGCGGACAACCGGTGGAGAACCTGAGGATAAGCAGTGGACGACTTGGGGACGCCGTGTGGAAACGGATCCGGCGCCGGAGACTCGGCGGTGGACAGACCGGTGGAGAACCTGAGGAGAACCTGTGGGCTGCCTGTGAACGGCCTGGGGACGGCCGGGGTTACCCACAGGGACTCCCCCAGACTGTCAGTCCGTTCTGGGACGATTCGAGAGGTCAAAGGGCCGCGGAGGTGGAAAACCTGAGGAGAACAGGTGGACAACCAGGGGACAGATGGGGAACGTGTGGGGACGACGAACCGTCCGCCCACAGCCCCGCCGGTTACCCACACCCGGCCGCCCACAGCGACGGTGGAGAAAATTCGGCCTCTGAACTGCGGGAACACCGGTTTTCCACGGTATCCACAGTCCCTAAGACGATGACTGCTCCATGTCTAACTAAAGAAAATGATTCAGAACCAACTAGGGCCCTGGGGATCAACCTTCCCGATGAGCCCACCTTCAAAACCCTCAACGACAGGAGGCGGGTTCCGTGAAGTTCCGCATCGACCGTGACGCTCTTGCTGACGCCGTGGCCTGGACGGCCCGCACCCTGCCGGTGCGCCCGCCCGTCCCGGTGCTGGCGGGAATGCACCTGGAGGCCACCGAGGAGCGCCTGAAGCTCTCGGCGTTCGACTACGAGGTCTCGGCGCAGGTCTCGGCCGACATCGACTGCCACGAGCCGGGCACCGCCCTGGTGAGCGGCCGGCTCCTCGCCGAGATCTGCCGTGCGCTGCCTCCCCACCCTGTGGAGGTCACCACCGACGGGGCGAAGGTCATGCTCCAGTGCGGGTCGGCGAAGTTCACACTGCTGACGATGCCTGTGGAGGACTACCCGTCCCTTCCGGCGATGCCGCCCGTCGCGGGCACCGTGGGCAGCGACGAGTTCGCCTCGGCCGTCGCCCAGGTCGCCATCGCGGCCGGCCGCGACGACACCATCCCCATGCTGACCGGCGTGCGTGTGGAAATCGACGGGGACACCGTGACCCTGGCCTCCACCGACCGCTACCGGCTCGCCGTCCGCGAGTTCAAGTGGAGCCCCGACACCCTCTCCGCCAACGCCGTCGCGCTGATCCCGGCGAAGACGCTGGCCGACACCGCCAAGTCGCTGACCTCGGGCGCGGAGGTGAAGATCTCGCTGGGCACCGGTGAGGGCGGCCAGGGTGAGGGCATGATCGGTTTCGAGGGCGGCGGCCGCAAGACCACCTCCCGCCTGCTCGACGGCGACTTCGTGAAGTACCGGAGCCTGTTCCCCGCCGAGTACGCGGGCTACGCCGAGGTCCAGACCAGCGCCTTCGTCGACGCCCTGAAGCGCGTCGCCCTAGTCGCCGAGCGCAACACCCCGGTCCGTCTGTCGTTCCACCAGGGCGAGGTCGTCCTGGAGGCCGGGACCGGGGACGAGGCACAGGCCGTGGAGGCCCTGGAGGCCACTCTGGAGGGCGATGACATCAACATCGCGTTCAACCCCGGCTACGTGCTCGACGGCCTCGCTCAGATCGCCTCAGACGTCGCCAGGCTCTCCTTCACCACGCCCACCAAGCCCGCGGTACTGACGGGCAAGCCGCTCGAGGACGGCGGAGTCCCCGCCTACCGCTACCTGATCATGCCGGTCCGCCTCAGCAACTAGGCGGTTGTGCACAGGCTGTGTCACAGCTTCTCCCCTCCTGTGGAATCCACAGGAGGGGGACGCCTGTGGACCGCCTGTTGATCCTTTTGTGGATGAGCGCAGTGATCATGCTCATGCCGATTTCTGGGTAGGGGGTTCCCTGTGGAGGAGTAGCTTTGACGGCGCGATCCCACAAGGAACCGACATATAAGCCCCGGCCGGGCCGGGGATTCTCCCTACCAAGGAGCGGCATGGAACTCGGCCTCATCGGCTTGGGCAAGATGGGCGGGAACATGGCCGAGCGGCTGCGCCGCGGCGGTCACACGGTCGTGGGCTACGACCGCGACCCGGCCATCAGCGACGTCAAGTCCCTCGAAGAACTCGTCTCCCGGCTGCCCGCGCCCCGCGTGGTGTGGGTCATGGTCCCGGCGGGCGGGCCCACCCAGGCGACCATCGAGCAGCTCGGAGCCCTGCTCTCCCCCGGTGACCTCGTCATCGACGGCGGGAACTCCCACTATGTGGACGACCAGCGGCACGCCGTCGACCTGGCGAAGAAGGGCATCGGCTTCGTCGACTGCGGTGTCTCCGGCGGCGTCTGGGGCCTGCAGAACGGCTACGCGCTGATGGTGGGCGGCACGGAGGACGACGTCGCCAAGGCTCAGCCGATCTTCGACACCCTCAAGCCGGAGGGCGAGTTCGGTTTCGTCCACAGCGGCGCGGTCGGCGCGGGCCACTTCGTGAAGATGGTCCACAACGGCATCGAGTACGGCATGATGCAGTCCTTCGCCGAGGGCTACGAGCTGATCAAGGCCTCGGGCGTGGTCACCAACGTGCCGGAGACCTTCCGCAGCTGGCAGGAGGGCACGGTCATCCGGTCCTGGCTGCTCGACCTCCTCAACAACGCGCTGAAGGAGGACCCGGACCTCGCCGACATCCGCGGTTACGCACAGGACAGCGGAGAGGGCCGGTGGACCATCCAGGCGGCCGTGGACCACGCGGTCCCGCTGCCCGCGATCACGGCCTCGCTGTACGCGCGCTTCTCCTCCCGCCAGGAGGACTCCCCGTCGATGAAGGTCGTCGCGGCGCTGCGCAACCAGTTCGGTGGACACGCTGTGGAAAAGAAGTAGGACGGCGCGGACCCTGTGGATCGGCGTCCGGAACCGTTTCGAACGCCGATCCGCCCCGGCACCACCCTCGCACCGCCGGGAAGCCGTACCCTCGGTTCTCGTGCACGTCGCCCATCTGAGTCTCGCCGACTTCCGTTCCTATGCCACCGCCGAGGTGCCGATGGAGCCGGGAGTCAGCGCCTTCGTGGGCCTGAACGGGCAGGGCAAGACCAATCTCGTCGAGGCGATCGGCTACGTCGCCACCCACGGCAGCCACCGCGTCGCCACCGACGCCCCGCTGATCAGGCAGGGCGCGGCCCGGGCGATCGTCCGGGCCAAGGTCGTCCGGGACGTCCGTGAGGCCTTCATCGAGATGGAGATCAACGCGGGCCGTGCCAACAGGGTCCGGCTGAACCGGGGCGTCGTCCCCAGGCCGCGGGACATCCTGGGGATGCTGCGGACCGTCCTGTTCGCGCCCGAGGACCTGGCTTTGGTGAAGGGCGATCCGAGCGAGCGCCGCCGCTTCCTCGACGAGCTCCTCACCCTGCGCACACCGCGGTTCGCCGGGGTCCGCTCCGACTACGACCGGGTCCTGAAGCAGCGCAACGCCCTGTTGAAAACCGCGGTGCAGCAGCGGCGCGCTCCGTCCACAGAGCTGTTGACGACGCTCGAGGTCTTCGACTCCCACCTCGTCCAGGTCGGCGCGGAGCTCCTCGCGGCCCGGCTCGACCTCGTCTCCCAGCTCGGGCCGCTCGTGGCCAAGGCCTACGAGGAGCTCGCCCCCACCGGCGGCGCCGCGCTGGAGTACAAGTGCTCGCGCGAAGGGGAGTTGTCCACAGACCGTGCACAGCTCGCGGAGTTCCTGTTGACAGGGCTCCAGGAGGTCCGGCGGCAGGAGCTGGCGCGCGGCACGAGCCTCGTCGGCCCCCATCGCGACGAGCTCCTGCTGAAACTCGGCGACTTCCCCGCCAGGGGATACGCCAGCCACGGCGAGTCCTGGTCCTTCGCGCTGGCCCTGCGCCTGGCGGCCTATGAGCTGCTGCGGGCGGACGGCGACGACCCCGTCCTCATCCTCGACGACGTCTTCGCCGAGCTGGACTCCGGCCGCCGCCGCCGGCTCGCCGAGATGGTCGCCCCCGCCGAGCAGGTCCTGATCACCGCGGCCGTGCCCGAGGACGTCCCGCGAGAACTGTCGGGGGCGACCTATAACGTCACCTCCGGGGAGGTGGCCCGTGTCTGAGGACGAGCAGCCGAAGAAGACCGGTATCGAGCTGGCGCGCGAGGCGCTGGCGCAGGCCAGGGCCGACGCCGCCAAGCGGCAGTCGGTGCCGGGACAGCGCCGCAGGAACACCCGGGTGACGCCCCGGGACCCCAAGCGCAGCCGCAGCGATCCCCAGGCCTTCGGAGCGACGATCAAGAAACTGCTCGCCGACCGGGGCTGGGAGGAGAAGGCGGCCGTCGGCGGCGTCTTCGGCAACTGGGCGGGCATCGTCGGCCCCGAGCTGGCGGCGCACACCTCGCCCGGCGCCTTCGAGGGCGGTGAGCTGGTCGTCAACTGCGACTCCCCCGCGTGGGCGCAGCAGGTCAGGCTGCTCGCGGGCCAGCTGGTGAAGCGGCTCAACCAGGAGCTGGGCGACAACACCGTCACCAGGGTGAAGGTCGTCGGGCCGCAGACCCCGCGCAAGCCCGGGCAATGGCGCGTCCGCTGAGGCATTCCGCCGCAAACCGGGCGCGGATGTTTTGGACATCGCCAGTTCGTTTGTCAAGCCGCACGTACGCCCCAGTACCCCCCGGGTCGAGTAGGGGGACATCCGCTGAGATCCCATCGGGCTTCTGCGACGACTTGAGGGCCCGTCAGTGCCACTATCTACGCCCTGACCCGGTAGACTGACTATGGGTACAGGACACTGCACCGTAGCGGCGACCCGACGACGGGTTGCCTTTAAGTGTGTTACGGGGCATGCGCAAACGGTGGGTGTCCCCGGCAGGAGGCTTCCCTTTGTCGTACGACGCTAGTTCGATCACTGTTCTCGAGGGCCTGGAAGCGGTGCGCAAGCGCCCCGGCATGTACATCGGGTCCACCGGAGAGCGAGGACTGCACCACCTCGTCTACGAGATCGTGGACAACGCCGTGGACGAGGCGCTGGCCGGTCACAACGACCGGATCGTCGTGACGCTGATGCGCGACGGCGCCGTCAGGGTCGAGGACTGGGGCCGCGGTATCCCCGTCGGCCTCCACCCTGTGGAAAAGGTGCCGGCCGTCCAGCTGGTGCTGACCACCCTGCACGCGGGCGGCAAGTTCGACAGCCAGTCCTACGCGGTCTCCGGCGGTCTGCACGGTGTGGGCGCGGCGGTCGTCAACGCGCTGTCCACAAGGCTCGAGGTGGAGGTCAGGGCCGACGGCCACTACTGGCGCCAGCAGTACGCGATCGGCGTCCCCGAGACCGAGCTGGTCAAGGGAGAGGTCGCCGAGGACACCGGCACGACCGTCACCTTCTGGGCCGACGACGACATCTTCGAGACCACCGAGTACAGCTTCGAGACCCTCAGCCGCCGGCTCCAGGAGATGGCCTTCCTCAACAGGGGACTGTCGATCACCCTGGTCGACGAGCGCGAGGGCCACGAGGACGACGACGGCCGGCCGTTCCGGGTCGTCTACCACTACGAGGGCGGCATCTCCGACTTCGTGCGGCACCTCAACAGCAAGAAGGAGGCCGTCCACCCGACGGTCATCGACTTCGGCGCCGAGGGCGAGGGCATCGCCGTCGAGATCGCGATGCAGTGGAACGGCTCCTACGCCGACTCCATCCACAGCTTCGCCAACACCATCAACACGGCCGAGGGCGGCACCCACGAAGAGGGCTTCCGCTCGGCGCTGACGAACATCGTCAACGACTACGGCTTCGGCCGCGGCCTGCTGCGCGAGGGCAAGGACGAGCGGCTGAGCGGCGAGGACTGCCGTGAGGGCCTGACCTGCATCATCTCGGTCAAGCTCTCGGACCCGCAGTTCGAGGGCCAGACCAAGACCAAGCTCGGCAACACCGAGGCCCGCTCGTTCGTCCAGAAGACCTGCAACAAGGTCCTCAAGGACTGGTTCGAGGAGAACCCCGGCGAGGCCAAGGCCATCATCGACAAGGCGTCGCAGGCGGCCCGCGCCCGGATCGCCGCCCGCCAGGCCCGCGACCTGACCCGCCGCAAGTCGCTGCTGGAGTCGACCTCGCTGCCCGGCAAGCTGAGCGACTGCCAGTCGACCGACCCGGCCCTGTCGGAGATCTACGTGGTCGAGGGCGACTCGGCCGGCGGCTCCGCCAAGGGCGGCCGCGACCCGAAGTTCCAGGCCATCCTGCCGATCCGCGGCAAGATCCTGAACGTCGAGAAGGCGCGCATCGACAAGGTCCTCAAGAACAACGAGGTCCAGGCCATGATCACCGCGCTCGGCGCGGGCATCCACGACGAGTTCGACATCACCAAGCTGCGCTATCACAAGATCATCCTGATGGCCGACGCCGACGTCGACGGACAGCACATCCGCACGTTGCTGCTGACCCTGCTGTTCCGCTTCATGAAGCCGCTGGTCGAGGCGGGCCACGTCTTCCTGGCCCAGCCGCCGCTCTACAAGATCAAGTGGAACACGACCGGCACGGACTACACCTATGTGTACTCCGACCGCGAGCGCGACCAGGCCATCGAGGCCGGCATCGCCAACGGCAAGCGCGACCCGCGCACCCGCGACGGCATCCAGCGCTTCAAGGGCCTCGGCGAGATGAACGCCGACGAGCTGTGGTCGACCACGATGGACCCGGCGCGGCGCGTCCTGCTCCAGATCACCCTGGACGACGCGGCGCAGGCCGACGACCTGTTCTCCGTCCTCATGGGTGAGGACGTCGAGGCGCGGCGCGGATTCATCCAGCGGAACGCCAAGGACGTCCGCTTCCTGGACATCTGATGTCCCTTCACATCTTCTTGACCACTGACGTAGTAAATGGGGATTAAGTGACTGAGGTGTCTGAAGGTCCGCAGCACGACCGGATCGAGCCGGTCGACATCCAGGTCGAGATGCAGAAGTCGTATCTCGACTACGCGATGTCGGTCATCGTCGGCCGCGCGCTGCCGGACGTCAGGGACGGCCTGAAGCCGGTCCACCGCCGGGTGCTCTACGCGATGTACGACGGCGGCTACCGTCCTGACCGGGGCTACTTCAAGTGCGCCCGCGTCGTCGGCGACGTCATGGGCTCCTACCACCCGCACGGCGACTCCTCGATCTACGACGCCCTCGTCCGGCTGGCGCAGCCGTGGTCGCTGCGCTACCCGATGGTCGACGGCCAGGGGAACTTCGGCTCCCCCGGCAACGACCCGGCCGCGGCCATGCGTTACACCGAGTGCCGCATGGCCCCGCTGGCCATGGAGCTGCTCCGCGACATCGAGAAGGAGACCGTCGACTTCTCGCCGAACTACGACGGCAAGCAGCAGGAACCGGACGTCATGCCGGCGCGGTTCCCGAACCTGCTCGTCAACGGCTCGGCCGGCATCGCGGTCGGCATGGCGACCAACATCCCGCCGCACAACCTGCGCGAGGTCGCCGACGGCGTCAAGTGGTACCTGGACAACTGGGGCTCCTCCGACGAGGAGCTGCTCGACGCGCTGATCGAGCGGATCAAGGGCCCGGACTTCCCGACCGGCGCGCTGATCGTCGGCAAGCGCGGCATCGAGGACGCCTACCGGACGGGCCGCGGCTCGATCACGATGCGGGCGATCGTCGAGGTCGAGGAGATCCAGAACCGGACGTGCCTGGTCGTCACGGCCCTGCCGTACCAGGTCAACCCGGACAACCTCGCGCTGAAGATCGCGGAGCTCGTCAAGGACGGCAAGCTCACCGGGATCGCGGACGTCAAGGACGAGACCTCGGGCCGCACCGGCCAGCGCCTGGTCATCGTGCTCAAGCGCGACGCCGTCGCCAAGGTCGTCCTCAACAACCTGTACAAGCACACGCAGCTCCAGGACACCTTCGGCGCGAACATGCTCGCCCTGGTCGACGGGGTGCCGCGCACGCTGCGGATCGACCAGTTCGTCCGCAACTGGGTGACCCACCAGATCGAGGTCATCGTCCGGCGCACGCGCTTCCTGCTGCGCAAGGCCGAGGAACGCGCCCACATCCTGCGCGGCCTGCTCAAGGCCCTCGACCGGATCGAAGAGGTCATCGCCCTCATCCGGCGCAGCCCGTCGGCGTCCGAGGCCGAGCAGGGCTTGATCGCGCTGCTGGAGATCGACCAGATCCAGGCACGCGCGATCCTCGACATGCAGCTGCGCAAGCTCGCCGCCCTGGAGCGGCAGGCCATCCTGGACGAGTACGAGTCCCTGATGGCGGAGATCGCCGACTACAACGACATCCTGGGCTCGACCGAGCGCCAGCGTCAGATCGTCGCGGACGAGCTGGCCGTCATCGTCGACAAGTTCGGCGACGAGCGCCGTACCGAGATCATCCCCTTCGACGGCGACATGTCCATCGAGGACCTGATCGCCGAAGAGGACATGGTCATCACGATCACCCGCTCCGGCTACGCCAAGCGCACCAGGACCGACCTGTACCGGGCCCAGCGCCGCGGCGGCAAGGGCGTCCGGGGAGCGCAGCTCAAGCAGGACGACATCGTCGAGCACTTCTTCGTGACGACGACGCACCACTGGATCCTGTTCTTCACGAACAAGGGCCGGGTGTACCGGGCGAAGGCCTACGAACTGCCCGACTCCGGCCGGGACGCCCGCGGTCAGCACGTCGCGAACCTGCTCGCCTTCCAGCCGGACGAGAAGATCGCCCAGGTCATGGACCTGCGCGACTACGAGGTCGCCCCGTACCTGGTCATCGCCACGAAGAGCGGCATGATCAAGAAGACGGTGCTGTCGGCCTACGACTCGCCGCGCTCGGCCGGTCTCATCGCGATCGACCTCAAGGATGACGACGAGGTCATCGCGGCCCGGCTAGCCTCCCAGGATGACGATCTGCTCATGGTGTCGACCTCGGCCCAGGCGATCCGGTTCCACGCCGACGACGACCAGCTGCGGCCCATGGGCCGTGACACCCGGGGCGTGATCGGCATGCGATTCGAGGAGGAGCAGGAAGTCCTCGACGTCCACGTCATCCACCCCGGCGAGAGCGAAGAGGTGCTCGTCGCGACCGAGGGCGGCTACGCCAAGCGGACTCCCGCCGACCAATACCCGGTTCAAGGCCGGGGGGGTAAGGGAGTGCTCACCGCTAAGATCGTGCAAAACCGCGGCAGGTTGGTAGGGGCGCTCATGGTCCGGCCCGAGGACGAGGTGTTCGCTATGACGTCGAGCGGCGGCGTCATCCGCACCAGCGCGGGCGAGATCAAGCAGTCCGGTCGCCAGACCATGGGGGTCCGGCTCGTCAACCTCGCCGAGGGCGGATCCGATGTCGTGGTCGCCATCGCGAGGAACGTAGAGTCCATCGAGGACTCCGCGGATGCCGAGCCGGGGGAAGAGGGAAGTGAGAGCCCGTGAGTACGACCTCTAGCCAGGACAGCAAGGCGGAGGGCAAACAGCCCGACGCCGAGGAGAAGACCGTGGACGAGGCCGTTTCCGCCGAGCAGGGGGGCGCCGAGCAGAAGGCGAACGGCTCCTCTCCCGCCGCGGAGAACCCGGCCGAGGCGACCGTGATCGACCCGCCGTGGACCGCGGCGGCCGAGCCCTCGGACTCGGTCTTCGCCGACCGGGTCCCCGGCGCGGGCTTCAGCCCGGTCGAGACCCTGGACACGGCGGAGCCCGGCGCGGCGACCATGACGGCCCCGGTCGACAAGCCGGTGGCGAGCGCCGCCGGTTCGTCCCTGAGCGCCCGGTTCGGACGTGCCGTGGGGTCGAGCCCGAGCATCGACGGGAAGTCGGCCCGCAGGGCCCACCTCCAGGTCTCGCGGTTCGAGCCCTGGTCGGTGATGAAGTTCAGCTTCGTCATGTCGCTGGTCTGCTTCGTCGTCCTGTTCGTGGCGGTGACGGTCCTCTACATGATCCTCAGCGGCCTCGGCGTCTTCGACTCGATCACCGAGACGATCAACGAGACGACCCGCTCGTCCTCGGACACCACGGGAACCGACGCCGCCACCTGGTTCAGCGCCGGCCGCATCCTGGGCTACACGGCCCTCCTGGGTGCCGTGAACGTCCTGCTGATCACCGCCCTCGCCACGGTCGGCTCCGTGATCTACAACCTCGCCGCGGACTTCGTCGGCGGGGTCGAGGTCACCCTCAAGGAAGCCGAGTAACCCAGTTCGCGTTGCCCAACGAGATGGAGTAACCTTCTGTCTCGTTGCCGGGAAGCAAAAGCCCGGAGCAACGCCCGGGCGTATAGCTCAGTCGGTTAGAGCGCATCCCTGATAAGGATGAGGCCCCAGGTTCAAGTCCTGGTACGCCCACCGGAAGCACGTAAGTCGAAGGGCCGGTTCTCGTGAAAGAGAACCGGCCCTTCGGCGTTGATGAAGTGGTCGGGGAAATGGCCGGGGGTGATATCCCCAGGGTGTGGATGCCGGTGGGTCAGGGGTTGAGGTTGGTCACCGTGGTGAGGAGGACGGCGGAGTCCTCCAGGGCGGTGAGGCCGTGGCGTTCCTGGGGGATGGGGTGGATCTGGGCGGTGGTCAGTTCCTGGTCGCCGCTGGAGGCGGTGAGGAGGACCCGGCCGGTCAGAACCTGGAGGCTGGCCGCCGGGGGAGCGTTGTGATCTTCCAGGCGGGATCCCGCGGTCAGGGCGATCACCGTCTGGCGCAGGGGGCCCTGGGTCAGGAACAGGTGGGCGCCGCGGCCGTGGGCGTCGGAACGGGCCTTCTCCAGGCAGGTGCGCGTCGTCGCTGTGAGATCTTCCACGGATGTGCCCTTCCCACTGGACGGCGAGTGGCACCTCTTTCGGGCGGTGGAAGAGGATCTTTTGGCCGTCCGCTGAGGCCAGACCGTTAGACGAAATGATCACACTGGGGCGTATCGGGCGCGCTAAGGTGCCGGAATGTTCAGGACCGCCGCTGTTGCCCTTGGGATCTCGCTGCTTCTGACCGGATGCGCCGAGAAGTCCGGAGAACACGAGGACGCCAAGCCGCTCGCGCAGCCCGTCGCGAACGTCACGGATCTGCAGGGCCGCTGGTGGAACTGGGTGCTGTCGACCAAGACCGCGACCAGCCCGATCGGTGACGACAAGGGCGCGAACTGCGCGGTGAAGCAGCCCGAGGACGTCTGGTTCCTCGCGGGGACCTTCGGCGGGTCGGTGCAGCGCTCCTGCGACGTCCCGGCGGGGCGCAACATCCTCGCGCCGCTGCTCAACCTGTTCTCCGAGGGCGAGGAGGACTGCCGGCAGTTCATGAAGGCGGCCAAGGGCTCGGCGGTGCTCGACGGAGCGTCGCTGGAGGTGGAGACCGTGGCCTCCGCCCCCTTCACCGCCACGCCCGAGGCCGGCAACCCGCTGGAGTGGGAGCCGGGCACCTACCGGGTCTTCGGCTGCGGAATGTACGTCCGGATCCCCCCGCTCACCGCCGGCGAGCACACCCTGGAGCTCAGAGGCGCCTCGGGCTCCTTCGCCAACGGCGTCGACTACGCGCTGACCGTCCGCTAGAAGGGACGGCCTGCGGGGCGGTCAGACGATCGGCTTTCCGGTGCGGAAGCGGCGGCGGGTGTCCCACAGGTAGAGGTTGAAGGGGAACTGGCGCAGCGCGCGCGGCATGGCCCTGTTGACCTTCGCCGAGACGCGGATGAAGTTGTCGAAGCGGCGCTGGCTCAGGCCGTCCCAGCGCAGGCCGAACTCGTCGCGGAAGCGCTGGGGCAGGAAGCCAGTGGTGAGGAAGAGGCCGAGCGGGCCGAGCGTGCGGCGGAACGGTCCGGGCAGGAAGCCGAACTGGGCGAGGTTCAGCAGGTAGGCGCGCGTCGTCTCATCGGTCTCGATCTTGTCGAGGCCGTCGTTCCAGTACTTCTCGAACGCCGCGCGGTCGGCGGGCCACTGGTCGCGGGACATCTGGAGCGTCGTGCCGAACCGGGCGCCGTGCTGGTAGAGGACGTCCTTGGCCTGCTCGTCGAGGGGGCCGTGGAGCATCTCGTAGACCATTTCGGTGCCGAGGTAGAGGCAGGCGGCGACCCAGAGCTGGAGCTCGCGGTCGAAGGCGTTGTACTTGACCGGTGCCGAGGAGCGGACCTGGCGGTGCTGCTTGTCGACCTCGGCGCGGAAGGCCAGCCGTTCGTCGGCGCCGCCGATCAGCGCGATCGCGATGTAGGAGAGGGTGGTGCGCGCCCGCTTCACCGGGTGCAGGTCGACCCGGCCGCTGTCGACCTTGCTGTGGGCGACGCCGTGCCCGACCGGCAGGCGGGCGAGCTGCATCATGATGTTGGCCGAGGCGGCCGCGAGGGCCAGGCCGGTCAGCGCGTCGTCGACGATCGGGGGGATCGGCTCGTCCTTCACTCCGGGCTCGGAGGGCAGGGGGGCCACCGCGTTGCTCATGAGCGACACGGTCGCATAAGTGGATACTTACTATCAAGGGGTCTGCTTGCGCTTCCTGCGCCGTGCCCGGGCGACCCTGTCGGGGTCGAAATCGGGAACCGCCCAGCTCAGGGCCATGGTGACCGACGGCTCCCGCCAGTCGGCGACGTGGCGCAGAGCACAGTCGGCGGCCTTGTCGCCGTCGCCCGAGGCGATCTGCTCATAGAGGTCGCCGTGCTCGGCGCACTGCTCGACGATGTCCCGTTCGGCGGTCAGGTGGAACAGGCGCTGCATCCGCAGTTCGACCGGGCGCATCAGTGACGTCAGCAGCGGGTTGGCCGCCAGCCGGACGATCTCCGCGTGGAAGGCGGCGTTCGCCAGGGCGATCCGGGACAGATCGGCGCGGGCGGTGGCCTTCTCGATCTCCCGGACCCGGCGGCGCAGCAGCCACAGCCCCTCCTTGCCGGCCCGCTCGGCGGCGAGCCTGGCGGCGAGGGACTCCAGTGACTCGCGCAGGTCGAACAGGTCGCGGACGTCGGCGGGGGTGAAGGGGGCGACCAGGGCGCCCTTGCCGGGGACGACCAGCACCAGGCCGTCTGTCTCGAGCCTGCGCAGCGCCTCGCGGAGGGGGATGCGGGAGACTCCGAGTTCGGCCGCGATGTCGCGTTCGAACAGCCGCTGCCCGGGGGCGAGCTCGGCCGAGATGATCCGGCGCTTGAGGGTCTCGTAAGCCAGGTCTCGGAGCGAGCCGCGCTCGATCGGCAGCGGTTCTGCCACCGTCGCCACCTCCCGTTCGGATATCCGGACCACACACATTAAGGGCATACCGGAGTGGTCAGGGATCCTTGCGGACAACGGTATACTGAACAGATGTCTGGACAACTGTCCACGCCCGGGGCCACGGCCGGCGCGAATCCGCCCCACGAATCCACCCGCCGGCGGCTCACCGACCGTCAGGCCGACACCGTCCGGCGGCTGACCGAGGCCGCCGTCGCGGAGGTCCGCGAAACGGGGTACGAGGGGCTGACCGTCAGGAACGTCGCCCGCAGGGCCGGGGTGGCGCCCGCGACGGCCTACACCTACTTCGCCTCCAAGAACCACCTGCTCACCGAGGTCTTCTGGCGCCGCCTCGACGGTCTGCCGCCCTCGACCGGCGACGTCGCGGAGGTCCTGCGCGACATCGCCCTGCTGGTGGCGGGCGAGCCCGAACTGGCCGCCGCCTGCACGACCGCGATGCTCGCCTCCGACCCGGATGTCCAGGAACTGCGGCTGAGGGTCGGCGGGACCATCCACAACCGGTTGAAGCAGGCGCTCGGGCGCAACGACCCCGTCATCCTGGACGCCCTGGAGATGGCCTATTCCGGCGCCCTCCTCCAGGCGGGGATGGGCTACACCTCCTACGCCGAAGTGGCCGACCGCCTCCACAAGGTCGCCGGGCTGATCGCACCCTCCTGAGCCTTCCCTCCGGCCGGAGCCCCATCCCCGTCGGGGGTGGGGCTCTTGTCAGTGCGGGCCAACTGAACTAATGTCTGGACACGTGTCCAGTCAGTTGAGTTACAGCCCTTACGACTACCGGATTCACGAGGATCCCTACCCGGTGTACGAGCGCCTCCTGGAGGAGGCGCCGATCTACCGCAACGAGGAACTCGGGTTCTGGGCGCTGTCGCGGCATGCCGACGTCGCGGGGGCGTTCCGCGATTGGGAGGCCTACTCCAGCATCAACGGGGTCGCCCTCGACCCCTCGTCCTGGGGGCCGCAGGCGCACCGGGTGATGTCGATCCTGGCGCTCGACCCGCCCCGCCACACCCGCCTGCGGGCGCTGGTGTCCAAGGGGTTCACCCCACGGCGGGTCCGCGAGCTGCACCCGCGCATCCTGGAGCTGACGAAGCGGTACCTGGAGCCCGCCGTCGAGGAGGGGAGCTTCGACTTCGTCGCCGAGTTCGCGGGCAAGCTGCCCATGGACGTCATCTCCGAGCTGATGGGCGTGCCGGAGTCCGACCGGGCCGAGCTGCGCAGGCTCGGCGACATGGTCGTCCACCGCGAGGAGGGCCTGAACGACGTGCCGCCCGCCGGCATGGAGGCCGCCCTCACCCTGATCGGCTACTACGTCGACCTGGTCGCGGAGAAGCGCAGGAAGCCCGCCGACGACCTCACCACCGCTTTGACCGAGGCCCAGATCGACGGCGACCGGCTCGAGGACAAGGAGATCATCGCCTTCCTCTTCCTCATGGTCGTCGCGGGCAACGAGACCACGACCAAGCTGCTCGCCAACTCCCTCTACTGGGCGTGGAAGCACGGGCTCACCCGCGACGCCCTCCACAACCCTGTGGACGGCTGGATCGAGGAGACGCTCCGCTACGACCCCTCCAGCCAGCAGATCGCCCGCACCGTCGCCCAGGACGCCGTCTACCACGGGCAGAAGGTCGAGGCCGGCGACCGGCTCCTCCTGCTGATCGGCGCGGCCAACCGGGACCCCCGGGTCTTCACCGATCCCTCCGTCTACGACCTCAGCCGTGACACCTCCCAGATCATCAGCTTCGGCGCGGGACGGCACTACTGCCTCGGCGCCAACATGGCCCGGCTCGAAGCCCAGATCGCCCTGGCCGAGCTCTCCTCCCGCATCTCCGACTACGAGATCGACGAATCCGCCGCGGTGCGGGTCCACTCCTCGAACGTCCGCGGGTTCGCCCGTCTCCCCCTCATCACCACCCCCCGTTGACCCCCCACATCCAGGAGGTTCCGATATGGCTCTTTCGCATCCCGAACGGCGTCCCGCGGTCGTGACGGGGGCGTCCTCGGGGATCGGGGCGGCCACCGCGCTGCTGCTGGCGGCGCAGGGCCATCCCGTGGCCCTGGGCGCCCGCCGCGTGGACAAGTGCGAGGAGCTGGCCGAGCGGATCCGCAAGGACGGCGGCGAAGCGTTCGCGCACCCCCTCGACGTCGGCGACTCCGGCTCCGTCGAAGCTTTCACAGAAGCCACCAAGACCGCTCTGGGGCCTGTGGAAATCGTCGTGTCGAGCGCCGGCCACCTGGAGCCCGACCGGATCCACGAGGTGGACTCCGTGGAGTTCGCGGCCCAGCTCAACGTGCAGCTGCTGGGCGTGCACCGGCTGGTGCGGGCGTTCGTGCCCGACATGGTCGAACGCACCCGCGGCGACATCGTCTTCGTCTCCTCCGACGTCGTCCGGGCTCCCCGGACCCGGATGGGCGCCTACGTCGCCGCGAAGAACGGCGTCGAGGGCATGGCCAGGGCCATGCAGATGGAGCTCGAGGGCACCGGGGTGCGGGCGTCGATCCTGCGCCCGGGACCGACCTTCACCGAGATGGGCTACTCGTGGGACCCCGAGGTCACGGGAGTCGTCCTCAACGAGTGGGTGAGCTGGGGACTGGCCCGCCACTCGCAGTTCCTCGACCCCTCGCACGTCGCCGACGCCATCGTTCACATGGTGGGGATGCCGCCGGGCTCCCACCTGACCCTGGTGGAGATCCAGCCGGAAGGCCCCCTCCCGTCATGACCCGCACCTTTCACCGTAGGAGCCTCACATGAAGCCGAAGATGGTCTCCGGCGGCCCCGACCACCTCGAAGAGCTGGGCACCGACCCGATCGGCCTGATGCGCCGGGTGCGCGCGGAGCACGGGGACGTCGGGGCGTTCACCCTCGCCGGGCGCGAGGTCGTCCTGCTGACCGGCGCCGAGGCCAACGAATTCTTCTTCCGAGCCCCCGACGAGGACCTCGACCAGGCCGAGGCCTACCCCTTCATGACGCCGATCTTCGGCGAGGGCGTCGTCTTCGACGCCACGCCGGAGCAGCGCCGCGAGGCCCTGCACAACCAGGCGCTCAAGGGCTCCTTCCTCAAGGGCCACGCCGCGACGATCGCCGGCGAGGTCGAGCGCATGACCGCAGGCTGGGGCGACGAGGGCGAGATCGACCTGCTCGACTGGTTCGCCGAGCTCACCATCTACACCTCGTCGGCCTGCCTGATCGGCACGAAGTTCCGCGAGCAGCTCGACCACCGCTTCGCCGAGCTCTACCACGATCTCGAACGCGGCACCGATCCCATCGCCTATGTGGACCCCTACGCCGACATCGAGTCCTTCCACCGCCGGGACGCCGCCCGCGCGGGCCTGGTCGAGCTGGTCACGGGCATCATGGACGCACGTGGAACATCGCCGGTCCCGCGCGAGGAACGCGATCTCCTGGACGTCCTGATCTCGCTCAAGACGTTCACCGCCGACCAGATCACCGGCATGTTCATCTCGATGATGTTCGCCGGGCACCACACGACCTCGGGCACGGCCGCCTGGACGCTCATCGAGCTCCTGCGCCATCCCCAGCTCATGAGCAGCGTCGTGGACGAGCTCGACGGCCTCTACGCCAACGGCGAGGAGGTCTCCTTCCAGGCGCTGCGCGCGATCCCCGTCCTCGAATCGGCGATCAAGGAGACCCTCCGGCTGCATCCGCCGCTGATCCTGCTGCTGCGCGTCGCGCAGAAGGACCTGTCGGTGCTCGGCCACGACATCCCCGCGGGCACGATGGTCGGCTGCTCCCTGGCCGTGTCGAACCGGCTCGAGGACGACTTCCCCGACGCCGAGGCGTTCGACCCCGGCCGTTACGCCGAGCCGCGCGAGGAGGACCTGCTCAACCGCTGGACCTGGGTTCCGTTCGGGGCGGGCAGGCACCGCTGTGTCGGAGCCAACTTCGCGATGATCCAGCTCAAGGCCATCTTCTCGGTCCTGCTCCAGGACTGGGAGTTCGAGCTGGCGCAGCCGTCCGACAGCTATCGCAACGACCACACCAAGATGGTCGTCCAGCTCGCCAGGCCGTGTGCGGTCCGCTACCGGAGGAGGAAGCGGTGAGGGTCGGCATCGACCTCGACATCTGCCAGGGCCACGCCGTCTGTGAGCTCGAGGCGCCCGACGTCTTCGAGGTCGAGCACAAGGGCAAGGCCGTACTGATCGACTCCGACCCGCCGGACTCGCGGGAACTGCGCGCCGCCGTGCGCTACTGCCCCACCCAGGCTTTGAGACTCGAGGAGGAGTCATGACCTTTCCCCGCGCCGAACTCGAGGAGATGGTCCAGCTCTGGCTGGACACCAACCGCCGCTGCGAGGAGCTCGGCGACTGGAAGCCGCTCGCCGAGCTCTACACCGAGGACGCCACCTACGGCTGGAACCTCGGCCCCGGCCAGGACTTCATGGCCGTCGGCCGCGACGAGATCCGCGACATCGCCCTCGGCCAGGAGATGGGCGGCCTCGACGGCTGGGAGTACCCCTACCAGCAGATCCTGATCGACGAGGTGAAGGGCGAGGTGGTCGGCTTCTGGAAGCAGGTCGCCGACGCGACGCGTCCCGACGGGACGAAGTACGAGGTCGCGGGGATCGGCGGCAGCTGGTTCCGCTACGACGGGAACATGCAGTGGTCGTGGCAGCGCGACTGGTTCGACCTCGGCAACGTGACCTCGATCTTCATCGAGATGATGAAGGCGGACGTCCTGTCCGACGGGATGAAGGGAAGGCTGGAGCGGGCGGCGTCCGGGGCGAAGATCCCCGGTTTCTACCCGCGCGGGGAGGCGCCCGTCCCGCTGTGGTGACCCGGCGGGCCGCCGTTTGTGGACGGAGCGCGAGAGGCGAACGGGAACGGACCGATTCGGGTGTCCTTTTGTCCGCTTCCGTCGTGAACGGGTCCATCACTGCCTTCGAGTGATGTTCCGGCCCGCATCGCCCTGTCCGCCGGGCGGCCCGCGGGTGACGGCTGGCTCTCCCGGAGTGCCCATCGGTGTCTCCCTTCCGCTCCAGCCGCTGCCGGGGCGCGAGCGGTGGCTGGTGATTCCGGGTGGGGAGGGGCCCGGCCAGGCCCTTCCCCACCCCGACGCCGGTACGCCCAGAGAGCCCTCGGCGACGAAAGGTCGCCGCTTCAGGTCAGACCCCAATGCACCATGGGGGTTCGGTTCGCCGAGTCGGCGTTGCTAGAGTCGTAACCGTCCACTTGTCAGAGGTGAAGGGGTCCTCACCGTGAAGAAGCTTCTCGTGCTCGCCATCCTTGGTCTGGGCGGCTTCGCCGTCTGGAAGCGCCTCCAGCAGGACCGCGCCGAGCTCGACCTGTGGACCGAGGCGACCTCGGCCGAGTAACACCAAGATCCATCCCGGCGCCGGCGCACTCCGCCCGGCGCCGGAAATACGTGCGCGACCAGGCCCCGACCTTCGGTACCCTGGTCTCTCACGCGGGGCTGTAGCTCAATTGGTAGAGCACTTGTTTTGCATACAAGAGGTCAGGAGTTCGATTCTCCTCAGCTCCACCGTGGAGGGAACGGTTCCTCGGGTCACCGATCAGCGAGAGCGGTCGGAGGCCTGAGGGGCCGTTTTCTCGTTCTCCTGGGCGTGGGGGCGTGATGCGGGCGGAAATCTCCGCTTGCGCTCATTCGTGGCGGCATGGATGATCTCGCGGCATGAAGACAGGTGCCGTTCGATGAGCGAGGGAGCCGGTCCGCCCGGGGGCTATCCACAGGGGGGATATCCACAGCCTGGGTACGGGCGGTCGGAGTATGGACAGGCCGGGTACGGGCAAGGGGCCTATCCACCCGCCGGTCATCCACAGGCGGGTCATCCACAGGCGGGATACCCACAGGGTGGATATCCGCAGAACGCCTATCCGCACGGTGGATATCCACAGGGCGGGTACGGGGGCGGCGGGTTCGCCGGTGGGGCCGTTCTGGCGCATCGGGGGCGGCGGCTCGGGGCGCGGATGATCGATGATCTTGTCATCATCGGGGTCGTTCTGCTGGTCGTCGTGCCGGTGATGGTGGTGGCGGATCCCAGTGAGGCGCGGCCGTTGAGCACGCTCGCGGGGGTCGTGCTGGGGCTCGGGGTGTTCGCGGCCATCGTGCTGGTGGAGCCGCTTCAGCTCGTGGCGTTCGGCAGAACCGTCGGGAAGCGGCTGATGAGGCTGCGGATCGCGGACGTCGCGAACCCGATGGCGCCGCTGACCACCGGACGGGCGTTCGGCCGCGGACTGCTGTATCCGTTCGGATTCATGGTCATCGGGCTGATCCCGCTGCTCGGGTCCGGAATCGGCCTTCTCAACGTGCTCTGGCAGTTCTGGGACAAGCCCTACCAGCAGACACTGCACGACAAAATGGCGGGAACGGTCGTCCTCGCGGATGTGCCCGTCGCGCCCGAGAGCTACTACCGGACTCCGTCCAGCTACTGAACGCGCGCCATCTGGTGGCATTGTTGTGGATTTGTCCCTATCCGGATTGATACTGGGACTGTTGTGACAGGTTCCGTCGCGGCATGATGTGATCTCCTGGGATCGGTTGGGGTCGCCGTGAACCTTCCATGGCGAAAACCGGGGGAGACTCCTCAATGAAGCGACTGCTGGCTGGCCTCGCCGTGGGCGCGCTCGGACTCTGGTCCGCGCCCGCCCTGGCCGACGCCCCGCCCGCGCCCGTTGCGCGCACCAATGTGATCAAGACCGGCCATGCCGACGTGCTGGCCGGTCGGCTCACGGGTACCGGGGCGGATACCAAGCTCGCGGTGAAGACGAGCCACGGGACGCCACCGGTGGACGCCGACCCGGCCGGCCTCATCTTCAAGGTGGGGCAGGATCACACCCTCACCCAGGCCGAGGCGACGACCGGGTGGGACTTCCTCGGCGCGGCGAACACGAAGATCTGGATCGCGCCGAGCAACGCTTCGGCGACGACGCTGTCGCCCCTGCTCGGCTGGTCGTTCGCCGACCTGACGGCCGACAAGCTCCAGGGCGACGTGACGGTCAAGATGTCCGCCGTCACCGGCCCGGGACGGCTCGAGATCTTCACGGTGACCGACATCCCCGCGAGCGGCACCGGGGGGACCCTCAACAGGCTGCTCAGCTCCGACCCGAGTATGGACCAGACCAAGTTCACCACCTACAAGGCGGCGCCCGCCGAGCACAAGGACGTCAACTGGGCGTTCACGAAGGAGGGCGTCTACCAGGCGACCTTCGACGTCTCCGCCACGCTGAAGAACGCGACGACGACCCCGGTCGAGCTGAAGGCCGACCCCGTCAAGGTGACGTTCGTGGTCGGTGCGCCGGCGACGACGACCGCGCTGACCGCGACGCCGATCGCGACGGCGACGGAGCCGAAGGCGGGGGACGAGGTCACCCTGGTCGCGACCGTCACCCCGAACACGGCGACGGGCTACGCGGAGTTCTTCGACGGCACGGCCTCCCTGGGCAACGCCGAGCTGGTGAACGGCATCGCGACCTTCAAGACCAAGGCCCTGACGGCGGGCACCAAGTCGCTGACCGCGAAGTACTCGCCGAAGTACACCGACGACTACACGGCCTCGACCTCCACCGCCCTGAGCTACGCGGTGAAGGCGGGCGGGACCACCAGCCCGACGCCCACGCCGACGACGACCAGCCCGACCACCACGTCCTCCCCGGTGACGTGCACGGTGATCAGTGACGGTCACTACGACTACGCGGCGAAGATCGAGGGAACCGCGCTCCACTCGAAGATCAAGGACGCCGCGGGCAACCTGAAGGAGCCGGGGTCGGTGGCGGTCAGGGTGACCCCGACGATCTCGATCCCGTCGGGCCAGAGCTTCCTCGGCTCGGCCGGGACGACCGTCTGGCAGCTCCCGCAGACCCAGTCGACCGGGACCCCGTTCCTCGGATGGTCGACCGAGGGGATCACCAAGCCCGTCACCTGGACGGTCGACAAGGTGACCGGACCCGGCAAGCTCGTCGTGTTCACGACCGGAACAGGCACCTCGACGACCCCGGCCGTCGTGTTCAACGGCAGGGGTTCGACCACGCTCCCCGCCGGGACGCACGCCCATGGCACCTGGGCGTTCACCAAGGAGGGCGTCTACCGGGTCAAGTTCACCCAGAAGAGCACCCTGGAGAACGGGACCGCGGTCTCCGACACCGACTCCCTGATCTTCATGGTCGGCAACGCGGGGGACACCCCGGTCTGCGACCCCGGCTCGGGCAACCTGGCCCTGACCGGAGGCGGCCCGCTCCTGCTGTTCGCCTCCATCGGCACGATGTTCTTCTCGGCCGGCGCGGTCTTCCTGTTCTTCACGCGCCGCAGGCTCGGCCTTTTCTAGAGACGGTGCGCGGGGCCGATCCGGAAAACGGGTCGGCCCTTGCTTTTTGCCCCGACCTGAACGGTAGTCTGGACAGGTGTCCAGTACAAGCGCTTGGTTCACCGGGACGTCCCCCCTCCTCATCGACGGCGAGCTGACCGTCGGCGACGCGTCCTTCGAAACCCTCAATCCGGCCACCGAAGAGGTCGTCGGCCTCGCCACCGACGCGACCCCCGCCCAGATGGACGCGGCGATCGCGGCGGCCAGGCGGGCGTTCGACGAAACCGGCTGGTCGACCGATCTCGGGCTGCGGGTGCGGGTGCTCCGCCAGCTCAACGAGGCCCTCACCCGCCACAGCGAACGCTTCCGCGATCTCACGATCGCCGAGGTCGGCGCCCCGCGCTTCCTGACCCACGGGGCGCAGCTCGACGCGCCCGTCGAGGATCTGCTCTGGTACGCGGGGCTCGCCGAGTCCTACGACTGGGAGACCGATCTCGGCCGGGCCGAGCCCATGGGCATGGCCTCGCTGCGGAAGGTCCGCCGTGAGGCCACCGGGGTCGTCGCGGCGATCACCCCGTGGAACTTCCCGACCCAGATCACCGTCGCGAAGCTGGCGCCCGCGCTGGCGGCGGGGAACACGGTCGTCCTCAAGCCCGCCCCCGACACCCCGTGGGTCGCGG
Source organism: Actinocorallia longicatena (assembly GCF_039534125.1). NCBI lineage: Bacteria > Bacillati > Actinomycetota > Actinomycetes > Streptosporangiales > Thermomonosporaceae > Actinocorallia > Actinocorallia longicatena. Next base: position 143,483 of record NZ_BAAAUV010000007.1, on the reverse strand, counting down.
CGGCGCTCGGTCAGCTCCTCAAGGAGGAGACCGATCTGCCGCCGGGCGTCGTCAACATCATCACCGGCTCCGACCACGGGCTGGGTGCCCAGCTCGTCCGGGACGAGCGGGTCGACCTGATCTCCTTCACCGGCTCGACCGCCACCGGCCGCCAGGTCATGACGGACGCGGCCGCCGGCCTCAAGCGCGTCTTCCTCGAGCTCGGCGGCAAGTCGGCGTTCCTGGTCCTTGACGACGCCGACCTGAAGGCCGCCTGCTCCTACGCGGCCTTCTCGGTGCTCCCCCACGCCGGCCAGGGCTGCGCGATCACGACCCGGCTGCTGGTCCCCCGCGACCGGTACGACGAGGCCGTCGCCATCACCGCCAAGACGATGGAGAGCCTCGGCGCCGGCGACCCGGACGACCCCGGGACGATCTGCGGCCCCGTCATCTCCGCCCGCCAGCGCGACCGCGTCGAGTCCTACTTCGCCATCGCCGAGCGGGACGGCGGCTCCTTCGCCACCGGAGGCCGCCGCGCCGACCGCGACCGGGGCTTCTGGATCGAGCCGACCCTCATCACCGGCCTCACCAACGCCTCCCGCGCCGCCCGCGAGGAGATCTTCGGCCCCGTGCTGGTGATCCTCCCCCACGACGGCGACGACGACGCGGTGCGGATCGCCAACGACTCCCCCTACGGGCTGTCCGGTGCGGTCCACGGCTCCCCCGAACGCGCCCACGCCGTCGCCCGGCGGCTGCGCACCGGGACGGTGAGCGTCAACGGAGGCGTCTGGTACGGCGCGGACGTGCCGTTCGGCGGCTACAAGCAGTCCGGGATCGGACGCGAGTCCGGCCGTCAGGGCTTCGAGGAATACCTGGAAACCAAGTCGATCGCGGAGCTGGCATGAGATTCGAAGGCAAGACGGCCATCGTCACCGGCGCGGCCCAGGGGATCGGTGAGACCTACGCCAGGGCGCTCGCCGCCGAGGGAGCGCACGTCGTCATCGCGGACGTCAGCGACAAGGGGGAGAAGGTCGCCGCCGACATCGAGGGCATCTTCATCCACACCGACGTCTCCGACCCCGCGTCCGTCCAGAAGATGGCCGAGCGGACGGCCGAGCACACCGGCCGGATCGACTACCTGGTCAACAACGCGGCCATCTTCGGCACGATGGAGCTGGACTTCCTGTTCACGGTGCCGTGGGACTACTACAAGAAGTTCATGGCGGTGAACATGGACGGCGCGCTGCTGTGCGCCCGCCACGTCCAGCCCTTCATGACCGAGGGCGGTGCGATCGTCAACCAGTCGTCGACCGCGGCCTGGCAGTACTCCGGCTTCTACGGGCTGGCCAAGGTCGGCGTCAACGGCATCACCCAGCAGCTCGCGCACGAGCTCGGCTCGCTGAACATCCGGGTCAACGCGATCGCGCCGGGCCCGATCGACACCGAGGCCAACCGGACCGTCGTGCCCGGCAACATGGCGCAGAAGATCGTCCGGGACAAGCTGGCGATCAAGCGCATGGGGGAGCCGGAGGACCTGGTCGGCATGCTGCTGTTCCTGCTCTCCGACGAGGCCCGCTGGATCACCGGACAGATCTTCAACGTCGACGGAGGAGAGGTGTTCCGCGCATGACGACAGGATTCGTCGGGCTCGGCCAGATGGGCGCGCTGATGGCCAAGCGCCTCATCGCGGACGGCGTCATCGTCTACGACGTGGTGCCCGAGGCGACCGCGTCCCTGGCCGAGGCCGGAGCGAAGCCCGCGCAGTCGCTCGAGGAGCTGGCCGGGGCCGATCTGATCTCGCTGATGGTCCGGGACGACGCCCAGGTCAGGGACGTCTGCGGGGTCCTGCTCCCCCTCGTCGCGCCGGGCACGGTCATCGCGATCCACTCCACGATCCAGGCGAGCACCGCGGTGGAGCTCGCCGAACAGGCCGCCGTCCGGGGGATCGAGATCGTCGACGCCCCGGTGAGCGGCGGGTTCATGGGCGCCACCGAGGGCACCCTGGCCGTCATGATCGGCGGCTCGCAGGCGGCGTTCGAGCGCTGCGAGGGACCGTTCGGCCGCTGGGCCAGCCTGGTCCTGCACATGGGCCCGGTCGGTTCGGGGACCCGCACCAAGCTGGCCCGCAACCTGCTGCACTTCGTCGCCTTCACCGCGGCGGGGGAGGCGGCGCGGCTGGCCGAGGCGAGCGGCGTCTCGCTCCGCAAGCTCGGCCGGGTGGTCCGCCACAGCGACGCGGTCACCGGCGGTCCCGGCGCGATCATGATCAGGTCGACCGCGACGCCGATCCCGTCGGACGATCCGCTGCGCGGGCCCTTCGAGCACGCGCTGGCGCTGGGGGACAAGGACCTGTCGCTGGCGATCGCCCTCGCCGACGAACTCGACGTCGACGTCCCGCTGGCCCGGCTGGCCATCGAGAACTTCGCCCGATCCCTGGGAGTGGCAGATGAGTGAGATCCGCGAGCGCGGCCTGAAGAAGATGACCGAGGTCTACGGCTTCGACGTCAGCGACGGCCCCGGCGACTTCTTCGGCTACACCGTCGACCACCTGTTCGCCGAGATCTGGAACCGCGACGGCCTGTCGATGCGCGACCGCCGCCTCCTGCTGATCGGCCTGCTCGTCGGAAGCGGCCTCAACGACGTCCTGGACATCCAGATCCCGGCCGCCCTGACCAACAAGGAGCTCTCCCCCGACGAGCTCCGCGAGATCGTGATCTTCCTGACCCACTACGCGGGCTGGCCGCAGGGGGCCAAGCTCAACATGCAGGTCGAGAAGATCATCCACCAGCACTCCAAGTAGCGCCGGTGCGCCGTGGGGCGAGGGTGACCCGCCCCACGGCGCGGGAGTGGGCGGAATCACTCTGCTAAGAAGAGCCCGATCGGCCCCTCACGCCCCGCAAGCGGCTGCGCTGCGGAGAGTCCCCGCCCGCAGGCCTGTCCGGAGCCCGCCACCGAGGCCCCGACGTGGAAAAGCCGGTCGGGTGTTCGATCGTCTCCGGGTATGCTGGGAGGCTGTTGCGGAAATAAGACCCATCCTCCGTAACGTTGGACCCAGAGTTAACCCACATGCGGCGCGCCCCTAGCAGGGCCGCCGGGCTCGTCCTTGCAGCGACCCTTAGGTGCCGTCGTCATGGCACCCACGATCAGGGCCTCCCGAGACGTGCCCCCCTCTCGGAAGGTTTTGCGTGTCAGACGTTTCCATCGTCGTGTCCGATGCTGCCCAGAACGAGGAGATCAACGAGGTCCACTCCGACCTCCCCTCGTTCGCTGAGCTCGGGCTTCCCGCCGCCATCGTCGAGTCCCTGGCTCGCGGCGGCATCACTCACCCGTTCCCGATCCAGGCCGCGTCCATCCCGGACGCCCTGGCCGGTCGCGACATCCTCGGCCGCGGCAAGACGGGTTCCGGCAAGACGCTGGGCTTCGGCCTGCCGATGCTCACCCTGCTCGCCCACCGCCAGGCCAAGCCGAAGAAGCCCCTCGGCCTGATCCTGGTCCCGACCCGCGAGCTCGCCCAGCAGGTCCAGACGAACCTCGAGCCGCTCGGCCGGGCCGTCGGCCTGCGGATGAAGACCGTCATCGGCCAGACGTCCATGCCCAAGCAGATCGACGCGCTGCGTCGCGGCGTCGAGATCCTCGTCGCCACCCCGGGCCGGCTCAAGGACCTCATGCGCCAGGGCGCGGCGGACCTCTCCGAGGTCCAGATCCTCGTCCTCGACGAGGCCGACCACATGGCCGACATGGGCTTCCTGCCCGACGTCACCGACATCATCGACCAGGTCCGCCCCGGCGGCCAGCGCATGCTGTTCTCCGCGACGCTCGACCGCGAGGTCGACGTGCTGGTGAACAAGTACATGCAGGACCCGGTCCAGCACTCCATCGGCGAGATCGACGAGTCCGTCGACACCATGGAGCACCACCTGATCCTGGTGCCGCCGAAGGAGAAGAACCTCATCACGGCGGAGATCGCCAACCGTGAGGGCCGGACGATCATCTTCGCCCGGACCAAGCACGGCGTCGACCGGATCGCCAAGCAGCTCACCCAGGTCGGCGTCCGCGCCGCGGGCCTGCACGGCGGCAAGTCGCAGAACCTCCGCACCCGCACCCTCGCGGAGTTCCGTGAGGGCCGGATCGGCGTCCTCGTCGCCACGGACGTCGCCGCCCGCGGCATCCACGTCGACGACATCAGCCTCGTTCTGCACGTGGACCCGCCCGCGGACCACAAGGACTACATGCACCGCGCCGGCCGCACGGCCAGGGCCGGGGAGAAGGGCACCGTCATCACGATGGTCCTCTCCCACCAGGTCCGGTCGACGACCTCGATGATGAAGCGCGCGGGCATCAACGCCGAGCGCGTCAAGGTCACCTCGATGGACTCCGCGCTCGTCGAGCTGACCGGCGCGCGCCAGCCGTCGGGCATCGCGATCCCCGAGCCGATCATCCCCGAGCGCGAGCAGCGCCCGGCCCGTCGCGGTGGCGGCGGTGGCGGTGGCGGACGCTTCGGCAACGGCCGCGGCGGACCCCGTCGGCCCTACCGCCGTGACAACGAGGGCGGAGGCTCCTCCGAGGGCCGTCCGTTCGAGCGTCGCGAAGGCGGTCAGGGCGGTCAGGGCGGCCAGGGTCGCCCGCAGCGTGACGGAGAGCGCCGTCCGTACCGCGGTCAGGGCGGCGGCCAGCAGGGTGGCGCCCCGCGCTACAACAGCGGCGGCGGTTCCTACGACAACCGGGGCTCCGGTGGCTCGTACGACAACCGCGGCCAGGGCGGCGGCTCCCACGACAACCGCGGCCACGACAACCGCGGCTCGTTCGACAACCGCGAGAACCGGGGCGGCGAGCGTCCGTACCGGGGCCAGGGCGGCGGCCAGCAGGGTGGCGCCCCGCGCCACAACAACGGCGACCGTCCCTACCGCGCGCGCAGGGCGAACGTCTGATCTGTACTGAAGAAGAAAGCCGGGCACCTCAGGTGTCCGGCTTTCTTACTGTCTTCACATTTTGTCTTGTTTGCGGGTCTAGAATCCTCGAAAGTCACTGTGATTCGGGGGAAACCGCGTGCGTCGGGGGATCGGCTACTGGGCGGCTGCGCTGGGCGCGCTGGCCTTCTTCGCGACCGGATCCGGGGTGGGAGGGCATCCCACGACCGTGAAGATGGTCGCGAAGCCGAATCCGCCGGTTCCCTCCCCCGCGCCGACGCCCACGCCGACCACGCCGGTGCGGCCCGAACGCCCCCAGGTCGACTGCGCCGAGGTCAAGTGCGTCGCGCTGACCTTCGACGACGGCCCCGGCTTCGACACCGGCCGGCTGCTCGACACGTTGAGGAAGCACAAGGTCCACGCGACGTTCTTCGTCGTCGGACCGCAGGCCAGGCACTTCAAGCACGACGTGGAGCGGGCGTTCATGGAGGGCCACGAGCTGGGCGTGCACACCGAGCACCATCTCCAGCTCAACCGGCGCTCCATGTCCAAGAAGAAGATCCACGACGAGATCGACCGGACCCGGCAGACCCTCAAGGACTTCCTCGGCGTCGACGTGACCGTCTTCCGGCCGCCCTACGGCGCCACCGACAAGCGGGTCAGGGCCGAGACCAAGAAGGAGGGCCTCGCCCAGATCCTCTGGAGCATCGACACCCTCGACTGGCAGAGCCAGAACACCGCCTCGATCGTCCGGCGGGCCACCCGCGGCCTGCGCCGCGGGTCGATCGTGCTGATGCACGACATCTACCCGACGACGGTCGCCGCGGTCCCGCGGATCCTGAAGGCCTGCGAGGACAAGGGCCTCACCCCGGTCACGGTGACGGAACTGCTCGGCGGCGAGACCGTCCCTGGCAAGGAGTACTTCGACGCCCACGAGGCCCGCTGAGGCTCAAGGCCCGGCGGACGCCCCGCCCGGGCTGATCAGCCCGCCTGCTCCTCGAGATTCTGCTCGATCATGCGGTCCTGGAGGAGCTGGAGACCCTCGAGCCCGTCGACGGACAGCAGGGCGAGCTCCTCGGCGGAGATCAGCGGCGGCCGGGTCTTCATCGGCGGCAGCCACCCCTCCTCGGGGTCGTACCGTCGGACGATCTTCGCCGGGACGCCCGCGATGACGCAGTTGTCCGGGAACTCCCCACGCACCACCGCTCCCCCCGCGACGGCGACGTTCCGGCCCAGCTTGGTGCCGGGAAGGATGATCGCCTGGGTGCCGAGCCAGCAGCCGTCACCGATCTCGACCGGCGCGTTCTCCGGCCATTGACGCCCGATCGGGGCGTCGAGGTCGGCATAGGTGTGGTTCTGGTCGGTGATGTACACGTACGGCCCGGTGAACACGTCGTCGCCGATCCTGATCGACTGATGGCCGACGATGTGGCTGCCCCGGCCGATCGAGCAGCTCTCGCCGATCGAGACGATGACGTCCGGGCCGAGGTCGAGATCCGGCACGAAGCCCGCGGAGATCGACACATGGGTCCCGACCAGCGTGTGCGCCCCGATGGAGATCCACGGCTCGCCGAAGATCGCACCCTGCGGGAAGCCGATGCAGGCGCCCTCGCCGAGATGGTGGAAGCGCTTGCCGCCCGGCGAGGCCGGGCTGATCTCGCCGAGGCGCCTGATGAGGGCGTAGCCCCGGTGCACGGCGGTCCCGGCGAGCCGGCGCGCGGTGTCCTTCAGCATGAGAGAAAGGTACCGGTAAACCCCGAATGGGCTACTCGTCGGTAGTCGAAGAGCAGCCCAACCGGTTCCTGTCCTGCGTGAGCTTTGACCGCGGTCAGTCGTTTCCGATGCCGCGGCTGCTGCCCGTTCCGCCGCCGCGGCCGACACCCGAGGCGCCTCCCGAAGCGGAGGAGAAGGTGCCGGAGAGGTTGCCGCTCTCGCGGCCCTCCCCGGACTCCTCGCGGTAGCGGAGCTCGTACTCCAGGCCGTCCTCCGGCTCGAGCATGTCGGCGAGCTGGCCGCGGCGGTACTGGGTGGCCACTGCGGCGACCCCGATCACCGCGAACGCCGCCACGAACCCCATGACGAAGTTGCGCCTGCGGTGGCTGACCGGGCGCGGTGGCTCGATCCAGCCCGCGGTTCCGTGCATGGCGTTGCTGATGCGCGGCGCGATCATGTCGTCGAACAGGCACGCGACGCGTTCCATCTGCGGTCCGGTCCAGCCACGGGCGGCCATGGTGCGCTCGGCGGCCATGCGGCGCGCGGCGACGGTGCCGTCGGCGGCCATGTGCCTGGCCCGCCCCGTGCCCCTCGCCGCGTACGAAGCCCCGTGACGCGCGGTGGACATGGCGCTGGCGCCGAACCCCCGCAACTTGGAGATCTCCGGTTCCGGCGTTCTGCGAACAAAAATTCGAACGGGCACGCTTTCCTCCCCCGATGATGGCGGTCCCTGCACTGGCGAATACCCCGGACCTGAGAGGATGAACCTCGAGTACCCACGAGGAGGAAAAACATGGCGGAGACGATCGCCACCCTGAACACCACCGTCGGCAAGATCGTGGTCCGGCTGTTCCCCGACCTGGCGCCGAACACGGTGGCCAACTTCGTCGGCCTGGCCGAGGGCAGCAAGGAGTGGAAGCACCCGGGCACGGGCCAGGTGTCGAACACCCCGCTCTACAACGGGACGATCTTCCACCGGGTCATCGACAACTTCATGATCCAGGGCGGGGACCCGCTCGGTAAGGGCATCGGCGGCCCGGGCTACGACTTCGACGACGAGATCCACGCGCAGAACCAGTTCAACCGCAAGTACCTGCTGGCCATGGCCAACGCGGGCAAGCGCGGCGGCCGTGGCACCAACGGCTCGCAGTTCTTCATCACCACCACGGAGACCCCGTGGCTCAACGGCGGCCACACCATCTTCGGTGAGGTCATCGAGGGCACCGACGTCGTCGACGCGATCAACAACGTCGCGACCGGCCCTGGCGACCGTCCGCTCCAGGACGTCGCCATCGAGACGGTGACGATCGAGCGCCGTTAGTCGTTGAACCTGACGTGACTGAGGTTCCGCAGGCTCCCGACCGGACCGGGGTGCCGACCTGTTACCGGCATCCCGGCCGGGAGACCCATGTCCGGTGTGTCCGCTGCGACCGGTACATCTGCCCCGACTGCATGGTCGAGGCGTCCGTGGGTTTCCAGTGCCCGGAGTGCGTCCGGGACGGCAACAAGGGCGTCCGCCAGGCCGAAGGCCAGTTCGGCGGCGCTCCCGTGGCCCGGCCGTATGTGACCTATGTGCTGATCGGCATCAATCTGCTGGTCTTCCTGGGCCAGCTCAGGAACGGCACTTCCACCAAGCAGATCGCCCAGTTCGGCCTGAACGGCCAGGCGGTGGCCGACGGCGAGTGGTACCGGATCATCACGTCGATGTTCGTCCACGACGGCCCGCCGCACATCCTGTTCAACATGTGGGCGCTGTACTCGCTGGGCCAGCCCCTGGAGACGGCGCTGGGCCGGGTGAGGTTCGGCGCGCTGTACTTCCTGAGCGGGCTGGGCGGCTCGGCGATGGTCTACCTACTGGCCGCCGACACGTTCACGGTGGGGGCGTCGGGGGCGATCTACGGCCTGTTCGGCGCGTTCTTCGTGCTGGCCCGCAGGCTGAATCTGAGCATGGGGCCGCTGGTCTTCCTGATCATCCTCAACCTGGGGATAACCTTCCTCGGCGCGAACATCAGCTGGCAGGGTCACATCGGCGGGCTCGTCACCGGGTTCCTGCTGGGCCTGGCCTATGTCTACGCGCCGCGTGCGCGGCGGATCGCCGTGCAGGTGGGGGCTTCGGTCGCGGTCCTGGTAGTCGTCCTGGCGGTCATCGCCGTGCAGACCGCCAGCCTGACGTCCTGACGAACCTGTGGATAACTTCACACAGCCTGGGGACAAGTACCGAACTTGTCCCCAGGCTGTGGAAAAGATGCGTGGATTGAGCTGTGTGAAACCGGGGTAGCGGCTAGCGCCACTTGGTGGAGAGCACCACGCCGATGATGATCGCGGTGAAGCCGATCCCCAGGTTCCAGTTACCGAGGTCCGTCATCAGGGGGACGTCGGCGCCGGTGCTGGCCGTCACGTAGTAGGTCGCGATCCAGCCCAGGCCGAGCAGCCAGCAGGCGAGCATGACGGGCACCAGCCACCGCGGCGAGACGGCGACCTTCTCCGCCCGCACCGGCGGGGTGTAGACGGCCTTCTTGCGGGTCTTGGACTTGGCCACGGTGGATTCTCCTCAGCGGGGACGCTCGGTATCGCGCGTGCGCCTACCGCGCAAACGTGCAGTCCGGCAAAGTGTAGTCGCGATTAGCCCATGACCACAGCCGGGCCGATGGGAGCCGATCGACGTCCGTGAATAATGGACCCCACTCGTCCATCCGCCCCTCCGTCATCAGGGAATCGCCATGATCCGTGGCCTCATCAGGGGCACCGGGGAGATCTGCATCACCTTCGGGCTTCTCCTGCTGTTCTTCGTCGCTTACGAGCTGTGGGGAACCGGCCAGTACACCCATGCCCAGCAGAACAGCCTGGCGAAGAAGCTGGACGAGGAGTGGGCGAAACCGGCCGCGAAGGGCCCGAAGGTCACGAGCGAGAAGATCAAACTCGGTGACGGCATCGCGATGATCCGGATTCCGCGGTTCGGGAAGAACACCAAGTTCGTGGTCGTCGAGGGCGTCACGGTGGCGGATCTGCGCAAGGGTCCCGGCCACTACCCGAAGACGGCGCTGCCGGGGCAGCTCGGCAACTTCGTGGTCTCGGGGCACCGCACCACCTACGGCGCCCCGTTCAACAAGGCCGCCGAGCTGCGGCAGGGCGACCAGATCCTCGTCGACACCCGCGACAAGCAGTACGTCTACAAGGTCACCGGGCATCAGATCGTCCAGCCGACCGAGCTCGACGTGATCGCCCCCGTTCCGTTCCACCCGGGCCGGCTGCCCTCCAAGAAGATGATCACGCTGACGACCTGCCACCCGAAGTACTCGGCGGCCCAGCGCTATATCGTCTTCGGTGAGCTGGTCAGCGAGGTCCCCAGAGTGACCGCTCCGAGCAAGAAAGCGGCTTGAGTCATGTATCTGTGGATCTGGCGCCACCTCCCGGCTAAGTCCCCCGCCGCCAAGGCCGCGATCACGGTCATCCTGATCGGGGTGATCGCCCTGGCGCTCTGGTACTTCGCGTTCCCGTGGCTGGAGCCGCGCATCAAGTTCGACCACGGCACCATCAATGAGGGCTAGGCGGGACTCCGCCGAGCGCGTTCTGGTCGTGGACAACCACGACAGCTTCGTCCACACGATCGTCCAGTACCTCAGGGAGCTGGGCGCCGACGTCACGGTCCTCGACCGGGCCGACACCCGCCTGAGCGACGCCGCACGGGCTCAGGGCGTCCTCATCAGCCCGGGCCCCGGCCATCCCGCCGACACCGGCGTCTGCCTCGACCTCGTCCACGAGGCGGCGGCGTCCTCCCGGCCGCTGCTCGGCGTGTGCCTCGGGCACCAGGCCATCGCCCACGCCCTCGGCGGCGAGGTCGTCCACGCCCCCGAGGTGGTGCACGGCTACACCAGCGAGATCCACCACTCGGGGGGAGGAATCTTCCACGGGCTCCCCACGCCCTTCAAGGCCACCCGCTACCACTCGCTGGCCGTCGACCCCTCGACGGTCCCCGCCGAGCTCGAGATCACCGCCACGACGGACGACGGCGTCATCATGGCCCTCCGCCACCGCGACGCCCCGATCGAGGGCGTCCAGTTCCACCCCGAGTCGATCCTCAGCGAGCACGGCCACCCGCTCCTGGCCTCCTGGCTGCGCGGGTTGTGAATTCTTCAACTGAATCCCAGGATCGTGTAACGCCGTTCCCCTTTCGGACGAAGACATGAGTGAGGGCTTCCGCCATCGCCCCCGAGTGGCGGAAGCCCTCTCTTCATGCCCGGAACAGGCGGGCGGGATCACCAGACGAGCGTGAGAGAGCCGCCGACCGGCAGCGCGTGCCAGCGTCCCGCGTGCTCCTCCAGCCGGGCCACGATCCGCTCGACCTCCGGCGGGATCCCCTGCGCCACCAGAGGGGCCGGCAGCGCGGCCGCGTGGCCGTGGCGGGCCTCCCACACGGGCAGGGCGATCCCCGCCAGCTCCTCGGAGCGCTCCATGTCGGCCTTGGCCCGCGCGGAGGACTTCACGCCCTTCGACTTGCGCCGCCGGGCGGCCTTGGCCCGTTCCGCGGGATCGGCCGCCCAGAACAGGCCGTCGTCGCCCGCGGCGAGCCGCCCGTAGACGCCGAGGGCGATCCCGGCCTCCGCCTCGACGAGGAAGTGCACCAGGTCGTGCGGCAGGTACGGATGCCCGCCGGGCCCGTTCCGGGGCGCCAGCGCGGCCCCGGTCTCGCGCTCCACGGCGATCTCGTAGCTGTTCCCGTGCCCTTTGGTGAAGGTGACCCGCATGTCCCGCACGTTAGGTGACCCCGGCGGGCACCGCATCCGGTTTTCCGGGCGGTCCCGGAACGACGGGAGCCCCCCGCCTCGATGAGGCGGGGGGCTCCCGATCGGCGGGTCCCCTACGGGAGGGGGAGGCCGCCGGGGTTCTCGCCGTCGCCCGGGTCGTCCGGGTTGTCGGTGACGGGAGGGGTCGTCGGCTGGGTCGGCGGCGGGGTGGTCTCCTCGCGCGCGATGTAGATCAGCAGGGTCTTGTTCTTCGCGATCTGCTGGTTGAAGTCCGGATTGGCCTTGAAGATCGTCCCCGGCTGGGTGTCGCCCTCGGGAGACATCGGGATGAAGGTGTACTTCGTGATCCCCGCCTCCTTGAGGAGCGGGATCGCCTGCTCCTTGGTCAGGCCGAGGAGCTGCGGGACCGTGGCGGTCTCGGGCGTCTTGGCGATGTTGACCTGGACGTCGCTGCCCTCGGGCACGGAGCCCGAGTTCGGCTTGAGCGAGATGACGGTGTTCGCCGGACGGTTGCCGCCGTCGACCTCGTGCGGGATCGGGTTGAGCTTCAGGTCCTGGAGCTGCTTCTGGACCTTCTCCCACTTCTGGCCGACCAGGCCGGTGGGGATGGTGACGTTCTTCTTCGCCGGGCCGATCGAGGTGAAGACGATGATCGAGTCACCGGCCTTGACCTGCGTGCCGGCGGCCGGATCGGTGCCGATGACGTTGTCCGCCTCGACCTCCGGGTCGTTCTTCTTCTTCTCGGTGACCTTCAGGCCGAGGCCGTCGAGCTCGTTCTGGACCTGGACGCTGTCCTTGTTCTTGTAGCTCTTGAGCGCGAAGGTGTCGCCCTTGTCGCCGCCGTTGTCCCCGCCGCTGCTCAGCACGTAGGCGAGCGTGGCGAAGAGGGCCACGACGACGACGCCCGCGAGCACCCACAGGCCGGCCTTCTGGGCCTTCTTGCCGGGCTCGTCGTAGTCGCCGCGCCGGGCGGTGCCCGTGGCTCCGCCGGGCGGACCGTACTGCGGCTGGTCGTCGTAGCGGACCGGAGGCAGGTCGTCGTAGCCGCCCTGGGCGGCGTAGGTGGCCGGCCCGACGTTCTGCTGGACCCGGGTCGGCCCCGGCACCTGCCCCATGACCTGGGTGCCCGCCACCGGCGGAGCGATCATGGTCGAGGTGGACTGGGAGGCGACCTGCATGCCCTGCATGGCGCGCTGGATGTCGGCGCGGAACTCCGACGCCGACTGGTAGCGGTGGGCCGGGTCCTTCGCCATCGCCTTCAGGACGATCCGGTCGGCCCACTGCGGGATCTCCGGGTCGAGCTGGGACGGCGGGATCGGCTCCTCCCGGACGTGCTGGTAGGCGATCGCCACCGGGGAGTCGCCCTGGAACGGCGGCCTGCCGGTCAGCAGTTCGTACAGGACGCAGCCGGTGGAGTACAGGTCGCTGCGGGCGTCGACGCGCTCACCGCGGGCCTGCTCGGGCGACAGGTACTGGGCCGTGCCGATCACCTGGGCGGTCGCCGTCATCGTGGCGGCCGAGTCCGACATCGCGCGGGCGATGCCGAAGTCCATGACCTTGACCTCGTGGCCGCGGGTCAGCATGACGTTCGCGGGCTTGATGTCGCGGTGGATGATCCCGCCGCGGTGGGAGTAGTCGAGGGCGCGCAGGATGCCGTCGGTGATCTCCAGGGCGCGCTCGGGACGCAGCCGCCGCTCCTGGCCGCCCTCGGGACGGATCAGCTCGCGCAGCGTGTGGCCCTCGATGTACTCCATGACGATGTACGGGATCGGCTGGCCGTCCATCTCGTCCTCGCCGGTGTCGTACACCGCGACGACGGACGGATGGTTCAACGAGGCCGCCGACTGGGCCTCCCGCCGGAACCTGGCCAGGAACGTGGGGTCGCGGGCGAGGTCGGCGCGCAGGGTCTTGATCGCGACGGTCCGGTCCAGACGCAGGTCGCGCGCACGGTACACCTCGGCCATGCCGCCGCGGCCGATGACCCCGCCGAGCTCGTAACGGCCGCCCAGCAGCCGAGGCTGTGTCATTTCGCTCTATCCCTCATCTGAGTCAAACCTTGTCATCCGAACCTAGCGCCCGTGGGGTAGTGCTAGCGGGATCCGGGGCCGGGTGAGACGGGGTTGCAGGAATTGTTACGGGCGCCGTGCGGCGCGGTTTCACCGGCACCACGCTGGGTTTACCCGTGCTCACGGGTTCACTCCCCGGTGTGACCGGTGTCTCGGTCGTCGTGCGTCGGTCATCACCGCTGAGGGTAGCGTCCGTGGGCTTGTGCACCAGTGCCGCCCCGGTCAGCACGCCGAGCACGGCCACTCCCGCCGTCAGGCACGTCAGGAGGGCCCTGGAGTGCCGTTCGGGGTCCAAAGGCCGCACGGGGGACTCCGGGAGCTCCTCGGTGGCCTCGCGCAGCGAGATCATCGCCTGCCGGAGGTCCTCGCACCGCTCCGCGACGTTCCCCGCAGATCCGGGACGCTCCAGCGGGTCCTTGCTCAGGAGCTGCTCGACCAGGGCCCTGGTGGCGTCCGGGACGTCCTCGGGCAGCGGTCCCGGGGGCTCCTGAAGATGCATGACGGCCACCGCGACCGGCGTCTCGGCGTCGAAGGGGACGGCTCCGGCCAGGCACTCGTAGGCGACGATTCCCAGCGAGTAGAGATCACTCGCGGTGCCGGCCGGCCGTCCGTCGGCCTGCTCGGGTGACACGTACTGGACGGTGCCCATGATCGTCCCGGTGGCGGTCAGGCGGCTGCTGGTGGCCGTCTGGGCGATGCCGAAGTCGGTGACCTTGAGGGTGCCGTCCTCGGTGATGAGGAGGTTGCCCGGCTTCACGTCGCGGTGCACGATCCCGGCGCGGTGCGCGTGCTCCAGGGCCCGTGCCGCCTGGCCGACCAGATCGAGTGTGGCCTCGGGGCGCAGGGTGCCGTTGCGGCGCAGGATCTCGGCCAGCGGATCGCCGGTGACCAGTTCCATCACCAGGTAGGCCAGGTCGCCGTCCTCGCCGAGGTCGTAGACCCGTGCGATGTTGGGGTGCAGGAGCATCGCCGCGATCCGCGCCTCGTCGCGGAACCGCTCGCGCGCCCCCGGATCGGCGACCAGCTCACGCCGCAGCACCTTGATCGCGACCTCGCGGTCCAGCATCTCGTCGGTGGCCCGCCAGACCTCGCCCATGCCGCCCGCCGCCAGCAGCGCGTGCAGGCGGTAGCGGTGGCCGAGGACGGTGGTCACTTCAGCAGCGAGTCCGTGATCGCGGCGGCGATGGGGCCGGCCGTGGTGGCGCCGAAGGAGCTGGTGTTGCCCTCGACGAAGACCGCGAAGCCGTACTTGGGGTCGTTCGCCGGGGCGAAGCCGATGAACCAGGCACCGCCGAAGGTGGCCGTGAGCTCGGTGGTGCCGGTCTTCCCCGCGATGTCGTGGCCCTGGAGGTTGGTCGCCGTGCCGGTCCTGACGACCTCCCGCATCATCTCCTGGAGCTCGTCGGCGGTGTCCCCGCTGATCGGCCTGCCCAGGGACTTGCGGTCGGCCTCCTGGATGACGTCGCCCTTGCGGGTCCTGACCTTCTCGACCAGGTAGGGCTTCATCATCGTGCCGCCGTTGCCGATGGCCGCCGCGACCATCGCCATCTGCAGCGGCGTCGCCTTGGTCTCGCCCTGCCCGAACGAGCCGCGCAGGATCTCGCCGTGGTCCTGCACGTTGTGCGGGTACTGCGAGGCGGGTGCGGCGAGGTCGGGCTCGATCTGGATCGGCTTGTAGAAGCCGAACCGCTCCGACTGCTCCTTGACGGCCGTGTTCCCCAGGATCGCGTCGTCGTCGCCGAGCTGGGCGTAGGTCGTGTTGCACGACTGCGCGAACGTCGCGATCAGCGGGCTGGCCGCCGAGGCGCAGATGCCGTTGCTGCCGTGGTTGCTGATCGGCTTGCGCGTGCCGGGCACCGGCAGGGTCGCGGGCGCGGGGACCGGCGAGTCCTTGGTGTTGCCCTTCTGCAGGAACGCCGCCGCGACGACCGTCTTGAACGACGATCCGGGCGGGAAGATCTCGCCGAAGGCCTTGTTGAGCAGCGGCGCCTTGGACTTCTGGGCGTCGAGCTTGTTGAGCGTCTCCTGGTCGGCGGGTGACTTGGCGATGTCGGCGACGGTGTTCGGGTCGAAGGACGGGAAGCTCGCCGCGACCTTGATCGCGCCGGACCTCACATCGATCACGACGGCCGCCGCGCGCCGCTGGCTGATCTGGAGCCGCTTGTAGGCGATCCGCTGGGCCCGGGCGTCGACCGTGGTCACGAGGTTCGCGCCCGTGGGCTTCTCGCCGGCGAACTGGTCGAGCCACTTGCCGACGCTCTGGCTCTTGTCGGTGCCGTTGAGATAGGAGTCGTAGGCGATCTCGAGGCCGCTGCGCTGGAGCGTCCCGGCGAAGAAGCCCGTCACCGGGACGAACGCGGCGCCGTCCTTGGCGTACCTGCGCTGGTACTTCGGCTTGTTGCCTCCTCCGACCGGGTCGGAGGAGGCCAGGACGACGCCGTCGGCCGAGAGGATGTCGCCCCGGTCGTACAGGAGGATCTGCCCGGACTTGCGGGTGTTCAGGGCGTCGTTCTGGAGCTTCTCGGCCTGCGAGCCCTGGATGTAGTTGATGTTGACCGCGAGGACTCCGAGCAGCCCGAGACCGACGACCGCGACCAGGCGCAGCTGCCTGTCCATGGTCGCGCCGCTGCGCGGGCCGGCGGAGAACTCCGTCACTTGTTCAGGAGGGCTTGGGTGATCTGGGCGGCGATCGGACCGGCGGTGCTGGCACCGAACTGGCCCTGGCGGCCCTCGATCTGGACGGCGAAGGCGTACTTGGGGTTGTTGGACGGGGCGAACCCGACGAACCAGAGGCCGCGCAGGGTCTCGGTGAGCTCGGCCGTTCCGGTCTTGCCGGCGATGTTCTGGCCGCCGACGCTGTCCCGGGCCGTGCCGTGGTCGACGACCGCGCGCATCATGTCCTGGAGGTCGCTGGCGCTGTCGCTGGAGAGCGGCTTGCTCATCGTCTTCTTGTCGACGCTGTAGATCTCGTCGCCCTTCTGGTTCTTGACGCTCTCGACCAGGTAGGGCTTCATCAGGTTGCCGCCGTTGGCGATCGCGGAGGCGACCATGGCCATCTGCAGCGTGGTGGTCTTGGTCTCGCCCTGCCCGAAGGAGGCGAAGTACTCCAGCGCGGTGTCCTGGTCGACGGGGTACTGGCTGGCCGGGGCCGACAGGTCCTCCTCGATCGGGATCTTCTCGTAGAAGCCGAAGTCCCGCGCGGTCTCGCCGACCTTCTCGTTGCCGAGCAGCGAGGTCGTGCCCATCAGGCCGAACGGGTTGTTGCAGGACTGGGCGAAGGCCTCGAGCAGCACGGTCGGGTTGCCGGAGCAGTCGTTCTTGACCGGCTGGCTGGCGCCGGGCGGCACCTGGGTCTCCGGCGAGGGGACCGTGCTGTTCTTGTTGTTGCCGTTCTGCAGGAACGACGCCGCGACGACCGCCTTGAACGACGACCCGGGCGGGAAGACCTCGCCGAACGCCTTGTTGATCAGCGGGGTGCCCTGCTTGTCGGCGTTCAGCTTGGTGAGGACCTTCTGGTCGTCCTCGGCCTTGTTGACGTTGGCGACGGTGTTCGGGTCGAACGACGGGAAGCTCGCCGCCACCTTGATCGCGCCGGTCTTGATGTCGATCACGATCGCGGAGGAGCGGCGCACGGTCTTCTGGATCGCCTGGTAGGCGACGCGCTGGGCCTTGGCGTCGATCGTGGTGATGACGTTGCTGCCGCTCGGCTTCTTGCCGGACAGCTGGTCGAGCCACTTGCCGACGTTCTGGCTCTTGTCCTTGCCGTCGAGGTAGGAGTCGTAGGCGACCTCGAGGCCGCTCTTCTGGAGCGTCCCGGCGAAGAAGCCGGTGACCGGGACGAACGCCTCCCCGTCCTGGACGTACTTGCGCTGGTACTTGGGCTTGTTGCTCTTGCTCAGCGGGTCGGAGAAGGCCAGGACGACGCCGTCGGCGGAGATGATGTCGCCCCGGTCGCGCAGGAAGATGTCCTGGAACTGGCGGGTGTTCAGGGCGTTCTTCTGGAGCTTCTCGGCCTGCGAGCCCTGGATGTAGTTGATGTTGATCGCCAGGACCCCGAGCAGCCCGAGGCCGACGATCGCGACCCGCCGGAGCTGCTTGTCCATGGTGTTGCCGTTGCTCATCGCGGACCCCCCAGATTCACGATCTGTGTCATTCCCTCGTCCTGGATGGCGACGGGGGCGGGCTTGCGCGCCTCGTGGCTGAGCCGGATCAGGATCGCGATGAGGATCCAGTTGGCCAGCAGCGAGGAGCCGCCCTGTGTAAGGAAGGGGGTGGTGAGTCCCGTGAACGGGATGAGCTTGGTGACGCCGCCGACGATGGCGAAGATCTGGAGGGCGAAGACGAAGGAGATGCCGCCCGCGAAGAGCTTGCTGAACTCGTCCTTGGTGCCGACCGCGATCTTCATGCCCCGCTCGACCAGGAGCGCGTACATCAGGAGCAGGGCCATGAGGCCGGTGAGGCCGATCTCCTCGCCGAACGAGGTGAAGATCTCGTCGGAGAACGCGAGGTCGTTCAGGTAGGGCTGGCCCTGGCCGAGCCCGGTGCCGAGGACGCCGCCCTGCCCCATCGCGAACATGCCCTTGAGGAGCTGGTCGCTGGTGGAGAAGTCGCCGCCCATCTTGAAGCACTCGCGCTGGGCGAACCCGACGCCCGCCATGTTCTTGATCTCGCCGCTGGGGAGCTTGCAGCCGCCGCCGAAGTAGGGCTCGGGGTTCAGCCAGATCTCGATGCGCTGGTTGACGTGCTCGAGCGGCCCGCCGATGACGTGGGCGCCGATGTAGAGCAGCAGCGCGCCGCCGATGAACATCGTCAGGCCGATGACGACCCAGGTGGCCTTGCCGGTCGCGATGTAGACCATGGCGACGAACAGGCCGAAGAACAGCAGCGCGGTGCCGAAGTCGTTCTCGACCGCGACGATCATCAACGCGAGGATCCAGAACAGCAGGATCGGGAACAGGTCGCGCGAGCGCGGCAGCTCCAGGGGGCCGACCTTCCGGCTGACCAGGGAGAGCGCGGCCCGCTTCTTCACCAGATAGGCCGCGAAGAAGGTGATGAACGCGAACTTGCAGAACTCGGCGGGCTGGATCGACAGGCCGGGGAGCTGGATCCAGATCTTGGAGCCGTTGATGCCGGGGAAGCCCAGCGGGGCCACCAGCAGGATCAGGCCGATCGCGCCGAGGGTGTAGTGGTAGCGCTGGAGGGCCTTGACCTCCTTGAGGAAGATCAGGGCGGCGATGAAGAGCGCGATCGACAGGACCGTCCACAGGAGCTGGCCCAGCACGTCGGCGCCGGCGCCGAACGGCTTGAAGGTCTCGCCCGGATGGCTCTGCTTGTACGCCTCGACGGCGGCCTGGAAGTCGTCGGCGGTGGTCTGGTCGATGCGGTAGATCATCGCCAGGCCGAGGCCGTTGAGCAGCATCGCGATCGGGAACAGGACCGGGTCCGCGTAGGGGGCGAACCGCTGGATCACATAGAACGCCACACCGGCGAGGGCCGCGATGGCCAGGCCGTAGGTGAACATCTGCGTGGGCAGGTGGCCGTCACGGACCAGGCCCACCTGGGCGAAGGCCGCGATCGTCACGATGATCGCGAAGATGAGCAGCCCCAGGGAGGCCGCCCGGCGTGGAGGGGCCGTCGGCGTGGCTACCGCGCTCAATGAAGGTCCTAACTCTTGGGCGGTTTCGGGCAACCGTTGACGCCCGGGTTGTCCTGGCAGTTGTCGGCGACGGACTTGAGCCTCTCCAGCTCACGGGTCGCCGTCTCCAGCGTGCTGAACGGCATGGCGCCCAGCTTGTCCCGGTCCTCGTTGGGGAGCGCGCGGGTGTCGACGCCGGGGAGCGGCTTGTCGTCGGCGGCCTTGCTCACCGGGATCTCGGTGCAGCCTTCCTGGCCGGCGCCCTTGACGATCACGGCGTTGTTCTCACGGTTCTGGATCGTGAAGACGCAGACGGACTTGCGGAGCTTGTCGATCTCCGCGGCGATGCCCTTCTTCGTGTCCGACTTGATCTTCTTCTTGACCCGGTCCTGCTGGGGCTTCGGCAGATCGTCGATGGCGATCTTCGGCTGGTCCTTGGCCTTGCCCGCGGGGCTGCCGAGCAGCGGGATGGTCCGGGTGGTCCCCTCGTACAGGGCGACCTCCTTGCCGTCCTGCGCCAGGTAGAAGCCGCTGTTGAAGCTCTTGTAGCCGAAGTAGCCGGCGCCGATCACCAGCAGGCCGACCACGCCGACCGCGCCGAGCAGCAGCGGGCCCTTGGTGCCGCGGCTCCTGCCGCCGCCGCCCGGACGGGGCGGAAGCTGCTGAGGGCCGGTGCCGTGACCGGGAGGCGGGGCGACGGGCGGCGCTCCCTGGAACTGCTGGGGCTCGCCGTAGTCCGCGAACTCCTGCTGGTAGGGGCCCTGGTCGCCCGGGTAGGGGGCGGGCGCGGGCGGCGGCACGTAGTCGGAGTTGCCGAGCTGGAGGGGGGGCTGCGGCAGGGTGTCGCGGATGTGGTCGCGGGCCCGCAGCGCCGGGGAGTCGGCCTGGAGCGGGCCGGGAGCGCCGGCCGCGGCCGCCTCCTGGGCCTTGCTCGCGGCGGCGCCGGCCAGGACCTGACGGCCCTCGGCGGGCGGGGTCTCGTCCAGGTTGATCACGTCGGCCACGACACAGGTGATGTTGTCGGGGCCGCCGCCGCGGTTGGCCAGGTCGATGAGCTGGCGGATGGCCTGCTCGGGATCCGGCTGGGCGGTGAGGACCTGGTGGATCGTCTCGGCGCTGACCACGCCCGACAGGCCGTCCGAGCAGAGCAGGTAACGGTCGCCGACCTGGGCCTCGCGCAGCGACAGGTCCGGTTCGACCTCGCTGCGGCCGTCGAGGGCGCGCAGCAGCAGGGAACGCTGCGGGTGGGTCGCGGCGTCGTCGAGGCTGATCCGGCCCTCGTCGACCAGCGACTGCACCAGCGTGTGGTCGTGCGTGATCTGGAAGAGCTCGCCGTTGCGCAGCAGGTAGGCGCGCGAGTCGCCGATGTGGACGAGCGCGACCTGGCTGCCCGACCACAGCATGGCCGTCAGGGTGGTGCCCATGCCCTGGAGCGACGGATCGCCCTCGACCCGGTGGCGCAGCGCCTCGTTGGCGGCGCGCACCGAGTGCTCCAGCGCGACCAGGAGCTGGTCGGCGGGCACGTCGGTGTCGAGCTTGCGCAGCGTCTCGATCGCCTCGGCGCTCGCGATCTCGCCTCCGACATGGCCCCCCATGCCATCGGCGACGGCCAGCAGCCGCGCCCCCGCGACCGCCGAATCCTCGTTGCCCTCACGGAGCATGCCGACATCGGAGCGGGCGGCATAACGGATGCCGATACGTGGTTGTGTGCTCATTTGCGCAGCTCGATTACGGTCTTGCCGATACGCACCGGGACGCCGACAGGGAGTTGGGTGGGCTGGGTCACCTTGGCCCGGCCCAGGAAAGTGCCGTTGGTCGAGTTCAGGTCCTCCACGACCCACACACCTTGCTGGTTGTGGATGCGGGCGTGCCGGCTCGACGCGTAGTCATCGGTCACCACCAGAGTCGAGTCGGGTGCCCGGCCGATCGTGATCGGCCCCGACGTCGCGAGGTCGATGGTGGTTCCTTGGAGGGGGCCCTCGACGACCAGGAGGGTGGTCGGCGCGGCCGAGGCCTGCTGCTGGACGGGGGCCTGCTGCTGGTGGGGGGCCTGCCGTTCGCCACGGGGCGTCGCGGGAGAGGTCTCCGACGTCCGGGGGGAACGGGCGTTCGCACGCTGCCGGGGCTGGCGCGGGGGCCGTGAGGCCGCGCGCTCGGCGGCCCGCGAACCGAACAGGTCGGCGCGGATCACGCCCACCGCGGCGATGACGAAGAGCCATAGGACCGCGAGGAATGCGATCTTGATGAGCGTCAGGGTGATCGGGGTCATCGAGGGGTGCTACTCCCGGTCGCGGCGGAACACGAGGTTGGTCCGGCCGATCGTGATGCGGGTGCCGTCGATGAGAGTGACTCGCCGGATCGGCTGACCGTTCACGAAACTGCCGTTGGTAGACCCTAGATCCACGAGGGCGATTTCGGGACCTTCTACGCGGATCTCTGCGTGATGGCGTGAAACTCCCGGGTCGACCAGACGCAGATCACAGTCCGTTCCGCGGCCCAGGAGCGTGACGGGCGTGGTGATGTCGTAGGACTGGCGCTGGCCGTCCCCCGTCGTCACGTCCAGCCTCGGGCGTCCGGGGAAGACGCTCGGACGGCCCGCCGGCTGGTCGCTGACCGGCCTGCGGATCTCGCCGCCCTCGATCGTGGAACCCCGGACGACGCCCGACCTGATCCGGAACATGCCCGTCCCGAGGTCCTGCGCCGGCTCGAACCGCACCCGCACGGGGCCGACGAACGAGAAACCCTGTTCCTTCGCGTACTCCCTGGCCAGATTCGCCAGTTCCTGGCTCAAGCTGTCGGCGTAAACCTCGAGCCGCTGCCCGTCCGGATGCGAAATCTCCACCACGAAGTCGTTCGGGACGAGCGTGCGGCCTTGTGCGACGATCGCGGCCCGCTCGTCCATCTCCCGCTGGACGGCGCTCGCCACCTCCACCGGCTGCAGCTCTGACTTGAACGCCCGTGCGAAGGCACCCTCGACCATGCCCTCAAGTCGACGTTCGAAGCGTTGTAGGACGCCCACTGGGCACCTCCTCTCCCTGCTCGTCAGACGATCGTATCTGCGGACTGGTTCGGTCCCGGTCCTCGTTTCCAAACCACCGAGTGACCCGTGCTAATCTTTTCAAGCGCCGCCAAGCACAGCGTGTCACCCGAAAGGATGACTTGCTGAGCTGGGCAGTCACTCGGGCGAGTGGCGGAACGGCAGACGCGCACGGTTCAGGTCCGTGTGCCCGAAAGGGTGTGAGGGTTCAAATCCCTCCTCGCCCACCGAAGGCAAGCCGCCTTCGACCCACGCAAGCGTGGAGTCGGAGGCGGCTTTCGCGTTTCCGGAGAGTTTGGCAGGGCGCAGCCAAGATCGGGTGCCTTGTGGGGACATGGCTCTACTTTGACGGGGTGGAGCGGGTTCGCGCCAGGGGGTGGCGGGGTGACCGGTGTCCTGATCTTGCCGGGACCTTGGCGGGTTGGGCGGGGTTGTGAGCCGGGGAATCTGATCGACTGCTGGTTTCCGCAGGGGGAACCGGGAGGGTGGGTTGAACGGGCTCGATCTGAATCTGCTGGTGGCGCTGGACGCTCTGCTCGAGGAGGGCGGGGTCACACCGGCCGCCCGGCGTCTGGGGGTCTCGCCGCCGGTCATGAGCCGGACGCTCGGGCGGATCAGGGAGGCGGTCGACGACCCGATCCTCGTCCGGTCGGGGCACCGGATGATCCCCACGCCACGGGCCCTGGAGCTGCGCGGGGACGTGCGGAAGGTCGTCAGGTACGGGCGGGCTCTGCTCCAGCCGGAACAGGGGCCGGATCCGGCGGCGATGCTGCGCCGGTTCACGCTCCGGATCGACGAGATGCTCCTGGCGGGGCTGGCCTCGCCCCTGGTGGACGGGCTGCGGGCCGAGGCGCCCGGGGTGTCGCTGTGCTTCCGGTCGGACGAGCTCGTCGGGACCTCGGCGCTGCGGGACGGGCGGGTCGATCTCGAACTCGGGGTGATCGCGCACGCCGATCCGTCGACCCGGGTGGAGCCGCTGCTGACCGGGCGGCTGATCGGGGTGGTGCGGGAGGGGCATCCGCTGAGTGAGGTGGTCGTCACCAAGAAGCGGTACGCGGCCGCCGACCATGTGGCGGTCTCGCGGACGGGGCGGGCCCACGGGGAGATCGACGATCTTCTCGCCGAGAGCGGCCTGAGCCGGAACGTCGTCGCCGTGCTGCCGGGCTACACCGCGGGCCTGTTCATGGCCAGGGAGTCCGACGTGGTCTGCCCGTTCCCCTCGATGCTCGCCCCCTGGACGCCGCGGCTGCTGGGCCTGCACACCTTCGATCTTCCGGTCGAGCCGCCCGAGCTGGCCGTCTCGATGGCCTGGCATCCGCGCCACGACAAGGACGCCGCGCACCGGTGGCTGCGGGACCGGGTGGCCCGGCTCGTGCTGCGGAACTGACCGCCGAGGGGACCGAGAGCCGTGCTCAGGCGTCGAGGTGGGCCAGGACGGCCAGGACGCGGCGGTTGTCGTCGTCGGAGGGCGGCAGGTCGAGCTTGGTGAAGATGTTCGAGGTGTGCTTGGTGACCGCCCGCTCCGTGATGACCAGGCGCTGGGCGATGGCGGCGTTGGAGCGGCCCTCGGCCATGAGCGCCAGCACCTCGGACTCGCGCGGCGTCAGCCGGTCGGTGCCGGAACCGCCGCGGGTGATCAGCCGGGAGACGACCTCGGGATCGAGGGCGGTGCCGCCGGCGGCGACCCGCTCGACGGCGTCGAGGAACTGGGCGGTGTCGAAGACGCGGTCCTTCAGCAGGTAGCCGACCCCGCCTCCGCCGTCGGCGAGGAGTTCGCGGGCGTAGAGCTGCTCGACGTACTGGCTGAGGATGAGGACGGGAAGGCCGGGGACGGTCCTGCGGGCCTCGATCGTCGCGCGAAGACCCTCGTCGGTCTGGGTGGGCGGCATCCGGACGTCCACGACGGCGACGTCGGGGCGGTGCTCCAGGAGGGCTTCGAGCAGGTCGGGGCCCGTGCCGACGGCGGCCACGATGGTGTGGCCGCCGGCGGTGAGCAGGCTGACGAGGCCGTCCCTCAGGAGGACGAGGTCTTCTGCGATGACAACGCGCACGGGATCTCCATGGTGACGGCGGTGGGCCCGCCGATCGGGCTGGACAGGGTCAGGGATCCGTCGAAGGCCGCGAGGCGCTTCTGCACCCCGAGCAGGCCGGTGCCGAAGCGGGCGCCGCCCCGGCCGTCGTCCCTGACGATCACTCGGAGCAGGTCGTCGTCGTGCTCGAAGCCGATCAGGACCTCGGTGGCCGAGGAGTGCTTGGCCGCGTTGGCGAGGAGCTCGGTGACGGTGAAGTAGACGGCCGACTCGATCGGCGGGGACGGGCGGCCGTCCAGGTCGGTGATCACCTCGACGGGCAGGCCGCTGTCGAGGGCGAGGGCCCGGACGGCGTCCACGAGGCCCCGGTCGGACAGGACGGGCGGATGGATGCCGCGGACCAGGTCGCGGAGCTCGGCCAGCGCCTGGGACGAGCTCTGCCGGAGGTCGGCGAGGATCTTGCGGGCGGCGTCGGGGTCGGATTCGAGGAGGCGTTCGGCGGCCCCGAGGTGCATGCCCATGGCGACGAGCCGGGCCTGGGCGCCGTCGTGCAGGTCGCGTTCGATCCGGCGGAGCTCGGCGGCCTGGGCGTCGATGACCTCGCCGCGGCTGTGCTCGAGGTGCCTGATCCGCTGGTTCGGGTCGGGGGCCAGGAGGGCGCGCGTCCAGCGGGCGTGGGCCGTCCACAGGCTGGGGGCGGCCAGGTACCCGGCGGCGATCAGCAGGAGCCCGAGCGGGATGGTGAGCAGGGAGCGCGAGCCCTGGACGTGCAGGAACAGGTACCAGTCGTCGTAGCCCTGCTGGAGGAGACGGTCCCAGAAGAAGGGCAGGAGCAGGCCCCAGACGCCCTCCAGCAGCAGCGCGGCGGGCAGCAGCACGAGCAGGCCGCCGACGACCGGGTCGGCGAACCACCAGATCAGGTCGCGCCAGGTCGCCGGGTCGGTGAGGATCCAGCGGGCCCGCTGGAGGGTTCCGTCGCCGGGCGGGGCGGGCCGGTAGGGGCTGGCCACCGGCGTGCCGGTGGCGCGGCCGGCGAGCTCGCGGTGGTGCTCGGCGGAGCGGCGCAGCAGGTCGGTCAGCGGCGGCAGGAGGGCGAGGCCGACGCCCAGCGGGACGGCCGCGAGGGCCGTCAGCCAGAGGGCCGCCAGGACCAGGACCAGAAGCTTCTGCCAGTACAGGAGGAACCCCTGCCAGGCGATGTTCAGGCGGAACATGCGCGGACTCCTTGCGATGGGGGGAGGAACGCCTCCAAGTCTGATCATTCTGCTCGGGGTTCGCAGGAGACCGAACCCCCGGAAACCAGGGTGTACTCAGCTACACCCCCCACGGCCACGGCGAGGAGCGCGGGCACCAGGAGGTAGGGGCCGCAGCAGAGCAGGCCCACCGCCGAGGCCACCGTGGCGATCATG
The DNA here is from genome assembly GCF_039534125.1 of Actinocorallia longicatena. NCBI lineage: Bacteria > Bacillati > Actinomycetota > Actinomycetes > Streptosporangiales > Thermomonosporaceae > Actinocorallia > Actinocorallia longicatena. Next base: position 117,962 of record NZ_BAAAUV010000007.1, on the reverse strand, counting down.
GCGGTGCGGCTCGGCAGCAGCCGGACCGCGGCCGCCACCCCTGCGGTCGTGACGGCCGCGAGGCAGGCCGCGGTGGCGCGCATCAGCGGGTCGAGCCCGATGTCCCACAGCGCCACCGGGACGGCCGCGACGGCCATCAGCGCGGCGATCAGGAGCAGGCTGCGGTGCAGGTCGGTGAAGACACGGGGCAGGAGGCGGTCGCGGGCCAGCGCGGTCCCGAGGCGGGCCGCCCCTGCGATGTAGGTGTTGATGGCGCCGAAGGTCAGGAAGAGGGCCGCGACGGCCGTGACCGGGGCCGCGGCACGGCCGAGGACGGGGGTGAGGAGGTCGGTGACCGTGGACGCGCCGAACCCCGTCGTGGTGACCGCGAGCCCGAGGTAGAGCAGGCCGACCACGGTCAGCGCGGCGAGCGTGGCGCGGCGGATCCCGGTCAGCTCGGCGGACAGATGGGTGGCCGCCTCCCAGCCGACGAAGGCGAAGAACAGCACCCCCGCCGCGTGGGCGACGCCGAGGGCGCCGTGCGGGGCGAACGGGGTGAACCGGTCGGCGCGCAGGTGCGGGGCGGCCGTGATCACCGCGGTGGCCAGCAGGAGGACCAGCAGCGAGACCAGGCCGAGCTGGATCCGCCCCGACGTCCTGAGGCCTAGGGCGTTCGTCGCGACGGCCGCGGCCAGCAGGCCGAAGGCGACGATCCGGGCGTCCACGTGCAGGGTCGCGGCCACGTACTCCCCGCCGACGAGCGCCCCCGCGAGCGTCCCGACCGGGACCGAGCCGAAGAACCACCAGCCGACGACCGCGGAGGCGCGCGGGCCGAAGGCCAGGGCCGTGAAGGCCGCGACGCCTCCGCTGCCCGGATGCCGCACGCCGAGGGCGGCGAAGGTGAGCGCGACGGGGACGCTGAGCAGCAGCAGGCCCGCCCAGGCGAGGATCGAGGCGGGTCCGGCGGCGTCGGAGGCGAGGCGGGGCAGCACCAGGGTGCCGGGGCCGAGCACCGCGCCGATCAGCAGAGCGGTCCCCTGACCGAAGTTCAGGCGACCGTTGTTCAGGGAGGTCATGCTTTCGGACGGTAGACAAACGTTCGGTCAGAATCGGCTCTCACCGAACGTTCGGCCGGAATTCGGGACAGAATGGGCCCGTGGACGAACTTGATTCGGAGATCATCCGGCTTCTCCAGACGGATGCGCGGCAGTCGAACCGGGAACTGGCCCGCAAGCTGGGCGTCGCGCCGTCGACCTGCCTGGAGCGGGTGCGGGCGCTGACCAGGCGGGGCGTGATCCGCGGCTACCACGCCGACATCGATCCCGCCGCGCTCAACCGGCAGACCCAGGCGCTGGTCTCGGTGCAGGTCAGGCCGCTGAGCCGGGAGGTGATCACCCGGTTCGAGCGGTCGGCGGCGGCGATGCCCGAGGTGCTGAGCGTGTTCGTGCTGGCGGGCGGCGACGACTTCCTGCTGCACGTCGCCGTCCGTGACATGGACCAGCTCCACGCGTTCCTGCTGGACCGGCTCTCCCAGCGCCGGGAGATCACCGGGTTCAAGACCTCGATGGTCTTCCAGCAGATGCGGAACGCGGTGCCGTCCCGGTTGGACTAGGGCGTGGCGGTGGCCCGGGCCTGGGCGCGCTGGCCGGCGATGAGGGCGCCGAAGGCGATGACGAAGCCGATCATCTGGCCGGTGGTGAGGGTCTCGTTGAGGACGACCAGGCCCGCGGTGGTGGCGACCAGCGGGTTGGTGAGGCCGAGCAGCGAGACCGAGGTGGCGGGGAGCCGCTCGATGCCCCGGAACCACAGGGCGTAGGCCAGGGCGGTGCCGACCGAGCCCATGAAGGTGAAGCCGAGGATGTTCTCGCCGGTCAGCGCGGGTGGCAGCCCCTCGGTGGCCAGGGTCAGCGGCACCAGGATCAGCCCGCCGAGGCTGAGCTGCCAGCCCGTGAAGGCCAGCAGGCTGGTGCCCTCGGGCCGTCCCCACTTCTTGCCCAGCACGACCCCGAGCGCCATCAGCGACAGGGCCAGCAGCATCGCGGCCACGCCGAGCGGGTCGATGGCGGCCTCGGAGCTGAGCGTCATGAGGCCGACGCCGCCCGTGCCGACCAGGGCGGCGGCCAGGGTCCTGCCGCTGGGCCTGACGTGCAGGGCGAGGTAGGCGAAGAACGCGACGGCCAGCGGCTGGACCGCGCCGAGCGTCGAGGCGACCCCGCCCGGCAGCCGGTAGGCGGCGAAGAACAGCAGCGGGAAGAACGCCCCGAAGTTCAGCAGCGCGAGCACCAGCGTGCGCGGCCACCAGATCCCGCGCGGCAGCGACCGGGTGAAGGCGAGCAGCACGAGCCCGGCGGGCAGGGCGCGCAGCGCGGCGGCCAGCATCGGGCGGTCCGGCGGCAGCAGGGTCGCGGTGACGACGTAGGTGGTGCCCCAGGACATGGGGGCCAGGGCGGTGAGGGCGAGATCGCGGAGGAGCCCGCCACCGGGGGCGGTGGCGGTCGGCCTGGGCTGGGTCAGAACGGCCATGATTTTCCCTCAACGTTGATTAAGCGAATATTGAGATAATCGCTCGGGGCCGAGGCGATGTCAAGTAGTTCAACGTTGAGATATTCTCCGCGCATGGACGACGCCGTGGACCGGATGATGGAGCAGTGGCGGACGGTCCGGCCGGAGCTGGATCCGTCGCCGATGGGGGTCTTCGGGCGGATCTCGCGGCTGAACAGGCTGCTGGAGAAGCACATCAACTCCTACTTCGGGCTCTTCGGGCTCGAGTTCTGGGAGTTCGACATGCTCGCGACGCTGCGCAGGGCCGGTGACGACGGCGAGCTGACGGCGGGAGCGCTGCTCAAGGCGTCGATGGTGACGTCGGGGGCGATCACCAACCGGATCGACCGGCTGGAGCGCAAGGGCCTGGTCGAGCGGCGGCAGGATCCGGCGGACCGGCGTTCGGTCCGGGTGAGCCTCACCGCGGAGGGGGGCCGGCTGATCGACGAGATGATGGCGGGCCACTTCGCCAACGAGAACCGGGTCCTCGAGGCGCTGGAGGACCCGGCGGTGCTGGCCGGGGAGCTGCGCAAGCTGCTGATCTCGCTCGGCGACACCTCGCTCGGCTGACTTCTCCCCAGGGCCCGGCGGCGTTTTCCACAGGCCGTCCACAGAACTTGTCCACAGGTTGTGGATAGAGGGCTATGCGGGGCCGAACGCCAGGCGGATGAAGGTCTCCACGTGGTCGAGGGCGCGTCGCCTGGCCGCTTCGAGGACCTCAGGGGGCGTTCCCGCGTGGAACCACAGGACCCGGCACATGCCGATGGGTGAGAGCAGGGCGAAGGCCAGGGCGTCGGGTTCGAGCCCGGCGGGGAGGCGGCCCTCCTCGGCCCAGCGCGCGAAGAACCCGGCGAGGACCTCGTTGGTCTCCCGGACGCCGTTGGCGAGGGCGGGATCCTGGCTGAGGCCGTCGCGGCCCATGAACGACATGAACTTGAGCGACTCGGGAGCCGTCCAGGCGTCGATGACCCGGTGGGCGATCGCCCGGACGAACGCGGGCGGATCGGTCGCGACGAGGTCCTGGTCGACGGTGGCGAAGAGCGCGTGCGCGCCCGGGGGGCCCATCTGGGCCAGGGCCGCCTCGAAGATCGCGTGCTTGCTCTCGAAGTGGGCGTAGAGGACCGACTCGCTGAGCCCGACCTGGCGGGCGATCGCGCGGATCGAGGTGCCGGCGTAGCCGTGCCGGGAGAACAGGTCCATGGCGGCCTCGAGCAGGAGCGCCTTGGTGTCGCCGGCGTCCTCCTTGCGGGGGCGCCCGCGTCTGCGGGTCTCGGTCATGCCCCTTATCTAAGCACGTGATTATTTTTTCTCGGCCGTCCGTCTTGTAAATAATCGAACGCTCGATTAGTTTCTGAGGCATCCCCCCACAGAAGGGACGGCAACCATGAACGTCGTCACCGAAACCCCGAAGAAGAAGCGGGAGACCAGCCCCTGGGCGGTCCTCGCGATCACACTCTCCGCCGTGTTCATGCAGCTCCTGGACACGACGATCACGATGGTCGGGGTCCCGTCCATCCAGGCCGACCTCGGCGCGTCCTATGGGCAGATCCAGCTCGTCGTCGCCGGGTACACGCTGGCCTTCGCCTCGGTCCTCGTGCTCGGCGGGCGGCTCGGCGACACCTACGGCCGCCGCCGGATGTTCCTGGCCGGGATGCTCGGCTTCACCCTCGCGTCCGCCCTGTGCGGCGCGGCGCCGGACGCGATCACCCTGATCGCCGCACGGGTGCTCCAGGGCCTGACATCAGGGCTGATGTTCCCGCAGGTCCTGGGCATCCTCCAGGTCATGTTCGGGCCCGCCCAGCGGGCGAAGGCCCTGGCCATGTACGGCGCCACCGTCGGGCTCGCGACCGTCCTCGGGCCGGTCACCGGCGGCGCGCTCATCGACGCCGACCTGTTCGGATCCGGCTGGCGGTCGATCTTCTACATCAACCTGCCCGTCGGGATCCTGGCCCTGGCCCTGGGCCTGCGGATGATCCCCGAATCGCGGGCCGCCAAGGCCTCCCGCCTCGACGTCCGGGGCGCGGTGCTGCTGACCGCCGGGCTGTTCCTGCTGGTCATGCCGATGGTCGTCGGACGCGACCAGGGCTGGCCCGCCTGGGCCTGGATCTGCATGGCGGTCAGCCCGCTGGTCCTCGCCGTCTTCGTCCGGGCCGAGCGTCGGCACTCCGCCCCGCTGGTCGACCTGAAGCTGTTCCGGCAGAAGCCGTTCACCCTCGGCCTGGCCGCGTCGCTGGTCTTCTTCACCGGGATCCCGTCCTTCTTCATGATCCTGGTGATCCTGCTCCAGACCGGTCTCGGCTACAGCCCGGTCAAAGCGGGCACCGTCACCCTCGGGTTCGCCCTGGCCATGGCGGTCGGATCGGCCCGGTCGGCCGCGGTGGCCCAGAAGCTGGGCACCCGGATCCTGGTGCTCGGCGCGGCGCTGATGCTGGTCGGCCAGGCCGCGGTCATGGCCGTCCTGTACGGCACCGGCACCTCGCTGAGCGGCTGGCACCTGGTCGTCCCGATGTTCGTCGCGGGGCTCGGCGGCGGGCTGTTCCTGGCCCCGCTGACCCATGTGGTCCTCGCCGGGATCCGATCGGACGACGCGGGCTCCGCCTCGGGAGTGCTCGCCACCGCCCAGCAGGTCGGCGCGGCCCTCGGGGTCGCGGTGGTCGGGGTCGTCTTCTTCGGCCTGATCGGCGCCAACGCGGCGGGCTCGTCGGCCGCCGCGACGCCGCAGCTCAGGGCCTCGCTGGTCGCGGCCGGTCTGCCCACCGAGGCGCAGGACCGGGTGGTCGAGGGGTTCGAGACCTGCTTCGACGACCAGGCCCACGCCGAGGACCCGGCCGAGACCCCGGAGAGCTGCAAGGCCGTCGCCGCCGAGGTCGCCGCCTCCCCCGCCGCCCCCGAGGTGAAGGCGAAGGTCGCCGCCGCCGTTCAGGACGTCGCCGTGCCGCACGCCCGGCTCGACGACTTCAACCGGTCGATGCGCGGCTCGCTCTGGTGGCACCTCGCGGTCTTCGCCACCGCGCTCGCCCTGGTCAGCAGGCTTCCGAAGGTCGAACTCGCCGAGGGGCACGGAGCGGGAGCCGCATGACGATCACCGGTTCGAGGTGGTGAGGACGGTCCCCCCCGGACCGTCCTCTTTCCTTTCGCGGCTTTCCTACGTGAGGGTCGCGGCGAAGGTCTGGGCGATGCGGGTGTAGCCGTCGGTGGTGGGGTGGATGTCGCGCCGGGCGCACATGTGGGTCCACGTGCAGATGCGGCTGACGTTGACCGGGCGGCCGTTCTGGATCGTGAAGTTCCTGGTCTCGAAGGCGCGGGAGACGTCGGCGATGCGGAAGTTGGCCAGGCCGTAGATCGTCCAGGCGAGGCCGTTGACCGACTCGATCAGGGGGACCGAGATCTTCGCCTGACGCTGGCCGCTCTTGCCGGTGAGCCAGGCCGCGAGCAGGGGGTCGTAGTAGGTCATTCCGGAGTAGGACGGGCCCGCGCCGCCCGCCCTGCGGACCTTGGAGACGATCGTCCACAGGTTGCCGGCGAGAGCGCTGACGTTGCGGATCAGGCACATCACGTCCGGCGAGTTGTTCTTGATGCAGCTGTTGACGTCGTTTCCGCCGATGTCGATCGTCACGTACCTGATCTGGCCGGGGTGCTCGTTGAGGAACCTGAGGGCCTCGTTGAGCTGGGAGCCGGTCGGGTAGGAGCACTTTCCGCCCTTGATGAAGGACGCGGTCGTCTCGCCCCTGCACCCGATCTTCACGAGCTGGAGGCCGGGGGTGCGCTCCTTGAGGGTGGCGTAGAGCTGGTCGGGGTAGCCGGTGTCGGTGTCGCCCATCCCCGGCTGGTAGCCCGTCGACAGGGAGTCGCCCATCGACAGGTAGTAGACGGGCTGCCCGGGCACGGGCGGCGGGTCGGTCGCGGGGGCTTCCGGGGTCTCCGGGGCCTGCGGGGTCTCGGCGGGGGCGTCCGAGGCGGGGGCCTCGGTGGCGGGGGTGTCCGTGGGGTCGCCCGGATCGGCCACCGCGGGTACCGCGGCGCCCAGGAACACGACAGCCGCACCAACGGTCAAAATTCGACGAACAAGCATATTTCCGCCTCCGCATTCAGATCCAACGGAGTATTGAACCTCTGGGCCATTCGCCACCAGACGTCATATGAATCCGGGTATGACTCATTTATGTCACGGGTCTGACGGAGTCATCGAATTCGCACCACACGTTCCTTCCGTCCACGCCCCACCGGTCGGCCGTTTCCTCCACCAGAAGCAATCCCCGCCCATGCTCCCCGTCGGCCCCACGGCACACATGAGCCTCTTTCTCCCCGCCCCCGTCGTCGACGACCTCGACCCGTACGAGGGCGGCGCCGAGCACCATCCGGACGGTCACCCACCCGTCCTGACCACTGTCGGTGTGCAGGATCGCGTTGCTGACGGTCTCGCTCACGCAGAGCTGAAGATCGTCGCACCGCCCGTATCCCTCGGGCATCATGTCCCGCACGAACCGCCGCGCCATCCGCACCGACCGCGTCACCCCGGGCAACGTCAACTCGCCGACCTTGTCCATTCGCTTTCCTTTCGCCGAGTCCTCTCACCGCCGACAGAATGCGTGTGACCGTGCCGTCAAATCAGCTTTTTCGTCCCTTTCGAGACCCCCGGTAAAACGAGACCCCCGGCGCCGGGAGACCCCCCGATTTCGAGACGTCTCGATTTTCCGGCTCCTGGTGACACCTGTTCCTAGATGTGCTCATATGGATGCCGTGACGGAAGGATCACCGAACGTACGCCTGACCATCCTCGGCAAGCGGATGCGTCTGCTTCGCGAGCGCCGCGGCATGAACCTCGCCGAAGCCGCCGACCTGCTCAGCAAGTCGAAGGCCGCCCTGGGCAAGTTCGAGAACGGCCAGGTAGCGCTCAAGCCGTCCGAAGTCGACTACATCCTCTTGAAGTACGAGATGTACGACGCCGCCGAGCGCGGGCCCTACCTGCGCCTCTCGGAGCGCGGGCGTGCGAAGGGCTGGTGGCTGGAGTACAAGGAGGTCGTGGACGGCAAGGGCGCGGACTTCCTCAGCATCGAGTCCGAGGCCGGGCGGATCGACATCTTCTCGACGATGGTCGTCCCGGGGCTGATGCAGACACCGGCCTACGCGGCGGCGATGATGGGCGGCTCCACTCCGGAGGAGGCGGAACGCGAGCCGGATCTGCAGACGAAGGTGGCCTTCCGGATGGAGCGTCAGAGGATCCTCCACGGAGACTCCGCGACGCGGCTCCACGTTGTCATCTCCGAAGCCGTGATCAGGCAGAAGTTCGGGGGAGAGTCCGTCTGGCGCGAGCAGATGCAGGCGCTCCTGACCGTTTCGAGGATGGAGAACGTCAGCCTCCAGATCATGCCGTTCGCCGCTGAGACCCATCCCGGCATGAGCGGTGCCTTCATCGTCTTCGACGCCCTTGAGGGCGACTTCTCGGTCGTCCTGGTGGAGTCCCGGTCCTTCTCGACCTTCCTCGACGACCTGGACCAGGTGGCGCTCTACAACTCGATGTTCGAGGAACTGAAGCGGCTGGCGCTGTCCCCCGAGGCTACGCGTGAGCTCATAGACGACGCCCTTCACCCCTCGGCCTCCGATGGCTAGGTTGTAAAGCACTATGCGATGGCGAAAGAGCTCCCACTCCTTTGAGTCGGACGCGAGCACCTGCGTCGAGGCAGCCTCCACCGGCCGGGACGCCCGTGTGCTCCTGCGCGATTCCAAGCATCCCGAGCACTCTCACCTGCGGCTCAGCGCGCCCACCTGGGCTTCGCTGCTGGACGGGCTCAAGCGCGGTTGACGGGTGGGGCCCGGCGGCCGTTACTCCGCCGGGCCCGGGGTCAGCGGAGGGTCTTGAGGAGGGCGAGCATGTCCTTGATCTGGCCTCGGCGGGACTGTTCCACCTGGTGGGCCCACTCCTTGACCTCCGGGTCGGCGCCGTCGGCCGATTCCGTGACGGCCATCTGAACGGCGTCGTCCTGGTGGCCGATCATCAGGTTGAGGAAGTCGCGGTCGAAGGCGTCGCTGCCGCCCAGGCCCTTGATCAGGCGGGCGGCGGTCTCCGGCATGCCGCCGTGCTCCTGGTGGGAGCCGGCGGGGGCGGTCAGGGGCTGGTTCCAGGAGGTCAGCCAGCCCTTCATCGTGGTGACCTCGGTCGACTGGGTGGCCTCGATCGCGGCGGCCAGGGTCCTGACCTTTCCGTTCTTCGCCCTGGTCCTGGCCATGCGGACCATCTGAAGGCCCTGCTCGTGGTGGGGGAGCATCATCTGGAGGAACATGACGTCCTCCGGCTGCTGCTGCGCGGCCTTGACGGGCGGCGTCCCGGGATCGGCCGAGCCGCCGGAGCAGCCCGAGACGAGCAGGACGGCCGCCAGCGCGGGGGCGATGATCCTCAGCACCGGCGTCACACCCGCTGCCACAGTGCGGGGACGATGGGCGGTTCCCAGCCCGCGTAGGCGGTGTGCGCCTGGATGCAGCGGTAGGTGCGGCCCCGGAAGGTCGCCCTGCTGCCGATCTTGTACACGCCTCCGACGCGCCACGCCTGCTTGCCGCCGGGGCGCGGGGTCTTGGTGGCCGTCGGGCGGGGCGTCGTCGTGGGCCGGGTCGTCGGCGTCCGGCTCGGGGTCGGCGTGGCCGTGCCCGGCGTCGTCGGTGCGGTGGTGGGCGTCGCGGTGGGCTTCGGGGTCGTGGTGGGAGTGGGGGTCGGGGTGCTCGTGCCGCCGCCGAAATCGAGGTCGGAGCAGGTGTAGAACGCCTCGCCGCTGCCGGCGACGCGCTGCCAGATCGAGTAGAGGAGCTGGCGGCCGCTGCGCTGGGGCAGGTCGAGGGTCCACTTGTTGTCGGTGACCGGGTTGACGTTAGAGAACGTCGTGAGATGGACCAGATCGCCCCAGTTCAGGGGCATGGTCGGGTTCCAGCCGTCGCGGGTGATGTAGAACTCGAAGTCGCTTCCGGCGTGCGGCGCGGTCGCGTGGTAGTTCACCTGGAACGCCCCCGCCTTGGCCGGGGTCGCGGGCCAGTCGGCGCGGCGCAGGTCGAGCGCGCGGAACTTGTCGCGGCCCGCGCTGCAGAGCTTGCCGTCGGGGATGACGTCGCGGTGGCGTCCGGCGACGTCCGCGAGCGACACCTCGTTCCAGCTGTAGAAGGCCTGCGGCCCCGTCTCGGCCACGGCCGCCTTGCACGCCGCCGATTTCGGCGACTCCGGATTCTCCTGGTAACACGTGTAGACCCGGCTCGCCGGGCTCGACAGGGTGCCGTGGGCCTGAGCCCCGGTTCCCGTCGCGACCGTCCCCGCGGTGCCGGCGACGACCACTCCGACCACGCTCGCCAGAAAACGCCTGTCCATCAGACCTCCAGGGGCCGATCCATCCGCAGGAGTCCCTGCGTGTTCCCGACCCAATCCCGGTCTCGGCGCGTCCGCCAGGCGTTCCAGGTGCGCTTAATGACCGCTTAAGCGCCTCTTATGCCGGGGACCGTCCGAGCCGGTGGATCTTGTGCGGCGCACCAGTCCGGCAAAGGTTCTTTTGGCGGTGCGGGCAGTCGTGTGAGATCTATGTCGGGTACGGCTCTTTCGATAGGCCATGATCCCTGGAGTGACGATGACGACTGTGAACGCCTATGCCGCGACCTCGGCCAAGGGGCCGCTCGAACGCGTGGCCATCGAGCGGCGCGAGGTCGGACCGCGGGACGTGGGCATCGAGATCAAGTTCTGCGGGATCTGCCACTCCGACATCCACACCGTCCGGGGCGAGTGGGGTCCCGCCACCTATCCCCTGGCGCCCGGGCACGAGATCGCCGGGATCGTCACCTCGGTCGGGGCCGAGGTCACCCGGCACGCCGTCGGCGACCGGGTCGGCGTCGGATGCATGGTGGGGTCGTGCCGGGAGTGCGCGAGCTGCGTCGCCGGTGAGGAGCAGTACTGCCTCAAGGGCAACACCATGACCTACGGCTCGGTCGACACCGACGGCACCGTCACGCAGGGCGGATACTCCACCCACGTGGTCGTGGCCGAGGACTTCGTGGTGCGCGTCCCCGACGGTCTCGCGCTCGACGCCGCGGCCCCCCTGCTGTGCGCCGGCATCACCACCTACTCGCCGCTGCGCCGCTGGGGAGCCGGCCCCGGCCAGAAGGTCGCCGTGGTCGGGCTGGGCGGGCTCGGCCACATGGCCGTCAAGATCGCGCACGCGATGGGCGCCGAGGTGACGGTCCTGTCGCAGTCGCTGAAGAAGCGCGAGGACGGGCTGCGCCTGGGCGCCGACCACTACTACGCGACCAGCGACCGGGCGACCTTCAAGCAGCTCGCGGGCTCGTTCGACCTGATCATCAACACGGTCAGCGCGGAACTCCCGATCGACCGCTACCTGTCGCTCCTCAAGGTCTACGGCACGATGGTCAACGTCGGCGCCCCCGCCGAGCCGCTGGAGCTCAACGCCTTCTCCCTGATCCTCAAGGGCCGCTCCTTCGCCGGCTCCACCATCGGCGGCATCCGCGAGACCCAGGAGATGCTCGACTTCTGCGCCGAGCACGGCATCGGCGCCGAGATCGAGGTCATCGACGCCGACCGCATCAACGACGCCTACGAACGCGTCCTGTCCTCCGACGTCCGCTACCGCTTCGTCATCGACACCTCCACCCTCACCTGACCGGCCCACGCGAGTTGTCCACAGCCGAGAAATCACCCGGCGGACTCTGCACCCCCGCGTGCAGCATGGAGACATGAGCGGACACGGCGGCGTCAGATGACACCAAGACGCGAACGGACACCGAGACGGCTGGGCAGGGGTGTCATCCCAGGAGAAGCGCAAGGGAAGGGGAGCGGAGCAGCGGAGCACGCCGACCCGCTCCCCGAACGCGGAGTCGGCCACCCGCCGGACTTCGGCGCGGCCGAACTGCGGCATCCACGGACGAACCGAGGCCCCTGAGAGCCCTCGCCCTGCACCCCGACCAGCCGAGCCCCCGTTCCTTCCAACGTCATCCACAGGCAAGGCGACGACACCGGGCCACCCGTCCACAGGCGCACCGCCAGCCCCCGAGCCGAAATCCACATGCGGCTGACGGCTCCAGGCCGGTCGTCCACACGCGGGCCGACGGTCCCGGCGGGTATCCACATGCGGGATGACGGTGCCTGTCCGGTGGTCCGCAGGGGGCTGAGCGCGAGCGGGGAATTCGGGGTGCCCGGTACCGGCTATCGGAAGGTGATGCGTATGAGGGCGGGGTCGATGCCGGCGATGAGTGATGAGCGTGCGTAGTGGTTGAAGCGCGGGAGCGCGGTGCGGTCGAACGCCTCGACGGTCGCGGTCGCGGTCGTCCACAGGTAGGTGACGGTTCCTGGGTGGTCGTCCACAGGTGAGGACGGTGTGCATGGACGGGTGCGGGCTTGTGGAGAAGCTCGTGGAGCGGTTTCCGGAGTTCGGGGAGATGTATGAGTGTCATCTCGCGAACAACGGTGGGCTGTTGCCGCACGTGTTCTTCGCCGTTGACGGGGTGACGGAGGAGGTCGTCTCGGCGTACTCGGGGCGGGTGTCGGAGTGGACCGAGGGTCTGGACTGGCGGGCCGTCCTCGGGTTTCTCGAGGGTGCCTACATCGAAGGGGACGGGGAGGCCAGGGGCGTCATCGCCGTCTCGTTCGTCCACCGGCTGCCCTGGCCGGGTCAGATCGGCGAGCGGATCGTCGGAGATTTCGGGCCGGGGCTCGCGGAATGCCACCGGGACGTTCGGTGAGGAGCGGCGGTCCCGCTCCGCGGTGGCTCTACCGGGTGCCTACCCCGGTGACGGCCGAAGCGGGGCACGGCATCCACGCGGTGTCCGAGACGAACGCCGTCCTGCCGTTTTCGGCCTCGTGACGAGGATCGAGTCCGCCGCGTCGCGTGCTTCCGGCACTTCCGGTGCCTGACGAGCAGGAGTCCGGTGCTTCCGGGGCCGGGCGGGGTGCGGCGGGGCCGCGGGTGCGGTGGGCTCGGTGCGGACGGGGCGGTGAAGGGACCGGTCAGGGGCTGGTGCGGGAAGTCCGGTGGGGAGCGGTGGCCGGGATTCCGCGGCCGGGGTCCGGCGGGGTGGCCGAGGCGCTGACCGCCGTGTGTCACCGCCCCGAGCAGAGGAGGGTGCGGCGGCGGCGCTGGGTGTCGCGGGGTCGGGTGGGCTCGGGGTGAAGGGATGCGGGGTAGGTGGGTTCGGCAGGGAGCGGGGTCGTGCAGGGGTTGGTGCCGGGAAGTGAAGAAGCGCCCCGCCTGGGGCGGGACGCTTCTTCCGGTCGAGGGCGTGGCGTTGGCATCAGACGCCCTTGCGGAGCAGCTTGCGGAGCACCGACTCCTTCTGGAGGAGGGCTACGTGGTCCTTGGCGGCCTGCTTGACGAACTCGGCGTGCATGGTGATCTCCCTGGATCGGGGGCGGTTCTTTCCGACACCCTCAATCTCGCGCTAAGACCCCCCGCCCCACATGAGGCGGATGCCTTATCTCCGGGGCCGGGTTCCAGGGAGGCGCGCCTAAGACGTCTCAGATCGTCCTAAGCCCGATCCGGGACGTCTAAGACGTCCCGGAAGACGTCCTGGAGAGCTGGTCGGCGATCAGGTCGCGGTACCAGCCGTAGGACGTCTTCGGGGTCCTGACCTGCGTCTCGTGGTCGACATGGATCAGGCCGAAGCGCTGGTGGTAGCCCTCGGCCCACTCGAAGTTGTCGAGGAGGGTCCAGGTGAAGTAGCCGCGGACGTCCACGCCCTCCTCGATCGCGGCGTGGATCGCGCGCAGATGGGCGTCCAGGTAGGCGACGCGGTCGGGATCGTGCACGGCGCCGTCGACGACCTCGTCGGCCACCGAGCAGCCGTTCTCGGTGATGTAGACCGGCGGGAGGCCGGGGTAGCGCTGCTTGAACCGGACGAGCAGCTCCCGCAGGCCGTCGGGGACGATGGGCCAGTCGAAGGCCGTCCGCGGGACGCCCTCGATCCTGGCCTCCTCGAACGGCAGCCCGGGCTCGGCGGGCGTCCGGATCAGGGTGGGGTTGTAGTAGTTGATCCCCTGGGCGTCCGGACGGGTCGAGATGATCTCCAGATCGCCGTCGCGGACCGAGCCGCCGAGCGTGCCGTCGTCGCCGTAGGCCGACAGGTCGGGGTAGCGGCCGAGATGGATCGGATCGAGGAAGAGGCGGTTGTGCAGATTGTCGTAGGCGGAAGCGGCGGCCTCGTCGCCCGGTGACTCGGGCGAGACGGGCGTGCAGTTGTTGGAGATCATCGCCTCGAGGCCGCGGGACTGGAGCGCCCGGGTGGCCAGGCCGTGCCCGAGGAGCTGGTGGTGGGCGGTCGGCAGCGCGTCGAACAGCAGCACCCGGCCGGGGGCGTGGCTGCCGAGCGCGTACCCCCAGGCCATGTGGACGAACGGCTCGTTGAGGGTGATCCAGCGCTTCACCCGGTCGCCGAGGGCGTCGGCCATGATCTCGGTGTACTCGGCGAAGCGGTGGGCGGTGTCGCGGTTCATCCAGCCGCCGCCGTCCTCGAGGCCCTGCGGCAGGTCCCAGTGGAAGAGCGTCGGGACGGGCGCGATGCCGCGTTCGAGCAGGCCGTCCACGAGACGGTCGTAGAAGGCGACGCCCGCGGCGTTGACCGCGCCGCTCCCGGACGGCAGGATCCGCGACCAGGAGATCGAGAACCGGTAGCCGGTCAGGCCGAGGCCGCCCATCAGGCTGACGTCTTCCGGCCACCGGTGATAGTGGTCACACGCGACGTCCCCGGTGTGGCCGTCGCTGATCGTCCCCTCGCGGGCGGCGAAGACGTCCCACACGGACGGCCCGCGGCCGTCATCCTTGGTCGCGCCCTCGATCTGGTAGGCGGCGGTGGACACGCCCCAGACGAATCCGGGCGGGAAGTCGGGCATGGCGGTCATCGAGCCTCCAATTAACATGAGTCGGACTCATGTTATCTGCCCGGCACAATGGGGGCCATGGCAGCGGAGGGAACAGTGCGCAGGCGGCCCGTCCAGCGGCGCAGCCAGGAGCGGTACGAACGGATCCTCGACGCGGCCGCGCACCTGCTCGACGAGGTGGGCTACGCCGCTCTCACCACCAAGGAGGTCGCCCGCAGGGCCGAGGTGCCCATCGGGACCTTCTACCAGTTCTTCCCGGACAAGAGCGTCCTCGTCCACGCCCTCGCCTCGCGCAACCTGGACGCCTACCTCGACCGGCTCGCCGCGGTGGAACGCCCCGAGACGCTGGAGGGGACCGTCGAGGCAGCGGTCGAGGCGTTCGTCGCGATGCGCAGGACCGTCCCGGGGTTCGGAGTGATCGACTTCGGTGCCGGGAGCCGGGCGGAGCCCATGCTGACCGAGCTCCTGCACGTCCTCGACCCCGCCGTGGACAACAACACGGCCGTCGCCCTCCGGGTCCGCGACCTCTTCCCCGCCCTGGCCGGTGACCTGTCCGTCCGGGTCGCGCTGGAATGCGCCGACGCCGTCCTCAAGCTGGCTTTCCGGGTCGACCCCGACGGCGACCCCGCCCTGATCGCCGAGTGCAAGAAGGTCCTTCTGTCCTACCTGCGGGCCTGACGCCACCAGAACAGCGCCACCGCCGAGCTCGCCAGGACCGGCGCCGCTCTGATGATGTCGCCGGACTGGCATCCCCGGCACGACGCCGACCCGGCGCACCGGTGGTTCCGGGGGCTCGTCCGGGAGACCCTGACCGCCCTGTGACCTGCCCTCGAACGGGAGTGGCCTGTACGCTGCCGCCACCCCCCGAACGATGGAGTTGCACATGGGAACCTGGTCCGGTTACCTCGCCTGCCGCCGGCCCGCGGACGCGGCCGTCCTGCTCGGCCACGGAGCCGAGGCATGGACGCCGGAGACGGCACCGGGCTGGTCGATCGCCGAGGTGGCGCTGCGGGACTTCGAGGCCGACGCGATCGAGGAGACCGCGGGCCCCGCCCTGACGGCCATCGTCTGCGACGGCGACTTCGCCGACGTCATCGGCACCCTCGACGGCGAGCCCTGCTGGCGGCTCTACCTCAACGAGGCCAACGCCGGGGCCTACGAGGCCCCGCTGCCCGCCGTTCCCAGCGCCGACAACAAGGCCCTGCACGCCCAGATGGCGTTGTGGGCCTCGAAGGCGGGCGTGCAGGTCGACCCCGAGGCGCTGCGCGAGGCCATCGCCACCCACCGGGACCCCGCGGACGACGCCCTGCTCACCCTGCTGGCCGTCCTCGGCCTGATCCCCTCCCCCGCGGCTCCCAGGTCGTAGCCGGGACAAGCGAAAAGCGCGCCCCGCGGGGCGCGCTTTTTCGTGGGCCGGAGAAGTTACGGCCTGCGGCCGAGGTAGTGCAGGAGATCGGCGGCCGGGGAGTCGGCCGGGGTGCCGGGGACGGCCGGGGCGAAGGCGCCCCAGGCGCGCAGCGGCTCGACCAGGGCCTTCGCGGTCGGCAGGAGGGCGGCGGCGAGCTCGTCGGTGAGCGGGCTGGGCTGGCCGGTGGCCTTGGCGATGTCCCAGGCGTGGACGGCGGCGTCCATCGCGGCGGCGGCCGCGGCCTGCCGGGCGGGCATCTTGTTCGGCGGGATCGGGGTGGGGACCTCGGCGGCCTCGGGGTCGATCGAGGCGAAGGCCGCGGCGGACCTGGAGACCGCGTCCTCGATCATCTCGGCCGCCGGGACGGCCAGGTTGCCGTCGGGGTTGAACGGGTCGAAGTCCGGTCCCGGCCCGCCGGTCAGGAAGGAGGCGTAGGCGATCTGGTCGCCCGCGGCGTGCTGGATCACCTGGGTGACGTTCCACAGGTCGCAGGGGGTCGTGGCCAGCAGGTCGGACGCGCCCGCCGTGACGGTCCGCAGAGCGTCATGGGCCTGGTCGAGAAGCGGGAAACCGGAGGTCATGTCATTCCTTCTTCCGTCGGGCTGATGGTTCCAGTGTATCAGAACGGAATACTTCGTTCCACTCTTTGATGGGAGGATGCCGGGATGAGTTTGGCTGGGGAGCTGGAAAGGGCCGGGCGTGAGCTGCTCGAGGAGCAGCTGGAGCATCCGACCGTCAGGGGGATCGCGGCGGGGGACCTGGCGGAGGACGTCTTCCGGTCGTGGCTGGAGCAGGACCATCTCTTCCTCCTCGACTACGTCCGGGTCTTCTCGCGGCTCGCCTGGCAGGCGCCCGCAGCCCATCTCGGGGACCTCGTCGACCTCGCGCACACCACGTTCCACGAGGAACTCCGCCTGCACCGGGATCTGTCCGGCGAGTTCGGGGCGGACCTGGACGGAGCGGTCAAGGGCAAGGCCTGTGAGGACTACACGAACTTCCTCCTGGACTCCGCCGCGAACTACGGCGACGGTCTCGCCGCCCTCTACCCGTGCATGTGGGGATATTCCACCCTCGGACGGCTCCTGGCCGAGGACCCGCCCGCCGAACCGCGCTACCGGCGCTGGGTCGACACCTACGCCGACCCGGGTTTCGCAGGGCTCGCGGCCCGTTGTGGACAGATGCTCGACGAGGCCGCGCCGGACCCCGCACGGGCGATGCTGCTGTTCCGCGAGGGGATGCGCCACGAACTGGCCTTCTGGTCCGTTCCCTGAAGCCGTCCACCCTGAAGTCGTCCACACCGAAGTTATCCACACCCCCTGTGGAATACCCGGCGGTCGGTGAAGGTAGTGAATAGTCCGGTTCTGGGGGAGTTTAACCACGTCATGGCCCCGGAATCCGACCTCACCGCCGGTTATCCACAGACGATTTCCACAGGCGTCCACAAGGGTGGGGAAAACAGGGGCGCGGCATACTGGGTGACATGCCGGAGCTGCCCGAGGTCGCATCGCTCGTCGAGTTCCTGAAGGACCACGCCGTGGGCCGCGTCGTCGCGCGGGTCGACGTGCTGGCGATCTCGGCGCTGAAAACCTACGATCCGCCCGTCCACGCCCTCCAGGGGCTGGAGATCAAGGACGTGTCCCGCCACGGCAAGTTCCTCGATCTCGACGTCGACGGCCTGCACCTGGTCGTGCATCTCGCACGGGCGGGCTGGCTGCGCTGGAAGGACGAGATCCCCAAGGCGCCGATGCGTCCGGGCGGCAAGAACCCGGTGGCGCTGCGCGTCCATCTGGACGACGGCTCCGGCTTCGATCTGACCGAGGCCGGCACCAAGAAAGGCCTGGCCGTCCATGTCGTCCACAGCCCCCAGGAGGTGGAGGCGATCCGGGAGCTGGGCCCGGATCCGCTCGCCCCCGAGTTCACCCCCGCCGCCCTGTACGAGATCACCAAGGGCCGCAGGACCCAGATCAAGGGCCTGCTCCGCAGCCAGAAGATCATCGCCGGGATCGGCAACGCCTACTCCGACGAGGTCCTGCACGCGGCGAAGATCTCCCCGTTCAAGATGGCCTCCACCTTCACCGAGGAGGAGATCGCCGACCTTCACGATGTGATCGTCACCACACTGAACGACGCGGTGAAGCGCTCCAAGGGTCTCGCCGCGGGCGACCTGAAGTCGGAGAAGAAGCTGGGCCTGCGGGTCCACGGCCGGACGGGCGAGGCCTGCCCGGTCTGCGGCGACACCATCCGCGAGGTCAGCTTCGCCGACTCCGCGCTCCAGTACTGCCCGACCTGCCAGACCGGCGGCAAGCCCCTGGCCGACCGCCGGATGTCCCGCCTCCTGAAATGATCCCCGGCCGCTAGCGGACCCTGGGGAGCTTGCCGAACAGGTCGCCGACCTTGGTCCAGCGGTCCAGCTCGCAGCCGTCCTTGCGGGAGAAGGTGGCCTCGACCGGCTGGCCCTTCCAGGTGCCGGTCACCTCGCCCTGCTCGGGGCCGCCGTAGATGTCGGTGCAGGCCTGTCCGGCGGCGGTGGGCTTCCACACGTCCGCGGGGACGCCCCCGAGCTGCTCACAGGCCTTCTCGGCGGCAGGATGGGTGCCCCCGGCGGGGTCGCAGGTGAGGGTCCAGGTGACGGGTTCCGCCTTCGGGGACTTCTTGAGGGTGATCATGAGTTCCGTCTGGGCGGGGGCCGGTGACACGGTCGCACCGTCCCCGGACGTAGCCTTCTCAGAGCTGCCACATCCCGCCGCGGCCACCAGCGCGGCGGCGGTGAGCAGGCCCGTGAGAGCAAGAGTCCTCATGCGAGATTCGACGTGAGAGATGTCCACAGGGTTCCATGGGATACGTGATGAGGGGTGGAGAGACCGGATATGGCTTTCGGGGACAACGTACCGACTGTTGAGGCCGCCGCGGTGCCGAACGACGCGTATCTGCTCGATGTCCGCGAGTCGGACGAGTGGGTGGCCGGGCACGCGCCCGACGCCGTCCACATTCCGATGAGCCAGCTGCGCGACCGGGCCGGGGAGATCCCGCAGGACCGCGACATCTACGTGATCTGCCGGGTCGGCGGCCGGAGCGCCCAGGTGACGATGGCGTTGAACAACGCCGGCTGGCAGGCGTCGAACGTCGACGGAGGCATGCTGGCGTGGGCCCATCACGGGCGTCCGATGGTGACGGACGGCGGAGCCGACCCCTACGTCGCCTGAGCGAGCGCTACAATTCGCCCGAAACCCCCACCGCGGGAGCTCGGGCATGGCCGGGCTGAGAGGGCGGGCCCCACGCTCCGCCGACCGCATGAACCTGTCCGGGTAATGCCGGCGTAGGGAGAGTGCTTCGCGCATGTCCTCATCGACCCTGCCCTCAGCCGGGCGCCACGAGGCGCCGCTCACCCTGGAGGAGCCCGCCCCCAGGGTGCTGTCCTTCTGGGACCAGAGCGCCTTCTGGGCCAACCTCGGCGTCAGCCTGTTCGCCTTCTCCGGCGCCTACACCGTGCTGGCCCCCAACGTGGACGGCCTGCCGCAGATCTCGATCGCGGCGGGCATCGTCGCCATGATCGTGGGAACGGTCCTCGGCGGCCTCATGCTGGGCCTGGCCGCCGTCCCCGGGGCGAAGACCGGCAAGCCCGCGATGGTCCTGCTGCGCGGGCTGTTCGGCGCCCGGCTGTCCTACGTGCCGACGGTCCTCAACGTGGCCCAGCTCATCGGCTGGGGCACCTTCGAGCTGATCGTCATCGCCGACGCGGCCAAAGAGCTGTTCGGCGGCGGGCCCCGCGTGCTCTACGTGCTGGCCGCGGGCGTGCTGACCACGGTCCTGACGATCTGGCCGCTCGGCTCGGTGCGGCTGCTCCGCCGGTTCGTCACCGCCGGGGTCCTGGTCGCGCTCGTCTGGTTCTACGTGCAGTTCGTGCGCGAGGGCCTGCCCGACCTGACCGTGAACCCCGGTCCCGAGGGCAGCGGGCCGTTCGGGGTCGACTGGAGCCTGTTCTGGATCGCCACCGACGCCGCCCTGGCCGTCTCGATCTCCTGGGTGCCGGTCGCCGCCGACTACACCCGGCACTCCAGGAGCACCGGCGCGGCGTTCGGCGCCGCCAGCGGCGCCTACGCGATCACCCAGATCATCGCCTACACGCTCGGCCTGTTCGCGCTGGCGCTGGCCTCCGGGGAGAGCGGGGTCTACGGGCCGTTCCTCCAGGTCACGCTCGGCGGGCTGTTCTTCTTCGTGTTCGTGGTCCGCGAGGCCGACCAGTCGTTCGCGAACGTCTACTCCACCGCGGTCTCGATCCAGAACCTCTTCCCCCGGCTCGACCGGCGGGTCCTGTCGATCGGCCTCGGCACGCTGATCACCGGCCTCGCGCTCTGGTGGAAGATGGACGACTACTTCGGCTTCCTCGGCCTGATCGGGTCCGTGTTCGTGCCGATGCTGGGCGTCCTGGCCGCGGACTTCTTCCTGCGGGCCAAGGGCGAGTGGAACACCGACCCCGACGCCCCGTCCCGCTGGGGGATGATCGCGGCCTGGCTGGCCGGCTTCGCTGTCTACCAGATCATCAACCCGGGTGACGCGGGCTGGTGGACGTCCTTCTGGGTGGACGTCCAGGATGGGCTCGGCTTCACCAAGCAGGCGTGGATGAGCGCCTCGCTGCTGTCGTTCCTCGTGGCCGGTCTCGCGGCCTGGATCATCGGCCGTGTGATGCGGAAATCGGCGTAGCGGCCGGTTCCGCCCGCGTTCCGGTGGCACCATGACCTTCGTGCAACGGGACGCTCACTTTCCGACGACGTCCGCCGTCATCAGGTCGGCGGCGGACCCGATCGTGGCCGTCGACCTGGGCCTGCGGGTCATCCTGTGGAACCCGGCCGCGGAGCGGCTGTTCGGCTGGACCGAGGCGGAGATGCTCGGCCGGGTCCCCGGCCTCGTCCCCGACGAGCTGAAGGCCGAGCGCAACGCGGTCCTGGAACGGGTGCGCGACGGGGTCCCGATCTCCTTCAGCACCCGGCGGCTGACCCGGTCGGGCCGGCAGGTCGACGTCCGGGTGGACGCCAACGCCCTGCACGACGAGGACGGCGAGGTCATCGGCTGGGTCGGCGTCTACCACCAGCACGGCGAGGCGGGCCTGAACCAGGCCGTCGCCGAGAAGGCCCGGCTGGTCCGCCGGCTGAACGACATCCTCGGCGACCTCAACGCCGAGCTCGAGCTCGAGGTGGTCCTCGACCGGATCACCGGGGCGCTCATCGAGCTGACCGGCGCCGACGCGGCCGGGTTCGTCAGCATCGACGGCGACAAGCTCACGCTGGTCGCCGCGCACGGGCTGCCGCCGCACATGCTCGGCACCCAGGTCGAGCTGCGGTCCAGCCTGGTCGGGGAGATCCTCAGCAGCGGCCGGTCGGTGCTGCTGGCCTCAGGGGAGCGGGTCGACGACCTGATCTGGCAGGAGCTCGAAGGGCTGCACACCGTGGCCCTGACCCTGGCCAACCTGGGGAACCGGCCCTACGGGGCGCTGTACGCGCTGTTCGCCGAGCGCCCGGCCGGGCCGACCGAGCTGGAGCTGCTGGAGCTGCTGGCCGGGCACGCGGGGGTCGCGGTCGGGAACGTCGTGGCCTACCAGGAGGTCGTCCGGCAGCGGGCGCACGAGCGGGCCGTGATCGACTCCAGCGCCGACGGCATCGCGGTCGTGGACGCCAACGGCCTGGTCTGCCAGTGGAACCCGGCGGCCACCCGGATCACCGGGCTCGACCACATGCACGCGATCGGTGAACCTCCCCCGTTCGAGTTCGAGATCGGCGGGACCGTCACCTGCCAGCTTCCCTCGGGCACCTGGATCGACGTGCTCTGCGCGAAGATCGAGGAGACCGGTGAGCTGGTCCTCGACTTCCGCGACATCACGGCGGCCAAGGAGCTCGAGGAGGCCAAGGACCTGTTCCTCGCGACCACGAGCCACGAGCTGCGCACGCCGATCACGGTCGTCCGGGGGTTCGCCGAGACCCTGGTGAACCGCTGGGAGGAGCTGCCCGACGCCCAGCGCCGTCAGGCCATCGGGATGATCGCCGAGCGGGCGCGTTCGCTGGGACGCCTGGTCGAGCATCTGCTGCTCGGCTCGCGGGCGGGGGCCGACGACGTCGCGGTGGCGGTCGAGGAGTTCGACCTCGGCGCGCTGCTGCTCAGGATCGTCCCGGCTTTCACGGCGCTGTCGGAACTGCACCGGCTCGAAGGGGACGTTCCCGATGGCCTTCCGGACGCCCGCGCCGACCCCATGGCCACCGACGTGATCATCGGTCAGCTCCTGGAGAACGCCGTCAAGTACTCACCGGACGGAGGCCTCGTCCGGGTCACCGTCGCACCGGGCCGCGACGCCCTCGCCGGTCACCTGATCGTGACGGTGGACGACGAGGGCATCGGCATCCCCGAGGCCGACCGGGAACGCGTCTTCGAACGTTTCGTCCAGGGCGAGACGGGGGACAGGCGAAGGTTCGGGGGAGTGGGCCTCGGGCTCTTCATCGTGAAACGCCTGGCCACGGCCCAGGGCGGCGATGTTCTGGCGGAGGCGGCACCGGGCGGCGGCGCCCGCCTGCGGTTGATGATTCCGCGGGCCGACGCGGGGTGACCGCCGTATCGATGGCGTGAATGTGACGTACGAAACGGCCGTGTGACGCGTAAGAAACCCTCCGGGCGGAAATGCCTCTCCGTGGATATGAGGCCGTGTGGCCGCATCGTGCCACTGATTCGGGGGTGAGAGGGCGTGACTTCCCGGTCAGTCACTCGTTGGTGGAAGGTGGACCCTGCTGGGAAGCGTTCGTTTCGGCCTGGTTTCTGGATGTCACTAAATGGGCATTTCGGTCGTACAACGTGTGTGGTGGAAGTCGAACCGGAGGAGGTGCAGGCCTTGAGCATCGTGTATCTGCCGCATGCTCCGGCCAGCGTCTCGGTGGCACGCAGGCACCTCATCCGTGAACTGCTGGCGTCGGGGGTGTCGGATGACACCGCCGACGACGCGGCCGTGATCGTCAGCGAGCTCCTGAGCAACGCCCTCCGCCACGCCCGGCCGCTGGAGGGCGAGGCCTCCCAGGTCCGGGTCGCCTGGACCAGGGTCGGCGACACCGTCGAGGTGGCCGTCACCGACGGCGGCGCCGTCACCGAGCCGCGCAAGGGCCAGCCGGCCCTGTCCTCACTGGGCGGCCGCGGCCTCGGCATCGTCGAGACCCTCGCGCAGTCCTGGGGAGTGCGGCGCGACGAGCACGGCAGCACCGTCTGGGCGCTGCTCCACGCCCCGGCCGCGGTCGGCGTCGGCGCAGGTGAGGGCCTGATGAACGATTCGGGCACCCCCGTGCAAAATCTTCTTGAAGGTACCCGCTAGGGTTCCTCCAAGCTCGGGGTGCTGCCATGCCCCCGTTGGCAGCACTCCGAGCGTCCAAGACCCGCCCGGTCTTACGGTGCGGTGACGGGATCACCCGCTGAGCTGGTTCTGGCCCTACCGTGGGTCGTATGAGCGAGGTGACGGGCCGGATCCTGGTGGTGGACGACGATCCGACGGTGGCCGAGGTGGTGGCGCGGTATCTGCTGCGCGACGGCCATGACGTCGAGTGCGTGCCCGACGGCCGGATGGCCCTGAGCAAGGCCCTGGAGAACCCGCCCGACCTGGTGGTCCTCGACCTGATGCTGCCCGGCATGGACGGTCTCGAGGTCTGCCGACAGCTCCGCGAGCACTCCCCCGTGCCGGTCGTCATGCTGACGGCCCTCGGCGAGGAGGCCGACCGGCTCACCGGCCTGGAGATGGGCGCCGACGACTATGTGGTGAAGCCGTTCAGCCCGCGCGAGCTGGCCCTGCGCGTCCGGTCGGTGCTGCGCCGCGCCCAGGGGGCCCTGGTGCCGGCCGGGAGCGGGCTGCTGCGCGACGGTGATCTCGTCGTGGACGTCAGCGCGCACGAGGCCTCCCTCGACGGCAAGCCCCTCAGCCTCACCGCCCGCGAGTTCGACCTGCTGGTCTACCTGCTCGACCATCCCCGCCAGGCCTTCACCCGCGAGCAGCTCCTCGAGCACGTCTGGGGCTGGTCGTTCGGCGACTCCTCGACCGTGACGGTCCACGTCAGGCGGCTGCGCGAGAAGATCGAGCCCGACCCGACCAACCCGACCCGCATCCAGACCGTCTGGGGCGTGGGCTACCGCTACGGGGACGCGGCCCGGTGATCCCGCGCGGTGAACGGAACCGATGATGCTGCCTCTTCCCGCCGTCCTCGACGTCGTGCTGTCCGCGGGGATCGCCGCGCTGATCGTCGGCGTGTTCGGCTCCGCCCTGCTGTGGGTGCTGCGGGCGAGGCCGATCGGGGTCCAGCTCGCGGTGGTCGCCTCCGCGACGGTGCTGGCCACCGCGGCGGGGATCGTCGTGATCACATTGAAGATGTACGTGTCGACGCACGACCGGGACGTCGCGGTGACCGTGGTCGCCGTCGCGGGCCTGGTCGGGCTGGCCGTGTCGTGGATGCTGGGACGGAGACTGGCCATGGCGAACAGGGCGCTCGTCGACGCCGTGCGGAGTGAGCCCTTCGTGCGGCCCGCCCTGACCCTGCCCGCCGAGCTGGGGGAGCTGTCGCTGGAGCTGGAGGCGGCCTACCGGCGGCTGGCCGAGGCGCACGAGCGGGAGCAGGCGCTGGAGAAGTCGCGGCGCGAGCTGGTGGCCTGGGTCAGCCACGACCTGCGCACACCGCTGGCGGGGCTGCGGGCGATGGCCGAGGCGCTGGAGGACGGGGTCGTCGACGATCCCCAGACGGTCGCCAGGTACCACTCGCGGATCCGGGTCGAGGTGGACCGGCTGGCCGAGATGGTGGACGACCTGTTCGAGCTGTCCCGGATCCACGCCGGGACCCTGCGGCTGTCGCGGCAGCGGGTCGGGCTCGACGATCTCGTGGCGGAGGCCGTCGCGGGGGCGGAGCCGCTGGCCAGGGCCAAGGGCGTGCGGGTGCACGGGTCGGCGGCGCGGGGGCTGCCGCTGGAGGTCGACTCGACCGAGGTGGGCCGGGCCCTGCGCAACCTCGTGACCAACGCGATCAGGCACACGCCGTCCGACGGGTCCATCGAGATCGTCGGGGCGGTCAGGGACGGCCGGGTCGAGGTGACCGTCGAGGACGCCTGCGGCGGCATTCCCGCCGACGACCTGCCGCGCGTGTTCGACGTGGCCTTCCGGGGCGAGACGGCCAGGACGCCCGGCGGAGGCGGCGGGGCCGGGCTCGGCCTGGCGATCACCCGGGGCATCGTCGAGGCGCACAGCGGCGAGATCGGCGTGGTCAACACCGGTCCCGGCTGCCGCTTCACGATCACCCTCCCGCTCGCGGGTCCCTGAGGCTCAGAGGTCGAGGGTGTCGGTGAGCGCCCGGTAGGTGGGGCAGGGCCAGCGGCCCATGCAGCTCCGGCAGCGCCGCAGCGGGGTGGACGGGTCGCTCGACACACCGCCGCCGTCGCGGGGCTGGTGGAGTTCGAGGATCCGCAGCCCGAGCTCGGCGAAGCCGGTGAGCTCGTCGCGGGCGGAGGTGAGGAACAGGAGGTCCTCGCGGCTCAGCCTGGTCTTGACGGGCACCTGGCCCTCATGGTTGACCAGCTTGAGCAGGTACGAAGTGGTGCCGCGCCAGGAGGTGGACTTCGCCGAGCGGGCGCGTATCGCCTCCAGGCGGTCACGGAGCCTGGAGCGCTGCCAGTCGGGCTGGTTCGTCACCTGTTCAGCTTCCCAAAAGCGGAAGGTCGCAGCGCCGTAATCGGCCAGACGCGCGGTGCCATACTCGCAGGTAGAAGCGATATTTACGGACAATAACCCCGAATCGCCTGCCCAGAACCGCTTCGGCTGGCTACCTGCCCCCGGGCCCGATAAGGTGCCGCACATGGAGCTTCAGGTCTCGACTGTGTCTCAGGCAGGTCACGCCGTCGTCACTGCGGTCGGCGAACTCGACCTGTACACGGCGCCCAGGCTGCAGCAGGCCCTGGTCGCACTGCTCAGGGAGCAGGAGGTCGACCGGGTCGTCATCGACCTGTCCGGGGTCGAGTTCTGCGACTCGACGGGCATGAACGTGCTGCTGTCCGGAATGAAGCGCGTGAAGGAGCGCGGCGGTGTCTTCGAGCTGGCCGCGCCGCGCCCGGCCGTGCTGCGGATCCTTCAGGTGACCGGCCTGGACACGGTCTTCACGGTGCACGACGCCATCCCGGCGCTCGACGCGATGTAGGCCGTCCCGGCTACGATCGCGCTGTGCCTGATCCCACCACACCGACGCCCGAACCGACGCCCGGCGCGGTCCAGCCGGGTACCGCGGTGATCATTCCGGCCAAGGACGAGGGCGACCGCATCGCCTCGACCGTCCGGGCGGCTCTCCGGCTGCCGGGCGTCGACCTCGTCCTGGTCGTCGACGACGGCTCGGCCGACACCACCGCCCAGATCGCCGCCGACGCCGGGGCCCGGGTCGTGCGCCACTCCCGTAACAGGGGGAAGGCCGCGGCCATGGAGACCGGCGCGGAGGCCGTCCGGCTGCTCGACGAGCACGAGCGGGTACCGTCCCGGCACCTGCTCTTCCTCGACGCCGATCTCGGCGACACCGCCCGGGACGCGGCCCCGCTGATCGAACCCATCGCCTCCGGCACCGCGGACATGACCATCGCGGTCTTCTCCAGCCTGGTGAAGCTCGGCGGGCACGGCTTCGTCGTCAGGCTCTCCCGCGACGGCATCCAGCGCGCGACCGGCTGGACCGCGACCCAGCCGCTGAACGGCCAGCGCTGCCTGACCCGCGCGGCGTTCGAGGCGGCCAGGCCCCTGGCCCCCGGCTTCGGGGTCGAGACGGCCATGACCATCGACCTTCTGCGCAAGGACTTCCGGATCACCGAGGTCGAGGTGCCGCTCGCGCACCGGGCCACCGGCACCGACTACCGCGCCCAGCTCCACCGGGCCCGGCAGTTCCGGGACGTCGCGCGGGCCCTGTCGACCCGTGATCCCGCCGTCCGTGACCAGCTCGCCAAACTTCGCCGTCGTGCGCGGTAGCGGCGCCGTTCCCGAACCGACCGCCGCTTCCCCCGCCTCCGGCCGCGCCGCCGAACCGGCCGCTCCCGACCGTCATCGGGGCTGGGCCGCGACCGGCCTGGCCGGGATCGGCCTGAGCCTGGCGGCGTTCCTGTGGCTGGCGCTGGCCGGCCCCTCGGCGGTCCAGCCGCGCCTGCCCGGCGGCGGCGCGCCGTGGATGTTTCACGTGGATCCATCGCCCTACCTGGCGATCTCCCTCATGGCCGCGGGAATCGTGGTGGGCGCGGCCGGCACCGGCTGCTGCCTGGTGGCCGCCCGGCGCGGCTGGCGGCCCCGCACGGCCTGGCTGCTGGGGGCCGGGATCGCGGTCGCGGCGCTCTTCGCCGTGACGCCCCCCGTCGGCTCGTCGGACCACCTCAACTACGCGGCCTACGGGCACATGGCCGTGGAGGGCCTCAATCCCTACACGACGACGGCCGAGGAGCTGGGCGGGCCGTTCGGGGGGGCCGTCGAGGAGTGGCGGACCACACCGTCGATCTACGGGCCGATCCTCACCTGGATCCAGTCCGGTGCCGCGTGGATCGGCGGCGAGTCGGTCAGGACCACGGTCTTCGTCCTGTCCCTGCTGAACGGCGTGGCGTTCGTCCTGGTCGGGCTCGTGCTGTACCTCCGGACGCGCGACGAGGGCGCCCGGCTGCGCGGCCTGCTGCTGTGGACGGTCAATCCCCTGCTGCTGTTCCAGCTCGTGTCGGGGGCCCACAACGACGTGTGGGGGATCGCCGCGGCCGTCCTGGCCCTGACGGTCTTCACCCGCGGGGCCGCCACGCTCTGGCGGACCTTCGGCACCGGCCTGATCGTCGGCGCCGCCGTGGCGATCAAGCTTCCCGCCGGGCTCGTCGGCGGCGGGCCCGCCTGGCACCTGCTGAGGAGCGCCCGCGACCTCCGCGGGACGGCCGTCCTGTTCGGCGGGGCAGGGCTGACCTTCGGCGTCGCCTACGGGATCGTCGGCCTGAAGGGCTTCGACCAGGTCAGGCACGCCTCGGACTTCATCTCCCTGGCCAACGTCTGGCATCTGTTCGGCGGGGCGGGCGGCGGGGTCCTCGGCATGGACCTGCCCAAGCCGCTGATCTCGATCCTGTCGCTGTGCCTGCTGCTGTACCTGGTCAGGCTGCTGTCGAGGGCGCTGCCGTCCGGCGACGACCGCGACGTCCTGCGGGTGGCGGCGGCGCTGGTGCTGGCCTGGCTGTTCGCCGCGACCTACGCCCTGCCCTGGTACGACGGGCTCGGCTGGGCGCTGCTGGCACTGCTGCCGTGGTCGCGGTTCGACGGGGTCCTGCTGCTGCGGACGTCCCTGCTGAGCCTGGCCTACCTGCCGGCCAGGGCGCCGCTCAAGGCGGGCCTCCCCGACGACCTGCACTGGCTGGTGACCGGGCTCCGCGCGTCGGTCATGCCGCTGGTGTCGGCCGCGGTTCTGGCTCTTCTGATCTGGACGTGCCTGCGTCCGCCGCGTCGAGTTCCAGCGCCCTGACGCACGCGGCGAGCACCAGCGGCACCGCCAGGGTGAGCACGAGGGCGGGGATCACGACGCCGGAGTCGTTCATCAGCATCCCGACCAGGGCCACGGTCAGCCCGGCGAACAGCGCGGGCCGCAGCGTGTAGGTGCGCCGGTAGGCGGCCTCCAGAGCGGCGGCCCGCCAGGTCAGCGGCCTGGCGAGGACGAGGAACAGGAAGAGCAGCGCGCCGATCGCCACGATCGTGAACGGCCAGTAGCCGAAACTGCGGAGCATCGCCTCGAACTTGCGCATGATCACGCCCCAGGCGTCCCCGGCGGCGAGCTGGTCCCAGAACTTGCCGAGATGGGTCGGCTCGGCCCGCAGCGAGTCGAAGAAGGCCATCCCCAGGACGACCGCCGACCCGGCCAGCCCGACCAGCCCGAGACGCAGGACCGAGACCCGCCAGCCGCCGATCAGCAGGGTGAGGACCGCGGTGCCGAGCAGGATCGCCACGACCCCGCCGAAGTCGCTGCCCCAGCCCGGCATCCCGTCGACGGCCATCGCGACCAGCCCGATCGTGACGACCACGGCCACCGCCGGGTTCCGCCTGCCGCGGGCGAGCAGCCCCTCGGCCAGCCAGGCGGCGCTGAGGATCGAGGCGGTGGCGAACACCGCGAACGCCATGTTGCCGAAGCCGTAGAACCGGCCGCCGACCAGGGCGGTGTACCCCATGAAGGCGTTCATCTGCAGGTCGGAGCCCGTCATCGCGTCGAGGCCGAGCACGAACGCCGTGATCGCGGCGATGACGAGGCCGGGGCCGAGGACGGTCCGCCGCCACGGACCGGCCAGCGACAGACCCGTGACGAGCGCCATGGCGGCCAGCACACAGGCCATGAGCGCGGGCGCCGGATGCGCGGAACGCCACCACGGCACCAGGTTCGCCAGGTAGGTGCCGACCGGCGCGGCCGCCCCCGCCAGGGCGCCGACCCGGGTGGTGGCCAGGATCCGGCTGCGGGTGACCGGCCCGGGGCCGGGCCTGCCGCGGCGCAGCGCGATCGCGGCGAACCCGTAGAGCAGCAGCTGCCCGGCGAACAGCACGATGAAGAAGGCACCGCTCATCAGCCGGATCGCCTGCGCGGCGATGTCCTGGTCGGTGAGGTTCTCGACCTTCTGCGCGGCGGAGGCGGCGGACGGCACCGAGGTCCAGGCGGAGCCGACGGCCTCGCTCGGCTGCGGGATCCCCAGGATGTGGAGGACCGTCGCGGGGAGGTCGGTGAGGGTCACCAGGCCCTCGCGGCGGGTGGAGTTCGCGGTCAGGTAGCCGCGTTCGAAGGCGACGGTCCCGATCGCGGCGTGGAGATGGGGCGTTCCAGTGGCGTCCGCGAGGCCCGCGACCAGCAGAGGGATTCCGGAGGGCAGGGCGGCGACGACCCGGCCGACGCTCGCGTCGACGGCCCGTGCCGCGGCGGCGCGCTGGGCGGGGCTGACCGGCGCCTGCTCGCCCGAGGCGTCGACGCCGGCCCTGACGTAGACGCCGGAAAGCTCGTCGATGTCGACGATCGTGAGCGCGCACTTCGTCCAGTCGGCGGCGGGGACGTCCCAGGGCGTGCGGGCGAAGTGGTCGACCGAGCCGGAAGCGTCGGCCGCGCCCAGCACACCGCCCGCGCCGACGGCGTAGGTGCAGCCGCCCGCCCGGTGGACGGCGTCGCCGAGCATCCCGACCCTGGCCGCGTAACCCGTGCTCGCGTTGTCGGCGACGATCGCCTGCCAGCCGGGTTCGACGGCGCCCGTCCCCGACGGCTGGGGCTCGGGCGGCAGCGCACAGCTTCCGCTCTTCAGCCGGGCCCGCTGGCCCGCCGAGACGGTCAGCCAGCCGTCGATCGAGCAGGTCCGGTTCGTCGTGGTCCGCACGCTCATGGCGGCGGCGGCGTTCTCGCCGGTGAGTTTCCACAGGTTGGGGGTGTCCCGGAGGGTCACGTCGCTCCACTGCAGACCGGGAACGCCGATGACGACTACGCTCTTCGCCGGGGCGGACGAGGCGTTCGCGGGTATGCCGAACAGGACGGCGAACATTGCGACGAGAGCAATGATCATCGCCCGTGCGGTACCCCACCTGCGGGCCACGGCACCTCCAACTGCTGGCCTACAAGACGGTCCGTCCCCAGATTAGTGGTCGGATTACGCCAGGATGGACCCATGGTCGGACCCGTATTTCATCGTCAGAGCACCGGCGGCTCGCGTGGAAAGCGGGCGATCGCCTGCCTTCTCGGCGCGTCGATCGCCGTCGCGGCGATGCTCCCCATCGTCGGCCGGTGGCTGACGAACCCCATCGACCAGCGGGTGGTGGACCTCGACGTCTACCGGACCGCGGGGATCGCGGTGCTGCGCGGGGCGTCGGTCTACGACTTCCTGACCGAGCCGCCGCAGCTCCTGCCCTTCACCTATCCGCCGTTCGCGGCGTTGCTCGCCACGCCCATGGCGCTGCTGTCGTGGCCCGCCGCGCAGATCGTCATGACTCTGCTGATCTTCGTGGTCCTGGTGCTCGTGGTCGGATACGCCTTCCGGCCGCTGATCGCCCGCGCCGGGGACTGGAGCCCGCTGGCGTGGGGCGTCCTGGTGGCGCTGATGGCCTATCCGCTGCCGGTCTACGACCAGTTCCGGTTCGGGCAGGTCGATCTGTTCCTGGTGCTGCTGTGCGTCGCCGACTGCGCCACCCCGCGCACGAGGTGGCCGCGGGGCGTCCTCATCGGGTTCGCGACGGCCGTGAAGCTCGTCCCGGGGGTCTTCCTGATCTATCTGCTGATCACCCGGCGCCGGGAGGCCGCGACCAACGCCCTGTTGACCGCGGCCGGGGCGACCCTGGTCTCCTTCGCGCTGCTGCCGGAGGACTCCCTCGACTTCTGGTGGCCGTTCCACTCCTGGCACTCCCAGGGGGCGCTGTTCGACGGGGACCGGGTCGGGTCGAATTTCGGCACCGCCAATCAGGCGTTCCGCGGATTCCTGCTGCGGATGTACTGGCCGGACGCGGTCACCGCGCTGGTCTGGCTCATCGCGGTCGCCGTCCTGGCCTACCTCGGCTTCAGGTTCGCCCGCCGGGCGTCGCTGCTCGCCGACTCGGGACGGCTCGGACCGGCCGACACCTGGAGCGCCGAGATCGCCGGAGTCGCGATCACCGGCCTGCTCGCCGTGCTGCTCTCGCCGGTCGCCTGGATCCACCATCTGGCCTGGATCGTCCTGGTCGTCGGGGCTCTCGCGGGTGCGGGGACCGACCGCCGGAGGGTCGCCGCCGCGGCCGGGGCATGGCTTTTCTACGTGCTCACCATCCCCTGGTGGGGAACCTCCCACATCCAGCCGTGGAAGTCGGTTCCGGAGAAGGTCCTGGGCCGGATCATGCAGAGCTCCTACGCCCTCGGCGCTGTGGCGCTTCTGTTCGTTCTGGGTGTCTGGCTGGTTAAGCGGATGTGGCGGGAAACACCCGCGGATATCGAAGATGTTTCTCAGGACGCCGCGGAGGTCGGTACGCTCGCCCCGTGATGCTTATCACCGTGGCCGTCGTGGGAGCTCTCGCGGGGGTGGCCGGTCTTTCCGTGGCACTGGTGGCGCACAACCGCGTCAGCCAGGTCGTCGAGGAATGCGCCGATGTGCTGCGCAGGCAGATGCAGGTCGCGACGGGGGTCGACAAACAGGCCCTCCGCGACATGGCGATCGTGCACTACGACGCGCTCAAGGAGATGTCGGGACAGCTGTCCTTCTCCCTGGCCGTCATCAACGCCGTGGGCGACGGTGTCGTGATCAGCTCGATCAACGGCCGCACCGAGACCCGCACCTACGCCAAGGTCGTCAAGAACGGCCGGGGCCTGTCGATGCTCTCTCCCGAGGAGGAGCAGGCGCTGCGCGCCGCACGGCTGGGCAAGGGCCCGGTCGTCGGCATGGACGACCCGCTCCCGGACTTCGGGCACGCCGTCCACAGCTGAGCGACTCCGGGGGCCGCTGGGGCGGTATTGGCTATCCTTGCTTTCATGCCGGACCGTTACGCCTATCTGGGACCAGAGGGCACCTTCACCGAAGCCGCACTGCTGACGCTGCCGAACGCCGCGGCCGCGG
This sequence comes from Actinocorallia longicatena, assembly GCF_039534125.1. NCBI lineage: Bacteria > Bacillati > Actinomycetota > Actinomycetes > Streptosporangiales > Thermomonosporaceae > Actinocorallia > Actinocorallia longicatena. The sequence goes on along the minus strand of NZ_BAAAUV010000007.1, from coordinate 85,605 downwards.
AGCGGTTCGCGTTTCCGACGGTTCCGGCCGCGCTGGACGCGCTCCGCTCCGGAACCGTCGACCGGGCCGTGGTGGCGCTGGAGAACTCCGTCGAGGGGTCCGTGCCGACCACGCTGGACGAACTGGCCACGGGCGAACCGCTCCAGGTCGTCTCGGAGATCCATCTGCCGGTCGAGTTCGCGCTCCTGGTGCGTCCCGGCACCCGCCTCGACGACATCAAGACCGTCGCCTCGCATCCGCACGCGCAGCCGCAGTGCAGGCGCTGGCTCTCGGCGCACGTCCCGCACGCCGAGTGGCGGGCCGCGACCTCCAACGCCGAGGCCGCCCAGCACGTCGCCGACGGCCTGTACGACGCGGCGCTCGCCGGCTCGTTCGCGGCTGCCCGTTACGGTCTCGAGGCCCTCGCCTCGGAGATCCACGACGTGGAGGGCGCGGTCACCCGGTTCGTGGAGCTGGCCAGGCCGGGACGCCCGCCGGAGCGCACCGGCGCCGACAAGACCACCGCCGTCGCCTTCATCCGCGACGACCACGCGGGCGCCCTGCTGGAGATCCTCCAGGAGTTCTTCGTCCGCGGCATCAACCTGACCCTGATCCAGTCCCGGCCGACGGGCGCGGGCCTCGGCTCGTACCTGTTCTGGATGGACTTCGAGGGCCACATCTCCGACGCCCGCGTCGGCGAGGCGCTGATGGGCCTGCGCCGGGTCTGCGCCGACCTGCGGTTCGTCGGCAGCTACGCCCGTGCCGACGGGACCGCGCCGCACTCGCGCCGGGGCACCGCGGACGCCGACTTCGCCGAGGCCGCCGCCTGGCTCGACGAACTCCGCGGATGAGGGTCTCGGCGGAGTACCCGGCCGACATCGAGGAGATCGCGGCGGTCACGCACGTGGCCTTCGCGGCCAACGAGCACTTCCCCTCACCGCTGGACGACCTGGGCCGCCCGGTCGAGGTCGGCCTGGTGCACCGGCTGAGGGCCACCGAGGCATGGATTCCGGGCCTGTCCCTGGTCGCCCGCGACGGCACCGAGATGGTCGGGCACATCCTCGGCACCCGCGCCCACGTCGGCGACGTCCCGGTCCTGGCCCTGGGCCCCCTGTCGGTGCTGCCCGGCCGCTGGCGGCAGGGGATCGCCCGGACGCTCTTGACGGCCTTCGTCGCCGAGGCCGACGCCAGGAACGAGCCCCTGGTCGCCCTGCTCGGCGATCCGGCCTTCTACTCCCGCTTCGGCTTCGTCCTCTCCACCGGCCTGGGCATCGATCCCCCGGTCGAGGAGTGGATCCCCCACTTCCAGGTCCTCCCCCTCCGGGCCTACGACCCGGAGATCCGAGGACCGTTCACATACGCCGGTCCCTTCATGGATATGTAGGGTTCATCTGAGGTTTTCGGCCCTCTGTCACGGTTCGTACCACTGAATCCGTTGAAAGAGGGTCTGTCCTAATGTCGAAGAACCGGGTCGCGGCCGCCGCGCTCACTGCCGTCATGATCGGTGCCGGAACGGTCGCGGTGTCGGGTCCCGCGATCGCGGCCCCCTCCGCGAAGCAGCACTTCGCCCGTCATGCGGTGATCTCCGAAGCGGTCGTGACCCTCGACGCGGCCGGGGTCCACGAGGTGTCGTGGAAGCAGGTCAGGGGGCTGCGGACCGAGGTGTTCGCCTCGACGGACCCGGACGTCCCGCGCGGGGACCGGGTGCGGGTGGCCTCGGGCCGCGGCACCACCGTCAGGGTCGCCGGGCTCGACCCGGCGAGCCGCTGGTACTTCCTGATCGCCCCGGTGGGGGTGCCCTTCGGCGAGATCGCGGCGACCCGGGTCGTCCCGGTCCAGGGCGCCGCCAACGTCCGCGACCTCGGTGGCTACACCACCCGCGACGGCCTCGCCGTCCGCTGGGGCCGGGTGTTCCGCTCGGCCAAGCTCAGCAAGGCCGGCCCCGCCTCGCTGGCGCCGCTCGGGCTGTCGGCCGCGATCGACTTCCGCAGCCCGTCCGAGGTCGCGGGGGACGGCGCCGACGTCCTGCCCGCCGGGGTGCGGCCGGTCGCGGCCCCGATCGCCCCCGGCGACGCGAACTCGCCTCTGACGGCCCTGGCGAGCCTTGCCACGCTGACCCCGCAGCAGGTCCGGGACCTGCTCGGCGACGGCAAGGGCGCTCGGGCGATGGAGCAGGTCTACCGGCTGATCGTCACCGACGAGGCCGCCCGGCGGGCGCTCGGCGACACGCTCAGGACCCTGCTCGCCTCGCGGCGGCCGGTGCTCTACCACTGCACCGCCGGCAAGGACAGGACGGGCGTCATGACGGCCGTCCTGCTGAAGCTGCTGGGCGTGCCGAAGGAGACGGTCTACGCCGACTTCCTGCGCTCCAACGACGAACTCGCCGCGGGCAACGCCCAGACGCTCGCCTACCTGCGGTCCAAGGGCATCGACGCGGATCTTCTCGTGCCGGTCCTCGGCGTGCAGGCGTCCTACCTGGACGCGGCCTTCACCCAGATCGACACCTCGTACGGATCGTTCTCCGCGTTCCTGGCCAAGGGGCTCGGCTTCGGCCCGGCGCAGCAGGCGGCCTTGAAGATCAAGCTGCTCCGGCCGCAGGCCTGAGGGAAGTTACCGCGCCGTAGGATCGCGTTCATGACCTTGCGGTGGGATGTCGCGGATGGTGTGGCGACGGTGCGGATCGACAACCAGGCCAAGCGGAACGCGATGAACGCGGAGATGTGGCGGGCCCTGCCGGAGCTCCTGGCGGGGTTCGCCAAGGATCCGGCGGTGCGGATGCTCGTGCTGACCGGGGCGGGCGAGCACTTCTGCGCCGGCGCCGACATCAGCGAGCTGACCGACATCAACAAGATCGGCGAGGCCAACCTCTCGATGGCCGCCGAGGACGCCCTGGCGAACTTCCCGAAGCCGACGATCGCGGCGATCAGGGGGTTCTGCGTGGGCGGCGGCTGCCAGCTCGCCGCGGCCTGCGACCTGCGGATCGCCGCGCCGGACGCCCGGTTCGCGATCACCCCGGCGAAGATCGGGATCGTCTATCCGAGCTCGGCGATCGCCCGGCTGGTCGGCCTCGTCGGCCCGGCCTCGGCCAAGTACCTGCTCTACACCGCGGACCTGGTCCCGGCGGAACACGCGCTGCGCATCGGATTTCTCTCCGAGATCGCGAACAATCTGGACGAAAGGATCATCTCACTGACCGGCACGTTGACGTCCCGGTCCCAGTTCTCGCTCGAAGCGACGAAGGACATCGTCAACGGCCTGGCCGACGGCACCCTGACCAGGGAGCGGACCCGCGGCTGGCTCGACGCCGAGATCGCCGGTCCCGACGCGCCCGAGGGCATCGCCGCCTTCCTGGAGCGGCGTCCGCCCCGGTTCACCTGGCGCCGCCCCTGAGGGCCGGGAGACCCGACACATGAGTGGGCCCAAAGGTTGCATCGACTGTGAAAGATTTCTTAAAACACTGGTATAACGGGTGATCGCACCGCATACGTCTCATGTGTCCTTAGGGGCACGTACCCCCCTCGGAGGATCCGTGCGGAAGATCGGCACCGCTGCCACCAGCCTGGCCCTCGCGGCCGGCAGCCTGACGTTCGCCAGCCCCGCGCTGGCGGCGCCCGCCACCTCGGTCATCACGATCGAGAGCATCAACCACGCCCCGAACTACATCGGTGACTCCGTCACGATCGTCGGCTCCCTGTCCAAGGCGAACGGCGACGGCATCACCGGCCGTCCCGTCCTGCTCGACGCCGCGGGCAACGACAAGATCGTCACCACCACGGACGACGGGCTGTTCGTGGCCAAGCTCAAGTTCCCCAAGAGCGGCGTGCTGAGCGCCCGCTTCCTGGGGGACGGCTCGTACAAGAAGTCCTCGGCGACGACGCAGAACTACGCGATCCAGTACCGGACCGCGATCTACAACTTCAAGGCCCGGCCCAACCCGGTGGAGAAGAACCAGGCGTTCTCCATCACCGGCACGACCTACCGGATCGGCCTGGACTCGGACCTGCACGACCAGAGCCAGCGCACGTCCGCCGGTCTCGACCTGCTGACCTCCACCGACGGCGGCAAGGTCTGGAACTGGGTCGCCTCGGCGAACAGCAACGGCGACGGCGGCTTCCGCTTCACCCAGACCGCCGGCGGCGACGCCCGCTGGCGCGTCGTGCTCAAGCCCAACCCCGTCGCGGACGGCCTGCTCGGCACGCAGCGCGAGGTCTGGGTGGACGCCCGCTACCGGACGTCCCTGTCGGCCAAGGTCGGGCCGCGCAACATCCGCAAGGGCAAGAAGATCACCGTCTCCGGCAAGCTCGTCCACAAGGTGGACGGCCACTGGAGCGCGCTCGGCAAGGTCAGGGTCGCGGTCCTGTTCCGTGCCAAGGGCTCCAAGACCTGGAAGTTCAAGGGCTGGGCCTGGGTCGGCGCCAACGGCAAGTACAGCAAGAAGATCAAGGACACCCGCGACGGCTACTGGCGCGTCAAGTACCACGGCAGCGGCAGTAACTTCGTGGCGTACTCGGGCACCACGTACGTGAACGTTCGCTAAGTAACAAATGCCACAGAAAGGCCGTCCTTTATCAGGACGGCCTTTTCTGGTTATTTTCCGAACTTATCGGTCGTGACGCGCGTCACATGGGGTCCAAAGATCGAGCGAGAGGCTCCCACGTGAAACGCGTACTCCTCTCGGGCCTGGCCGTGCTGACGGCCGTGCCCTTCCTGTCCACCCCCGCCCACGCCGACCCGCCGGCCCCCGTCGTCAAGGCGACGGCGGCGCTCACGACCAGCGACGCCACCCGCCATGTCGGCGACAAGGTGCGCGTCAAGGGCTCCTTCGTCACCGCGGACGCGGATCCGGCGACCCCCGACGTGCCGATCGCCGACCTGCCGCTGGCCTTCAGCGTCTGCGGCGACCTCGGGTGCGTCCCCGCACAGGGGGCCACCGCGGCCAAGACGGGCGCCGACGGCCTCTACGAGAGCGATCTCGACCTCAGCGGGGTGGCCGCCCCGCACTCCTATGTCAGGGTCAGGTACTACGACTCCGTCACGAAGGAGTACACCGACGGTCCCGCCACGGGCCAGTTCGACCTGCGGTACCAGGCCGTCCCGGTCGGGGTCACCCCGCCGCGGAGCCCGATCGTGAAGAACCGTCAGGTGATCTTCAAGGGAGCCTTCTCCTACCGGGACTCCGCCCTGAAGACCGTGCCCTACCAGGGCGCGGTCACGCTGCTCAGCTCCGCCGACGGCAAGACCTGGAAGGCCGCGGAGAACACCAGGACCGACGAGCACGGCCGGTTCTGGGTGAGCGCCCCCGCGACGGTCAAGGCGCAGTGGAAGGTCGCGGTCGACGACGCCGTCACCGACGGCCAGACCGAGGCGACCCTGGTCGACATCAAGCCCGCGGTGACCAAGGTGGCCACCCTCCACGGCCTGACCAAGAGCGCCACGCTCACCCTGGGCTCGAAGTTCACCATCAAGGGACGCTCCTCGCTGGTCTCGCCCGACGGCACCAGGCGGCCGAACCGGCGGGCCAAGGTCGAGCTGTCCACCTCCTCCGACGGCGTCCACTGGGACGCCTACGCCCGCACCAGGACCGACCGCAAGGGCCGGTTCTCCTTCAAGGCCGTCGCCAGGAACGACGCCCACTGGCGGATCGTGCTGCCGGGCTTCACCGGCGACGCGACCGTCGTGCCCCCGGTCGAGTGCCGGATCTTCATCGACACCAAGGCCAGGACGCGGCTGTCGGCCGACGCCCGGCCCGAGCCGGTCCGCAAGGGCCGGAAGCTGACCGTGAAGGGCACGCTCTCCGACCTGGTCTTCGGCCACTGGAAGCCGGTGCGCCAGGTGCGCGTCGGGATCTGGTTCAAGCCGAAGGGCAAGGCCTGGAAGTTCGCCGGCTGGGCCTGGACGGGCCGCAGGGGCGGTTACACCTTCACGACCAGGGCGGTCAGGGACGGTTCGTTCCAGGCCCGCTACCACGGCGACGGAGATCACTACCGGTCGACGAGTTCGGCCGACTACGTCGACGTCCGGTGACCGTGCCATAGAGTGCTGTCACTTCATTGCTTAGGAGGCATTCGTGCGGGTTCTTCTCACGGCGGTGGCCCTGCTCGCCGGGGCCGTCGTGGCGGGGCCCGCACACGCCGCCGCCGCCCAGATCCGCGACCTCAGGGCCGTCCAGGGCAAGGACGGTTTCGTCGCGGTGACGGGCCGCGTCGTCCAGGACGGCAAGGGCGTCGCGAAGGCGCCGGTCGGCCTCACCTACGTGCCGAAGGGCCGTCCGGGCGACTCGCTGTACGTGCCGCTGACCGGCGACTCCCAGGGCCGTTTCGCGCTGCGGCACGTCCTCCCGCACGACGGCACCTGGACGGCCGCCTACGGGACCACCAGCCGGAAGATCACCTCGAACACCCGGTACAAGACCGGCTTCTCCCGGGTGAAGATCACCCGCAAGGGCGGCAGGAGCGTCGTGTCCGCGCGGCTCGTCCAGTACGTGGGCTCGCCCATCGAGAACGGCTCCTGGTCCTCCCTCAAGGGCAGGGTGAAGATCTCCTTCCGCAAGAAGGGCTCGAAGACGTTCGTGTCCAGGGGCACCTTCACGGTGAAGGGCACTTTCAAGAAGACGCTCACCGGCGGGGCGGGGACCTGGCGCCTGCGCTACGCGGGCGGCACGGAGTGGCTGGCCGTCACCGCTGACACTCGGGGCACCAGTAGGTGACCCGTCCCGCCAGCTCGGCGGACCTGATCGGGGTTCCGCAGCGCAGGCACGGGCGTCCGGCGCGGCCGTAGACCCACACCGGATCGCGGAGGGAGCCCGTGGTGTTCCGTACCCGGGTCTCGCGGTTGGCGAGCAGCAGTTTCGAGGAGTTCTCCACGATCTGGGGCAGATCGGAGAGCTGGACGGGCGCCCACGGGCTGGTCCGGCTGACGAAGAGGATCTCCGATTTGAACACGTTGCCGATCCCCGCGAGGTTCCGCTGCTCCAGCAGCGCCTCGGCGATCGGCCGGGACGGCTCCCTCCACAGGTTGTGGACGGCCAGCTCGGCGTCCCAGTCGGGACCGAGGAGGTCGGGGCCCAGATGCCCGACGATCAGCCGCTCGTCGGCGGGGCGGACCAGCCGCAGATCGTGGATCCGGTAGCCCACCACGCTCGCGGCCGGCACCTCGAGGATCGCCCTGATCTGATGGCCGGGACCGCGCCACCGCTCGCCGGAACGGAAGATCCGCCACGAGCCGTCCATGAGGAGATGGCTGTGCAGGGTGAGATCCGGCATGCGCATGAGCAGGTGCTTGCCGCGCGGCACCACCTCGACGATCTTCCGTCCGGTGAGGTCGGCGGTGGCGTGCCGGGGCACCCGGAGATCGGCGCGCGTCAGCGTCTCCCCGCCCAGAACGCTCTGCAGCCGGGATGCGGCCTGGTAAATGCTGTCGCCCTCGGGCATGTCACTGACGATAACCTGGACGCGTGATCGACCTGCGAGCCCTACGCGAGAACCCGGACGTCCTGCGCGCCTCCCAGCGGGCCAGAGGCGAGGACGAGTCCGTCGTCGAGTCCCTGCTCAGCCTGGACGAGGAGCGCCGTTCCGCGCTGACCGCGTTCGAGCAGCTGCGGGCCGAGCAGAAGGCCTCCGGCAAGCTCGTCTCCCGGGCGCAGGGCGAGGAGAAGCAGGCCCTGATCGCCCAGGGCAAGGAGATGGCCCAGCAGGTCAAGGACCTCGAGGCCAGGGCCGCCGAGCTCGGCGCCGAGCTCGAGAAGCTGCTGAAGACCGTTCCGAACCTGGTCGAGGAGGGCGCACCGGCCGGCGGCGAGCAGGACTACGTGGTCCTGGAGCACGTCGGGGAGCTTCCCGTCTTCGACTTCACCCCGCGCGACCACCTCGAACTGGGCGAGCTGCTCGGCGCGATCGACATGGAGCGCGGCGCCAAGATCTCGGGCAGCCGGTTCTACTTCCTGACCGGTGTGGGTATGCAGCTCCAGATGGCGCTGCTGAACCTCGCGATGGAGCAGGCGATCGAGGCCGGGTTCACGCCCATGTACGTGCCGGTGATGGTGAAGCCGGAGACCATGGAGGGCACCGGGTTCCTCGGCAACCACTCCAGCGAGGTCTACCACCTGCCCGCCGACGACCTCTACCTCGTCGGCACGTCCGAGGTGGGCCTGGCGGGCTACCACATGGACGAGATCCTGGCCGAGGTGCCGAAGCGGTACGTCGGCTGGTCGAGCTGCTTCCGCCGCGAGGCGGGCTCCTACGGCAAGGACACCCGCGGCATCATCCGGGTGCACCAGTTCGACAAGGTCGAGATGTTCACCTACGTCGACCCCGCCGACGCCCACGAGGAGCACCAGCGGCTGCTGGCCTGGGAGAAGGAGATGCTGGCCAAGTGCGAGCTCCCCTTCCGGGTGATCGACACCGCGGCCGGCGACCTCGGCACCAGCGCGGCCCGCAAGTTCGACTGCGAGGCCTGGGTGCCGACCCAGGAGGCCTACCGCGAGCTGACCTCGACCTCGAACTGCACCACGTTCCAGTCGCGGCGGCTGTCGATCCGCTTCAAGGACGGCGAGGGGAGGACCGCCCCGGTCGCCACCCTCAACGGAACCCTGGCCACCACCCGCTGGATCGTGGCGATCCTGGAGAACCACCAGCAGGCCGACGGCTCCGTCCGCGTCCCCAAGGCCCTCCAGCGCTTCATCGGCAAAGAGGTCCTCACCCCGGTCAAGTAGGTCAGCCGGGGAACAGGCGCTCCAGCACCTGCGCGACACCGTCCTCGGTGTTCGCGCCGGTGTGGTCGGCGACCGCGGCCAGGACGGCCGGATGGGCGTTGGCCATGGCGTAGGGGCGTCCGGCCCAGGCGAGCATCGGCAGGTCGTTGGGCATGTCGCCGAACGCGACGACGTCGGCCGCCGTGAGGCCGCGGGCGTCGCAGTAGCCGGCGAGCGCGGTGGCCTTCGTGACGCCGAGGGCGCTGATCTCCAGCAGGGCGCGGAACGAGGAGTGGGTGACCGTGACCAGGTCGCCCACCTCCTTGGCGGCCCGGTCGGCGAGCTCGGTCGGGTCCGCGGTGGGGTGCAGCGCCAGGAGCTTCACGGCCGGCGTCGCGATCAGCTCGGCGTCGTCGACGGGACGTCCCTGGAGCGCCTTGGCGTCCCAGCTGCCGAGGTTGAAGCGCGCCTCGAAGACGAATCCCTGACCGTACTCGACGGCGAAGCGCAGGTCGGGGAAGGCGTCGCGGAGCCGGGCGACGACCTCGCCGAGTGTCCGCGGCGGGATGCAGCTGCTGCTGACCACCTGCTCGGTGGACAGGTCGTAGATGAGGGCGCCGTTCGCGCAGATCGCGTACCCGGCGTGGTCGACCTGGTCGGCGATCTGGTGGATCCAGCGGGCGGGGCGGCCGGTGACCATCACGAACCCGGCGCCGGACGCGCGGGCGGTGCGGAGGGCTGCTGCGGTGCGGGGAGAGACCGTCCCGTCGGCTCCCAGGAGGGTGCCGTCGAGGTCTGACGCGATGAGTTTCGGCATATCGACACCCAGTTTGCCTGATTTTGTTGCATAAGTGACCGGTGGGTATGTGAGAGTGGCTCTTCATGAGACTCGTCGCCCTGACCCTCCCCCCGGTCCTGCTCGCAGGACTGGTCGCAGCGCCCGCCTCAGCCCACGAGCCGCCCCGGATCATCAAGGTCGGAGGCGCGCTCAACGTCCGCGACATCGGCGGGTACACCGCTGCCAAGGGGAAGAAGGTCCGCTACGGACTGGTGATCCGCTCGGCCAGCCTGAGCAAGGTGACCCCCGAGGGGATCAAGGCCCTCAAGAAGCTCGGGATCAAGACCTCGGTGGACTTCCGGTCGGCCTCCGAGCGCGACACCAACGGGGCAGATCGGCTTCCCGAAGGGGTGAAGCGGGTGCCCGCCCGCATTCCGTTCGGAAGCCTTGCCGAGCTCCTCACAACGATCTCGCTGAACCCCGGTGTCACCTTCATGCAGAACGGCTACCGCCGCTTCGTGAGCGACCCGAAGCAGCGGGCCCAGTTCGCCAAGACCTTCCGGCTGATCGCCGCGACGAAGAAGCCGCTGCTGTTCCACTGCACGTCGGGCAAGGACCGCACCGGCGTCATGACGGCGATCGTGCTGACCGCCCTCGGCGTGCCGAAGAAGACGATCTACGCCGACTACCTGCGCTCCAACGCCGAGCTCGACGCCTCCAACAAGAAGCTGCTCACGTGGTACGAGAGCGAGCACATCGACCCGATCCTGATCCGGCCGACGCTGTACGTCCAGAGGTCCTTCCTGGACGCCTGGTACGCCGAGATCAAGAAGCGGTACGGGACGTTCGACCGCTTCCTGGCCAAGGGCCTGCGCGTCACGTCCAAGGAGAAGGCCGGGCTCCGCAAGCGCCTGCTGAAGTAGCGCCGGCGGGCCCGGCCCCGGGAACGGTGCCCTGGTCCTACAGGTAGGGACCGGTCGAGCCGCCGCGCTCGGACTCGTTCTGCTGGACCAGGCCGGACGGCAGGGCCCGCCGCATGTGCTCGAGCTGCGCGCGGGCGGTCATCTGCTGGACGGCCAGCGTGGTCTGGATGCCGTGGAACAGCCCCTCCAGCCAGCCGACGAGCTGGGCCTGGGCGATGCGCAGCTCGGCCTCGCTCGGCGCCTCGGTGCTGAAGGACGGGGCGAGGCGCTCCAGCTCCTCGACCAGCTCGGGCGAGAGGCCGTCGCTCAACTCCTTGATCGACTTCGTGTGGATCTCGGCGAGCCGGATCCGGGCGGCCTCGTCCAGAGGGGCGGCCTTGGCCTCGTCGAGCAGCTGGCGGATCATGCTGCCGATGCGCATCACCTTGGCGGGCTGCTCGACCATGTCGACGACGCCCTTCTCGTTCTCGTCCTCCCCGTTCAGCTCACCGGGGCCGACGATCACTACCTGGGGTTCCTGCTGCTCACTCATGATGCCCATTCTCCAAGATGATCTTACCGAAGTGTCCGCTGTTCTCCATGATCTGGTGCGCTTCGGCCGCTTTCTCCATGGGGAGGACCCGGTCGACGATCGGCCTGACCTCGCCCGACTCGATCAGCGGCCACACGTTCTCGCGCACCGAGGCGACGATCGCCGCCCTCTCCTGCAACGGGCGGGCCCGCAGTGAGGTTGCGTGGACGCTCGCCCTTTTCATCAGGAGCCTCCCCAGATCCAGCTCCGCCCTGGCGCCGCCCTGGAGGCCGATCACGACGAGCCGGCCGCCGTTGGTGAGGGCCGTCACGTTACGGTCCAGATACTTGGCGCCCATGTTGTCGAGGATGACGTCGAACTGGCCGAACTCGACGAAGTCCTCCGTCCGGTAGTTGATCCGCACGTCGGCGCCGAGCTCCCGGCACCGCTCCGCCTTCTCCTCCGTGCCGACCGTGCAGGCCACCCGGGCGCCGTGCGCGTGGGCGAGCTGGACGGCCATGGTCCCGATCCCGCTACCCCCGCCGTGGACGAGGAAACGCTCGCCCTTCTTCAGCCCGGCGAGCATGAAGACGTTCGACCAGACGGTGCAGGCGACCTCGGGGAGCGCGGCGGCGTCCCGGAGCTCCACGCCCTTAGGGACGGGCAGCAGGAGGCTGTGGTGCACGGCGACCTGCTCGGCGTATCCGCCGCCGCCCAGCAGCGCGCAGACCTCGTCGCCGACGTTCCAGCCGGTGACCTCGGGGCCGAGGGCGATGATCGTCCCGGCGATCTCGAGGCCGGGGTACTCGGGGGCGCCCTCGGGCGGCGGGTAGAAGCCCATCCGCTGCATGATGTCGGCGCGATTGACCGCGCTCGCCGTCACCCGGACCAGAACCTCGCCCTGACCTGCGGTGGGATCGGGCACTTCACCCCAAACCAGGGACTGTGGCCCGCCGGGCTCGGTAATCGAGATCGCATGCATGGGGCACACGCTATATCTTGGTGTCCGCACCCTGGAGGGTTCGCATAGTGGACGAGTGCAGGCGCCTTGAAAGCGCCCGGGCCAGCGATGGTCCCATGGGTTCGAATCCCATACCCTCCGCCGTCCGGGGCTCCGGTCCCGCAGCTACACCATGAACGCGGCCACCGCGATGATCACCAGCACGGCCACCGCCGCGACGCCGATGACCAGGCCGGTCGGGAAGCCGCCGGAGGGTACCTGCTCCGGCTGGCTCTGCTGCTGCTGGAACGCACGGAACTGCTGCGTGCTGCGCGCGGGATCCGGTTCGTTGTCCGTCATGCGCGCGAGCGTAGCCGAAAGAGGCGACAAGGCGGCAAATTGGACAGTTCGGCCGCGTGTCAGGCGGCGTCCGCGGCGATTTCGCGGGTGATCTCGACCTTGAGCGATTCGGTGTTCACCCGGCATTCACGCAGGACCCGCGCGGCGGTGCAGTCGGGCAGCATCAGCAGCCCGAGCAGGACGTGGCCGCCGCAGATGAAGGTGTCCTTGTTCTTGATCGCCTGTCGGAGCGACAGTTCGAGGGCCTTCTTCGATTCGGGCTTGAACGGAATGTGACCGGATTTGACCGGTCCTGACGCGTCGAGCGCGCCGGGTCCGAAACTGGCCTCGGTGGCCTCCCTGACCCGGTCGAGATCGATGCCGATCATCGCCAGCGCCTCGGGGTCCAGGCCGTCGATCGTGTTCTTGACCCGGCGGCGCAGGTCGGCCGGATCGAGGTCGAGCGCGGCCAGGGACCGGTGGGCGGCACCGGCGGGCTCGGCGTAGAGGGCGAGCAGGAGATGGCCCGTGTCGATCCCGCCGTGGTTCATCCCCCGGGCGATCTGCTGGGCGGCGGTGACCGCCGACCGGGCCTCCTTCGTGAAGCGTTCGAACATCACTTACCCCTTCCCGGCAGCCAGCCCGGCCGCTGCTCGTCGACTCCCCTGTGCTTCTTGTGGACGGCCTGGCGGCTGACGCCGAGGACCGTGGCGATCTCCTGCCACGACCATCCGAGGTCGCGTGCGTTGCGGACCTGCAGGGTCTCCAGCCGTTCGGCCAGTTCCCTGAGCGCCCGCACCGCCCGCAGCCCGATGGCCGGGTCGCGGCTGCTCGCGTCCTGCGCGAGCTGGACTCCGTCGTTCATGATGTCAACATAGGTTGACGTCCGGGCGGTGTCAACCTGAGTTGACGAACGCGGGATATCGATCGGGGGTGGATTTGGGTGTTGTGGTCGCATGGTGGCTCTCTGACAGGTAATTGTTCGTGACATGACCCCTCGTATCCGGATCGCCGCCGTGGCCGTCGTGGCGGCCGCCTCCATCGCCCCCACCGCCGCGGCCCACGCGGCCCCCGAGGACGGCTATGTGCGCCTCGCGCACCTGTCACCGGACACCCCGGCAGTCGACGTCTACCTCTACGACGCGGGCAAGAAGAAGCCGCGCCTGGTCCTCAAGCACGTCGGATACGGCGCGCTGTCGCCCTACCAGAAGCTCGGAACCGGCTCCTACACCGTCGCGATGCGGCCGGCCGACGCCGCCGCCTCCTCCGATCCCGTCCTGTCGACCTCGGTGAAGGTCGAGGCCGGCGGCGCCTACACCGTCGCGGGGATGGGCCCCTACAAGGGCATCAAGCTCCAGGTCCTCGACGACGCCGCCGACCTCGGCTCGGGCAGGGCCGGGGTGCGGGTGCTCGCCGCGTCGCTCAAGAACCCGACGCTGGACGTCAAGGCTCCCGGGCTGCGGCTCAAGGGCCTCACCTTCGCCGGGATCACCGACTACCAGCAGGCCAAGGCCGGCAAGAGCGTCCTGAAGGTGACCGGGGCGCACGGCTCGGCCTCGAAGGAACTGCCGCTCAGCGCCGGATCGCTGTACACGGTCGTCGTGCTGGACCGGCCGTCCGGGCTCGACCTGCTGCCGATCCTCGACACGACCGGCGGGAAGGTCGTCCCGAACGGGGCGATCGACACCGGGATGGGCGGGCTCGCCGAGCGCCCCTCGCGGACTCCCTCCCCGCTCTGGCTGCTGCTCCCCGCGGCCGCCCTCGCCGCCTTCGTCGTGCGCGGGCGCCGCACCACCGGCTGAAGAACCGCATGACACCCCCTGAGCGCCGCATGGTCGCGGTGGTGACCGCGCCCCCATCGCGACCATGCGGCTTCCATCTCCGCCGTGCCGCCGTCCCGGCGCTCGGGCTCGTCCTCGCGCTGGCCGGGTGCGGCAGCGGCGGCTCGGCCAGGGAGCCCGCGGCCGCATCCGCCGCGCCCTCGACGACCTGGTCGGCGGTGCCCGGTCAGGTCGCTGTCCCCGAGACGAGCGTCGCGGTGCCCGACCACGCGGATCCGAAGCGGCTGCGGATCCCGTCGATCGGCGTGGACGGCTCCCTGATCCGCCTCGGAACCGACGCGTCCGGAGTGGTCGTGCCGCCGGAAGTGGCCATGCAGGCGGGCTGGTTCGGCGGCGGAGCCCAGCCGGGGGACCCCGGCCCCGCGGTGATCGCCGGGCATGTGGACTCCAAGGACGGCCCCGGGGTGTTCGCGAAGCTCGGGGAGCTGAAGAAGGGCGAGGAGGTCCTGGTGGAGGACGACGCCGGGGTCACGGTGCGGTTCGTGGTCGACCAGGTCGTCACCTATCCGAAGGACCACTTCCCGACGGCGTCGGTCTACGGCCCCACCCCGGACGCCCAGTTGCGGCTGATCACCTGCGGCGGATCGTTCGACCAGAGCCGCGGTCATTACACATCCAACGTCATCGTCTATGCATCTGTCCGATAGGTCCCTTTGCAGGGGCGCCGGCTCTCGTTATCTTTCTACATGTGGTAGCTCAGATCGGCCGGCTCGTGGCCGGTCAGTACCGGCTGATCGAGAAGATCGGGCGGGGAGGCTTCGGCGTCGTCTGGCGGGCACATGACGAACGCCTCGACCGGGAAGTCGCGGTCAAGGAGCTGTATCTGCCTGCCTACCTGGCCGAGGGGCAGCGCAAGGAGCGGCGCACCCGGTCGCTGCGCGAGGCGCGCTCGGCCGCCAGGATCGACCACCGCGGCGCGGTCACCGTCTACGACGTCGTCGAAGAGGACGACTGCCCTTTCATCGTCATGGAGTACCTCAAGGGCCGCTCCCTCGAGGACATCATCAAGGAGGACGGCCCCCTGCCCGTCGAGCAGGTCGCCGAGATCGGCCTCCAGCTCCTCGAGGTGCTGCGCGCCGCCCACGCCTCGGGGGTCGTGCACCGGGACGTGAAGCCGTCCAACGTGATCATCACAGCGAAGCGGGCGGTCCTCACCGACTTCGGCATCGCCACCATCGAGGGCGACACCTCGATCACCCAGAGCGGGTTCGTGATGGGCGCGCCCGCCTACTGCTCACCGGAACGCGCCAAGGGCGACCGCGCCGAGGCGCCCTCCGACCTGTGGTCGCTCGGCGCGACCCTCTACTACGCCGTCGAGGGGCACCAGCCCTTCCCCGGCACCAACGCCAACCAGGTCTTCCACGCGATCCTGACCGCGCCGCACCGGCCGTGCCACCGGGCCGGGCTGCTCGGGCCCCTGCTCGACGGGCTGCTCATCAAGGAGATCGGCCAGCGGCTCACCGCCTCCGACACCGCGCTGCTGCTGGCGGGCGCCACCCAGTCCGGAACCCCGCGCGAGCAGGTCACGCTGCCGTCCCGGCCGCGGCGGGCCGCGAAGCTCCGCAGGGCCCGCCGCAGCCGCTACTTCGCGCCGATCGTGACGCTGGCCGTCCTGTCGGCGGGGGCGCTGTTCTGGACCGGCCGCGACACTCCGCCGGACACCGTCAGGGCGCGGGCCGAGCAGCCCGTCCCCGCGCTGCCGGAGGCCGCCGGAAAGCTGCTGACGGGGGCCTCCTCCGTGCGGTCCCTCGCGGTCAGCCCCGACGGCGCGACGCTCGCGGTCGGCACCGACGGCAAGTCGGTCCAGCTGTGGGACCCGCACGCCCAGCACCGGCTGGCCGTGCTCAAGGGGCCGCAGTACGCGACCTTCGGCCTGGCGTTCAGCCCCGACGGCAAGCACCTGGCGGCCAGCGGTTACGACGCCCCGGCGTTCCTGTGGAACCTGCCCGACCTCGACGCCTCCAAGCTCATGCTCGCGCTCGACCAGAAGAACTCCCTGGCCTTCTCGCCCGACTCGGCCAAGCTGACCATCGCGGGGAACAGCCTGCTCAGCGAGTGGTCCGTGCGGACGCACAAGCGGACCACGACCCCCGCGAAGACCGAGGGAGGCCCGTTCGCCATCGCGATCAGCAGGCAGGGGGACGTCGCCCGCGTCGGAGTCGAGGGCGTGTACCTGGAGCGGAGGCGGCTGGCGGAGTCGCCCGGCGTGCTGCCGGTCGTGCGGTTCAGCCCCGACGGCCGCTGGCTGGCCGTCGGCGGCGACACCGGCAAGATCATGCTGTGGAAGGACGGGGTCCGCCAGAAGACCCTGAGCGGCACGGGCAAGACCATCCAGGCCATCGCGTTCAGCCCCGACGGCACCATGCTCGCCTGCGCCGACGGCGACACGGTGAAGCTGTGGAACAGCGAGGGAATGGCCGTGCTGCCCGGCACCGTGAAGGCGTCGGCGACCGTCACCGCGGTCGCCTTCTGGGCCGACGACAGGCTCGCCGTGGCCACCGAGTCCGAGCGCGTCGAACTCTGGAAGATCCCTTAGGCCGTCGTCAGCGGGAGGCGCTGAAGTGCTGGTAGTCCTTGGTGCCGGCCCAGTAGCCGCCCCACTTCCAGTTCATGGTGCGGAAGGCGCGGACGACCTCGTCGCCGCCGGTGATGACGCCCGGCAGCTTGCCGGAGCGGTTGGTGTAGTACCTCGCGCAGCGCTTGTGGTAGATCGTTCCGGCCGTGTCGACGTAGGGGTTCTCGCACGGATTGATGTCGACGGCCATGCCGTAGGCGTGGCGGGACCAGTTCGAGGAGCCGGTGGCGGCGCGGCAGTTGAAGGCCGAGGTGTTGTCGGCCTCGATCGAGTCGAAGTCGCTGCCCTTGTACTCGTCGACCAGAACCATCTTCCTGATCGGGTAGCGCTTGGCGTAGATCTGTTTGAAGGTGTTGACGATGCCGGTAGCGACCTTCGCGTTGACCACCAGCCTGCCGCCCGCATGGGTCTGTTTGTCGAATCCCCAATAGGGCATCGTGATGACGCGCAGGTCCTTCAGCGGCACGGGACAGCCGGATTTCCACGAATATCGCAGCATCTGACGGTTCACCGGGCCGATGGTCGCTCGGAACGGCAGGTCGGTGGCCGTGGGGGAGGGAGTGGACGAGGGTGACGACGGGTTCTCAGAAGGTTTCGCGGCAGAGGAAGCGCCCCCCGGGGAGGACGGCTTCGGGGCCGGGTCGGACTGGCCACATCCGGCCGTCGCGCCGATCAGAAGAGGCGTCAGCACGAGGACGCAGAGCGTCCGGCGGGCCGGTTTCGAGTGAGCACGGGCGTCCATCGCCTCAGGATTCCGCATGACGGCCCCCGATGAGCAGCCGACACTCTCGGACGAACTGTTCGGGATGGAGACCGGCGGGGGCGCGGCCCGGGTGGAGGCGCTGGGCGTCGGGTCGGCGTGGCCGCAGGTCTTCGGGCCGGTGCCGTCGTGGCAGACCCGGATCCTCGCGGCGTTCGGGTTCGTGACGTACGCGATCGTCAACCTGATCGTCATGTGGGTGCCGCTGCACGACCATCATGTGAGCGCGCTGCCGCAGGCCGTCGTGCTCGTCGTGGTGGCCTTCGGCGTCGGCTCCCTGCTGGCCTGGGTCGTGGGCGGCGCGTGGCGGGCCTTCGGCTTCGGGATGATCGGCGGCTGGCTGGCCCTGACGCTGCTGTCGCTGGGATTCCTGACCGGGCTGAGCTGACGGGCCGTTCCGCACCCCGGGGCCGGGGTCAGGCCGTCTCCGTGCGGGCGGCGACGGCGGCGAAGACCCGGCCGATCGCCTCGAGGTCCTCGGGGGCGGCCAGATCGACGAAGTAGTCCCGGACGGCCTCGACGTGGTCGATGGCGGCCTTCTCCAGGAGCCGGAAGCCGTCGTCGGTGAGGATCGCGTTGATGCCGCGCCTGTCGTCGGGGCAGGGCTCGCGGATGACCAGGCCCTTGGCCTCGAGCCGGGACGCGGTGTGCGAGAGGCGGCTGCGCGACTGGAGCGCCTCGTCGGCGAGTTCGGCCATCCGGCGGGTGCGGTCGGGGGCGGCCGACAGCCGGGCGAGGATCTCGTACTCGGGCATGGTCAGGCCGAAGGACGACTTCAGCCGGCGGTCGAGAGCGTCCCAGAGCTGGGTGCTTCCCTGCAGGTACGCACGCCACTGTTGCTGCTGGGCGTCGTCGAGCCAGCGGGGTTCTCCCATGGGCGGGAGTTTACCCGTCAAAAGATTGCGTAACGCGGCAGACAGCCGCTCGAACGGTGCGCTAGTGTGTTCGAACAGTCGAACGCATCTTCGATGACCAGGGGATGGGTCGAGCGACCGGTGGACGGGGGTGAATTGTGCCCACTTTGGCGACACGCCGTAGATGTATATACGGAAATCTAAGACCGCAGCTATACGCCCTCATAGAGTCCGAGAGCGTGGACCCAGTGCGCAATCCCTACGCGCCCGGAGCCGGGCAGCGTCCTCCCGAACTCGCCGGCCGTGACCGGGAACTCCAGCAGTTCGAGGTCGTCCTCGAGCGTGTGGCGCGCGGGCGCCCCGAGCGCAGCATGATCATCACCGGGCTGCGGGGCGTCGGCAAGACCGTGCTGCTCAACACCTTCCGCTCGATGGCCATCCAGCGGCTCTGGGGCACCGGGAAGATCGAGGCGCGGCCTGAGCAGTCGCTGCGCCGGCCCGTCGCCGCCGCGCTGCACACGGCCATCCGCGAGCTCGCCCCCCGGCACCGTGCCCCCGACCGGATCGAGGAGTTCCTCGGCATCCTGAAGGCGTTCGCGCAGGCCGGGCAGGAGGGCGCCGGACGGCAGAAGGCCTCCGTGCACCGCTGGTCGCCCGGGATCGACGTGCCCGCCGCCCGCGGCCGGGCCGACTCCGGCGACATGGAGATCGACCTCCTCGAGCTGTTCGTCGAGGCCGCCTCTGTCGCCACCGACCTCGGCGTCGGGATCGGCCTGTTCGTCGACGAGATGCAGGACGTCCAGCCCGACGACGTCTCCGCCCTGTGCGCCGCCTGCCACGAGCTGTCGCAGACGGGCGGGCCGCTGATCGTGGTAGGGGCGGGGCTGCCGCACCTCCCGGCCGTGCTCAGCGCGTCGAAGTCCTACTCCGAGCGGCTGTTCCGGTACGCCAGGATCGACCGGCTCGACCGCGACTCCGCCGACCACGCGCTGCTCGCCCCCGCCGAGCGTGAGGACGTCACCTTCACCCCGGGCGCCCTCGACGCCCTCTACGAGGCGGCCGACGGCTACCCCTACTTCGTCCAGGCCTACGCGAAGATCGTGTGGGATCTGGCACCGCAGACCCCGATCACCGAGCACGACATCAAGGTCGCCTCGCCCGAGGTCGAGAGCGAGCTCGCGGGCGGCTTCTTCGGCAGCCGTTACGAGCGCGCCACCCCGGCCGAACGCGACTACATGCGCGCCATGGCCGCCCTGGGCGACGAGCCCGTCTCCACCTCCGCCGTGGCCGACGAGCTGGGACGCAAGCCGTCCAGCCTGTCGCCGGCCCGCGACGGCCTCATCAAGAAGGGCCTGATCTACAGCGCGGAACGCGGCATCGTCGCCTTCACCGTCCCGCACTTCGGCAAGTTCCTGCGAGCACAGCCGGAGTAGGACGGAAGCGGGCATCGCCCTTTCTAAGGATCTCTAGCGTCTTTACTAGAGAGCTTTAGAGTCCCCTGCTCAGGGGCCTCTACGGCTGTCTAGCGACTTGCCTAGAGATTGCTATACGAGAACATAGGCGGGATTCGGGCCCGTCTCACTGGCATCGGAGACCTCCTCCACCAGCGTGACGCGCACCTCCCGGTCCGGGCCGAGGGAGACGGCGAACACCAGCTCGCCGCCCTCCACCTCGAACACCACGAACCGCCAGCACAGCTCCCGCCACACCTCGATCGGCTCTCCCGGCACGTGGTCCTCCCAGGTCTTCCACGCGTCGCTTCCGCGCAGGACGTCCATGGTGGCCCGCAACGGAACGTCCCGGCGGTCGCAGGTGATCCGGGTGCGCTTCAGCAACGCCACCGGCTCCGGCGAGATCGCCATCAGGAAGCCCAGCTCCACGACCAGGAACACGCCCCGCCAGCCGAGGACGTCCAGGGAGATCCGGGCCCCCGTCGCGGACACGCCCATGGCCGCCCCCGCGGCCGCCGCCAGCAGACCCGTGCGCAGGATCGTCCGGCGGCCGATCCTGGACGAGCTGATCGAACCGAAACAGCCGCACCCCTCCTCCGGCCGTCGCGTCTTCAGCTCGCCCAGCATCCAGGTCGCCGCCACCAGGATCATCGCCGTCGCCAGCCGCACCGCCGGATGCCCCGACACCAGCAGGAGCAGGCACAGCACGCCCTCCAGGCCCGCCCAGGCGAGCTGGTGACGATTGCCCGGCGACACGGTCTTCCCCACGCACGCCAGCAGGAAGACCACGAGCAGCACGAGAACCTGAGCCTCGCGGAACGCGTCCATCACCCACCCACCGCCACCGTGACGTTGAAACAGCCGTCCGCGAGATCGCCGCCCAGATCCACGAAACTCGCCGGTGTCAGCTCGATGATCCGGCCCCGCGGCGAGGTCCCGCACTCCACGCACCGGTCGCAGAACCGGGCCCCGGCACAGCCGCATTCCAGCACGATCACGTCCGCCGAGCGGCGGGTGCAGTCGTTGCGGACCTTCATCGCGCTCCCCACCGACAGGAAGGGGACCGGAGCGCACGGCTGCGGGGCGTCAGCGCAGCCGCCCGCGTCGCCCCACCGGTCGACGCGCGGATAGGCGGCCCCGCGCCCCGCGCCGGAGAACCAGGTCGCGGTCCCCCGCACCACGGAGCCGCCCGGACGCGCGGGAGGCGGCGCGATGTCGCCCGGCTGAGCCGTCCCCGGCTTGACCGCGACGACCCCGTGCCGTGACGACCGGCCGATCACGTCGAAGAGCTGCCCCGGCTCCATCCGCGGATGACGCACCAGGATCTGGCTCTGGTTCTGGCGCGGGATCACCACCCGGGTGCGGGGCCGGTGCGGGCCCTGGTCGACCTCGACGACGTCCTTCTCCGCCCTGATGATCGTCCCGCTCACCCGCACGATGTCCACCCAGATCCGGTCGGCCGCCAGGCCGTCGCCCGTCGGGCGCACCACGACGTCGCGCCCCCGCAGCAGCTCCCCCAGGCCGGCCCGGCCCCCGTACCAGACCAGCGTCTTCTCCGACATCGGCATCCGCAGCTCACGCACGCCGTACCGCAGCACGAGCAGGTGCGGGCTCGCGTCGACGATCCGGCCCTCGACCGACCGCAGCGGCGGCTCCCCCGGTGAGAGGATCCGCTCCGGGGCCGCGCCCAGCACCGCCGATCTCAACCTGCGGCGACGTAGCATCAACACTCCACTCATCCGGTTGGACAGTGCTTGTCAACAGTTACCCACCCCCGGACTGCTGTCGACCAATTTGTCCATAACTGCTGCTGTCCGGGAGTGGATTTACAGCACCCGGTAGAGGTTCTCACCACCCGGTTGAACCGAAAATGGGGCTTTGATGAAGCCGTAATGACGGACCTCGTGCGAAAGTACCGCTCAAGCGCGGGTCTCGGGTCGGAGGTCAGTAGTGGGCGAGCCCACCCATGCGGCCTTCTCCGCGTACGTGACCGGAAGAGGTCCCGCCCTCCTGCGCGCCGCCCTGCTGCTCACCGGGGACCGCGCCGACGCCGAGGACCTCCTCCAGGCCGCCCTCACCAAGACCTACCTGGCCTGGGACCGCATCCACGACCACGCCGCCCTCGACGGCTACGTCCGCCGTGCCATGGTCAACACCCAGATCTCCTGGTGGCGGCGGCGCAAGCTCGAGATCTACCCCACCGGCGACCTGCCCGACCAGCCCGTCGACGACCACACCCGCCGCTGTGAGCTCAACGACTCCCTCAGCAGGGCCCTCGGCCGCCTCCCCGACCGGCAGCGCACGGCCGTCATGCTCCGCTACTACGAGGACATGTCCGAAGCGGAGATCGCCCAGCGGCTGGGCGTCACCGTCGGCACCGTCAAGTCGACCGTCTCCCGCGCGGTCGCCAAACTCCGCGACGACACCGACCTCGGCCGCGACTTCCCCCTCCCCCGGCCGGCCGGGAACCCGGAGGGCGCACCCGCCTGATCCCGATACTGTTCACCCAACGGAGTCCCCCACCCCCAGGAACCTCCCATGCGCCTGCTCGCCCTCGTCTCCCTCGCGCTCCTCCTGCCCCTGACGGCCTGCACCGGCTCCGACGGGGCCGACCGCAAGGCCGCCTGCGCCGAGATCCAGGCCACGATCGACGCCCTCGGCCGGACGACGGTCCCCGAGACCGCCGGCACCGGAAGCCAGACCTTCGCCCAGACCTACGCCGAGGCCGCCAAGCAGTTCCGCGCCACCGCCGCCAACACCACCGACCAGCCCCTCAAATCCGCCGCCAACTCCGTGGCCGACGCCCTGGACGCCCTCACCGACGCCGTCTCCCTCGGCCGCCCCCCGGGCCCCCAGATCACCACCCGCGTCGCCACCACCGCCGACGCCCTCCAGAAGCTCTGCACCCCTTCCCAGAACTAGTTCCCCCCACCTCGGCGCTTTCTGCTTTGCCGCATCGCCGTCGGCCCTGTAACCTGTTGGCGGCCCCAGGGCCACGGAGGTGTCGCCTAGTACGGTCTATGGCGCCGCACTGCTAATGCGGTTTGGGTGCAAGCCCATCGCGAGTTCAAATCTCGCCACCTCCGCTCTCATCGGATTCATCCCTCAATGCCCAGTGCATTGGGGGATTTTTTCGTTTTCCCGCCCTGTTCTCGCCCGGATCGGGGCGCGCGGGGCGGGCCGGAGGGGAAGTGATCTTTCGGGGGGATGAGCCATGGGGACTGACGGAGTGGACGTGGCGGCCGGGTACCGGTTCGAGGGGGCCGTGCTGGAGCTCGGGGCGCTGGTGGTCGGCGGGATGGTCGACAGCGGGGCGGGGATCCGGGTTCCGTTGAAGGCCGTCAGCCGGCACGGGCTGGTGGCGGGGGCGACGGGGACCGGGAAGACGAAGACGTTGCAGGTGATGGCGGAGCAGCTCTCCGAGCTCGGGGTGCCGGTGTTCCTCGCGGACGTCAAGGGCGATCTGAGCGGGATGGCGACGCCGGGGGTGGATGATCCGAAGGTGGCCGAGAGGGCCGCCTCGGTGGGGCAGGAGTGGCGTCCGGCGGGGTTTCCGTGTGAGTTCTTCGCGCTCGGCGGGGTCGGGGACGGGATTCCGCTGCGGGCGACCGTGACGTCGTTCGGGCCGACGCTGCTGGCGAAGGTGCTGGGGCTGACGGCCGTCCAGGAGTCGTCGCTGGGGCTGGTGTTCCACTTCGCGGACCAGAACGGGCTGCCGCTGCTGGATCTGAAGGACCTGCGGGCGGTGATCCAGTTTCTCGTCGGGGACGAGGGCAAGGAGCAGCTCAAGGCGCTCGGCGGGCTGTCGAAGCAGACGGCCGGGGTGCTGCTGCGGCAGCTCATCGCGTTCGCCGACCAGGGGGCGGACCAGTTCTTCGGGGAGCCGGAGTTCGAGACCGCGGAGCTGCTGCGGACCACCCCGGACGGGCGGGGCGTGGTCTCGGTGCTGGAGCTGCCGGGCGTGCAGGACCGGCCCGCGCTGTTCTCCTCGTTCCTGATGTGGATGCTGGCGGACCTGTTCAACGACCTGCCCGAGGTGGGGGATCTCGACCGGCCGAAGCTCGTGTTCTTCTTCGACGAGGCGCATCTGCTCTTCCGGGGGGCGTCGAAGGCGTTCCTGGAGTCGATCGCGCAGACCGTCCGGCTGATCCGGTCGAAGGGGGTGGGGATCTTCTTCGTGACGCAGACGCCGAAGGACGTCCCGTCGGAGGTGCTGGCCCAGCTCGGCAGCCGGGTGCAGCACGCGCTGCGGGCGCACACCCCGGACGACGCGAAGGCGCTGAAGGCGACCGTGTCGACCTATCCGAAGACGGACTACGACCTGGGTGAGCTGCTCACCTCGCTGGCGACGGGCGAGGCCGTGGTGACCGTGCTGTCGGACAAGGGGGTGCCGACGCCGGTGGCGTGGACGCGGCTGCGGGCGCCGCGGTCGCTGATGGCGCCGTCGGATCCGGCGGTGATGCGGGGCGTCCTGGACGCGTCGCTGCTGACGGCGCGTTATGCACAGGCGGTGGACAGGGAGTCGGCCTACGAGATGCTCGCGGGACGGATGGAGAAGGCGCCCGCGCCGGAGGAGAAGCCGCAGGCGTCGGCCGTCGAGCAGGTGCTGAAGTCGTCGGCGTTCAGGTCGATGACGCGGACGGTGGGCACGACGCTGGGGCGGGAGATCGCCAGGGGCGTCCTCAACGTGTTCAAGCGCAGGTAGCGAGCATGGCGGTGAGGGCGTCGCGCTCGCGGACGGTGATCGTCAGGGAGTAGGCGGACTTCACGGTGACCCAGCGGGTGGCGTACGGGCACCAGTAGGCGCGGCGGGGCTTCCACTGGTCGGGGGCCTTGCTGCTCTTCTCCTGGTTCGCCCGGCGGGCGACGGCCAGCATGTTGGAGGTGTCGTTGGCGAAGGCGGCGCGGCGGGCGGCGGTCCAGCGGGAGGCGCCGGACCGCCAGGCGGCCCCGAGGGCGACGACGTGGTCGAGCTCGACCTCGTAGGCGCGGCCGACGTGGTAGCTGATCGTGGTCCCGGTGTAGGGGTCGGCGAGCGTGCCCGCGATGACCAGGCACGGGTTGGTGCGGGAGAGGGTCTCGGCGGTGAGGTCGCGTTTCAGGACGGCGTCGCGGGCGCGGCAGCCGTCGGGGAGCGGCGGGGCGGTGCCGGTGCCCGACCAGCCGGGGCCGAACGCCCCGCGGTCGTAGTGCGCCGAGTCGCGGTTCGCGGCGACCCTGAGGCCCGCGAGCAGCCGCTGCGGTGTCCGGGGAGCCGCCGTGACGGTCGTCGTGGACGTCACCGGGGTCGCCGTCGGGGCGCATCCGGTCAGCAGGACGAGCAGGAGCGGGGCCGTGCGCATCCGCCCATCTGACCATCGGGTCCGGTGCCGGGCGGGGACGACACGCCTCAGACCGCGGAGCGCAGGACGGGGGCGGCGGTGTGGGGGGCGGCGAGGCGGGCGATGGCGTCGGCGTCGTGGTGGAGGGTCGCGTCGGCGAAGGCGAGGGGCGTGGCGTAGAAGCGCAGGCTGGTGCGGGCGGCCACGGCGTTGACGCGGCTGAGGGCGCCGATGGTGGCGGCGGGGTCGGTGAGCAGGAAGGCGATGACGCGGTGGGGGGAGTTCGGCTTGTTGCGCAGCGGGGTGACCCGGATCTCGGCGATCTCCCGCCAGGGGATGGTGAGCCGCCAGGAGGGGATCTCGATGCCGCCGGAGGTGAAGGAGAACAGCGGGCGGGGACGGAGCACGCAGGTGTGGACGAAGTAGCCGAGCAGGAACAGCAGGAGCCCGGTCAGGACCGCTCCGGTGACGGCCAGCAGGGTGCTGTCAAGGAGGAACCCGAGGCCGCAGGCCGCCGCGAACAGCACGGTCAGGCCGGTGATCTTCAGAAGGATCGGCCGGGTGTCCTGGAAGAACGCGGTGGGCTCGCCGGTCGCGGGAAGGGGCGCGGGGGCGGGCGCGGCGGGCAGGTAGGCGACGGTCCCGTTGATGACCCGGTTGTAGGCGAGCCGGGAGGCGGCGACCCGGTACATCAGGAAGAGGGCGCCGAGGACGAGCACGGCGAGGAAGAGCGGGCTGAGGGGGCTGCCGAGCTCGTGGGCGACGAGGTAGGGGAGCTCCAGGACGACGGCCCAGCCGAGCAGCGGCAGCGCGCGGCGGAACAGGCTCTGGCCGAGGACCGTGGTGGCGTGGTGGACGGCGATGTGCGCGGTGCGCTCGTCCGGGGCGGGCTCGCCGCGGAGGATGGCCTTGCGGGTGGAGCGGTCGAGGTCGCGCCAGTCGGACGTCACGGGGGTCTCCGGGGGTGAGGAAACGGACCGTGGGCCATCGTAGGGCCGCGGGGCCGGACGTCACCCTGGTGCGGGGAGGGTGACGGTGGCGGTGAGCCCGCCGCAGTCGCGGGCCTCCAGCGTGATGTCGCCGTGGTGGGCACGGGCGACGGCCTGGACGATCGAGAGGCCGAGCCCGGCGCCCGCGGTGGTGTGGAGGCGCTCGCCGAGCCGGCGGAACGGTTCGAAGAGGCCGGGCAGTTCGTAACGGGGGACGACCGGGCCGGTGTTGGCGACGGTCAGGACGGCCTCGCCGGTGGGGCTGGTCGAGGTCGTGATGTGGATCCAGCCGTCCTCGGGGAGGTTGTAGCGCAGGGCGTTCTCGACGAGGTTCTGGGCGAGCCGTTCGAGCAGGACGGGGTTTCCGCTGGTGGGGGCCTCCTCGAGGGACAGCCGGAGGTCGGTCTTGCCGGGCGGGAGCCGGGCGGCGAGATGGTCGGCGATGTCGGCCAGGTCGACGTAGGAGTGCTCGGTGACCTCGGGTTCGGCGCGGGCGAGCATGAGGAGGCCGTCGATGAGGCGTTCGTGCCTGCTGTTGATCTCGAGGAGGGTATCGCCGAGGTGGCGGAGTTCGGGCGGGGCGTCGCGGCGGTGGACGGCGACCTCGAGGAGGGCGCGGTTCAGGGTCAGCGGGGTGCGGAGCTCGTGGGAGGCGTTGGCGATGAAGCGGCGCTGGCCGTCGAAGGAGTGGTCGAGGCGTTCGAGCATGACGTCGAAGGTGTCGGCGAGCTGCTTGACCTCGTCGGGAGGGCCGGTCAGGGCGATGCGCTCGTGCAGGCCGCGGTCGGCGGCGGGCGCCTCGGCAATGCGGCGGGCGGTCTCGGTGACCCGGTTGAGCGGCTGGAGGAGGCGCCCGGCGAGGAGCCAGCCGAGGCTGCTGGCGGCGGCGCTGACGATGACGAGGGCGATCGCGCCCTGGGTGAGGAGCGAGGCGAGGACGTCCTGCTGGGCGGCGTGGTAGCTGATGGTCCCGCCGACCGGCGGGATCCCCCCTTCGGGCCCGCCGCGGGTGAAGGTCTCCTCGCCGGAGGCGGGCATGCGGCTGGAGACCAGCACGTAGGTCACGCCGAGGAGCACGGTTCCCGCGAGGAAGAACAGGCTTCCGTAGACGAGGGCGAGGCGGGCGCGGATCGTCATGCGGTGGATCACGGGACGCGGTACCCCACTCCGGGCTCGGTGCGGATGACGGGCGGCTCGCCGAGCTTGCGGCGGAGCTTCAGGACGGTGATCCGGACGACGTTCGTGAACGGGTCGGCGTGCTCGTCCCAGGCCTTCTCCAGCAGCCGTTCGGCGGAGACGGCGGCTCCGTCGGCGCGCAGCAGTTCCGACAGGACGGCGAACTCCTTGCGGGAGAGCGGCACGTAGCGGCCGTCCCGGTAGACCTCGCGGCGGTGCTGGTCGAGGCGGATCCCGGCGCGCTCGATGACCGGAGGGGCGGCGGGCCTGGCACGGCGGCCGAGGGCGACGACGCGGGCGGCGAGCTCGGGGAAGGCGAACGGCTTCGGCAGGTAGTCGTCGGCGCCGAGGGTGAGGCCCGAGACGCGGTCGGCGATGTCGGTGGCGGCCGTCAGCATGAGGATCCGGGCCTGGGAGCCGCCCGCGGCGATGGAGCGGCAGACGTCGTCGCCGTGGACGACGGGCAGGTCGCGGTCCAGGACGACGACGTCGTAGTCGTGGACCGCGAGGTTCTCCAGGGCCGTGCCGCCGTCGCCTGCGACGTCGACGGCGTGGGCGTCGCCGCGCAGCCACTCCGCGACGGCCCCGGCGAGCAGGGGTTCGTCCTCGACGACGAGTATGCGCATGCGTCATCAGTAGCCGAGGCGGTGTTTCGCCGGCGTTAGCGTCCGCGGTAACGGCCGGGAAACCGGCCGGTCGTTTGACTCCCTCCCGACGGCCCCGCTCCGGGGCCGAAGGGAGACGACATGAGATTTCCGGCCGTGGTGGCCGTCCTGGCCCTGACGCTCGCGGCGTGCGGTGCGCCGGCCGATAACGGGGACGACGTGGCGACGGGCGGGGGCAGGAGCCCGAGCGCGTCGGCGAGCGCCTCTCTCAAGGCGGGTTCGGAGAAGGACGCCCTGCTCGCCTACTCGAAGTGCATGCGGGAGAACGGCGTGCCCGACTTCCCCGATCCGAAGATCGAGGAGGGCGGCGGCGTGGGCCTCAGTATGCCCAAGGGCGCCGACCCCGAGAAGGCCGATGCCGCCAACCTCAAGTGCAAGAAGGTGCTGCCCAACGGCGGTGAGCCGGTGAAGGCCGACCCGAAGGTCGTGGAGGCGCAGCGCAAGCTGGCCAAGTGCATGCGGGAGAACGGCCTGCCGGACTTCCCCGACCCCGACGAGAACGGCTCGACCCAGATCCAGGGCTCCCACGACCTCGACCCGACGAGCGCGAAGTTCAAGGCCGCGGAGAAGGCGTGCGCGAAGTACCGGCCCGAGGGCGATGACGGCGGGCGGCTCACGACCCGGGAGGAGGGGTGAGACGCCGCGGACGGGTGATCGCCGCGCTGCTCGCCGTCGGCGGGACGGCCGTCGTCGCGGCCGCGGCGAACGGGATCGGCTCCGGAGGCCAGGGACGGCCGCAGCCGCGCGGGAAGCTGCCGCCCACGACGGCGACGATCGACCGGCAGACCCTCGTCGACACCCGGCGGGAGAGCGGGACCCTCGGCTTCGACGGCTCCCGGACCCTGTCGACCCGGCTGGCGGGGACCGCGACCTGGCTGCCCGCCACCGGCAGGGTGATCGCCAGGGGACGGGTGCTGTACCGCCTCGACGACGGCCCGGTGGTGCTGATGTACGGGGACCTGCCCGTCTACCGGGCGCTTTCGGCCGGGGTGAAGGGCCGGGACGTCAGGCAGTTCGAGCGGAACCTGTGGGCGCTCGGCTACCGCGGGTTCACCGTCGATGAGACCTACAGCTCCGCCACGGCCGAGGCCGTCAGGGAGTGGCAGGACGATCTCGGGCTGGAGGAGACGGGGAGCGTCGAGGAGGGACGGGTCCTGTTCGCGCGGGGGCCGGTCAGGGTGGCGGCGCGCAAGGCCTCCGAGGGGGACGACCTCCAGCCCGGTGCGGCGGTGCTGACCACCAGCGGGAGCGCCCGGGTGGTGACCGTCTCCCTGGACGTCGCCGACCAGCGGCTCGTGAGGAAGGGGGTCGCGGTGGCGGTCCGGCTGCCGTCGGGCAGGAGCGTGCCGGGCCGGGTCCTGCGGTCCAGGACCGTGGTGGAGCCGGGCGAGAACGGGGCGGACGACACCACCGAGCTCGAGGTGACGGTCGGGGTCGACCGGCCGGCCGCGCTGAACGGGCTCGACCAGGCCTCCCTCGACGTCGACTTCACCGCCGGGCGCCGCAAGGACGTGCTCACCGTGCCGGTCGCCGCCCTGCTCGCCCTGGCGGAGGGCGGCTACGGCGTCCAGGTGGTGGAGAACGGTGCCGCGCGGATCGTCCCGGTGGAGATCGGGCTGTTCGCGTCGGGACGGGTGGAGGTCGGCGGATCGGGCCTGCGGGCGGGGCTCGTCGTCGGGATGCCGTCGTGACGCCGGTCGTCGAGCTCGTCGAGGTGTCGAAGACCTATCCGGGCGGGGTCGCGGCCGTCAGCGGGGTGAGCCTCACGGTCGGAGAAGGGGAGATGGCGGCGATCGTCGGGCCCTCGGGCTCGGGGAAGTCGACGATGCTGCACCTCATCGGCACCCTCGACCGGCCCACGACCGGGACGGTCCGCATCCAGGGGCACGACGTGGCGGGGCTGACCGACCGGCGGCTGTCGTCGCTGCGGGCGCACCGGATCGGCTTCGTGTTCCAGCAGTTCCATCTGAGCCACGGGCAGCCGGCGCTGGACGACGTCGCCGACGGGCTGCTCTACACCGGCCTTCCGCTCAAGGGCCGGCGGGCACGGGCGGAGGAGGCCCTGGTGCGGGTCGGGCTCGGGCACCGGCTCGGCCATGTCCCGACCGAGCTGTCCGGCGGTGAGCGGCAGCGCGTCGCGATCGCCAGGGCCGTGGTCGGCTCCCCCGCCCTGCTGCTGGCCGACGAACCGACCGGGAACCTCGACTCGACCTCCGGAGAATCGATCATGAGTCTGCTGCACGACCTCAACGCCGCCGGGACGACCGTCCTGGTGATCACGCACGACCGCGACATCGCGGCGTCGCTGCCGGTCCGGCTGCCGATGCTCGACGGGCGGCTGCTCACGACGCAGGGCGGGCGGAGGTGAACGCGCTGCCGCCGCCGTCGCGGCTGCGCCCCCGTGACGTGCTGCGGGCCGGCGGGACCGGGCTGCGGACCCGCAGGACCCGGGTGGTGCTGTCGGCCCTCGGGATCGCGATCGGCATCGCCGCCATGGTCGCGGTCGTCGGGATCTCCGCCTCCGGGCGGGACGATCTCGACCGCAAGCTCGCGGCGCTGGGGACGAACCTGCTGACGGTCGCGCCGGGGGACTCGGTGTCCGGTGAGGCCGCCACGCTCCCCCTCGACTCCGTGCGGATGATCTCCAGGGTCGGCCCGGTGACGAGCGCGGCCTCCACCGGGCGGGTCCCGGACGCGAAGGTGTACCGCAACGACCGGATCCCGGCGGGGGAGAGCGGAGGGATCACGGTCCAGGCCGCCGACCTCGGCCTGCCCGGCGCCGTGGGAGCACGGATCGCGGACGGGACCTGGCTGAACAGGGCCACCGCCCGCTATCCGGCCGTCGTGTTGGGGGCGTCGGCGGCGGAGCGGCTGGGCATCGGGGCCGCGGGGCCCGACGTGCGGATCCTCGTGGGCAGGCGGTGGTTCACCGTCGTGGGCGTGCTCGAGCCGGTGCCGCTGGCGCCGGAACTCGACGCCGCCGCGCTGGTCGGACGCGAGGCCGCCGCGGATCTCCTGGGCTTCGACGGTCATCCGACGATGCTCTACACGCGCACCAGGGACGACGCGGTCGAGGCCGTCCGCGACGTCCTCGCGGCCACGGCGAATCCGGAGGCGCCCAACGAGGTGAAGGTGTCGCGGCCGTCCGACGTGCTCATCGCCCGCAAGGCCACGAGCAGCGCCTTCACCGCGCTGCTGCTCGGCCTGGGCGGGGTCGCGCTGCTGGTGGGCGGGGTCGGCGTGGCCAACACGATGGTCATCTCGGTGCTGGAGCGCCGCTCCGAGATCGGGCTGCGCCGCTCGCTCGGGGCCACCCGCGGGCATGTGCTGCTGCAGTTCCTGACCGAGTCGCTGATGCTGTCGGCGCTCGGCGGTCTCGCCGGGGTGCTGATGGGAACCGGGGTCACCGGGGCCTACGCGGTCACCCAGTCCTGGCGGACGGTCGTCCCGGCCTGGGCGGTGCTCGGCTCGCTGGCCGCGACGCTGCTCATCGGGGCCGTCGCGGGGCTGTATCCGGCCGTCCGGGCGGCCCGGCTCTCCCCCACCACGGCCCTTGCCACAACCTGAAAAATTGTGAGATGTGCCGAACTTTCCTGACTGTGGGGGAGTCATAGGCAGAGCGATCGTAAGGTACGGAAGGTCCCCCGGGGGCTCGGGGTGTCGAGGGGAAAGAAGGTCCACGTGCGACGGATGGTTGCCGCGGTGTGCGGGGTGGTGCTCCTCGCGGGCTGTTCCTCGACACCCGAGAAGGCCACGAAGGTCGACGGCGTCGAGCGGACCACGGCCGGTGCGGCCGCGATCAGCATCAGCCCGCGGAACGCCGCGACCGGGGTCGCACCGGACAAGGGCGTCGTGGTCCGGTCGGCGGACGGGACGCTCGACGACGTCAAGGTCTCCTACCAGGGGCAGGAGATCCCCGGCGAGTTCTCCCCCGACCGCACCGCCTGGAAGGCCAGTGACCCGCTCGCGCCCAGCGCCGAGTACACGGTCACCGCGACCGCCAGGAACCCGGACGGCAAGGTCAGCACCGAGACGAGCACCTTCAAGACGCTCAAGCCCGCCAAGAACCTCCAGATCATCGACATCACGCCGATGCCGGGGGAGAAGGTCGGCGTCGGGATGCCGGTGATCGTGAAGTTCAACCGCACGGTCACCGACAAGAAGGCCGTCGAGCGGATGCTGGTCGTCAAGACCACCAAGGCGTCCCGGGGGGCCTGGTTCTGGACGGTCATGAACGGCGTCCAGACCGCGATCTTCCGGCCGCCGAACGGGAAGTACTGGCCCGCCAACACCAAGATCGCCTTCGCGGCGAAGCTCAAGGGCGTGCGGTCGGGCAAGGGCATCTACGGCATCCGGAACTACAAGCAGATCTGGAAGATCGGCGACGCGCACTACATCGTCGCGAGCGCCAAGACCCACCGGCTGAGGGTCTACAAGAACAAGAAGCTCATCACGAGCTGGCCGATCAGCATGGGCAGCGGCGGCGACGTCTGGCCCGACGGCATCGACCACCAGGTCACCACCAGCGGGTACCACCTCACGATGGCGCACAGCAAGCTCGAGCGCATGCGCCCGCCCGGTAAGAAGAAGGGCGATCCGGGGTGGTACGACGAGAAGGTCCCGTGGGCCACCCGTATCTCCGCTTCGGGCGAGTACATCCACCAGAACATGGATGATCCTTCTTGCCTGGGTAACCGCAACTGCAGTCATGGTTGCGTGCGTTCGCCCGCCGATAAGGCCAAATGGTTTATGAACTGGTCATATCGTGGTGACATCGTCAAGATCACCGGCACGTCCCGGCCGCTCGCCTGGAACAACGGGTGGGGGTTTTATCAGCTTTCGTGGAAGGCCTGGGTCAAGGGGAGCGCGCTCAAGCGGGTCGTCAGCACGCGCGTCTGATCGCGTTCCGTCGAATGCGATCTGTGCAATGGCACGCCGTGCCCAAGCATGTGCATGGAGTTGAAATATCATGATCTTGTGCAGGCGCATGGTCGTGAACTGTTCATGATCCAGGTGCGCGCATGGACACCGGAAGCGGGCGGATCCATCCCCGCGCAAGGTTCCCCGCGGAATGGTCCACAGGCCGGGGAGGAGCGTCCGGGCGTCAGTGCGGCCGGTTCCACCGCTGCCCGGGAGAGCTGATGACCTCGACGCCCGGATGCGGACGCTCGATGCCGTAGGGGTCGATCACGGGACCGGTGAGCTCCTCGGGCGGTTCCTCGGGAGCGGCGCGCGTGACCGTCCGGGCGACGGCGGCCAGCACGATGAGGCCGACGCCGGCCGTGGAGATCCACATGCCGGGCAGCAGGGTGACGCTCACCTCCGGCCGGTACTTCTCCAGCTCCTCGGGGCCCGCGCCCATCTCGGCGAGGACCTCCTTCTGCGCGACCCGCGCCATCAGCCAGGTCGACCCGGAGGCCAGGACGTCCCTCAGGTAGAAGGCCCCGACACCGATGATCATCCCGGCGGCGGCCGCCCGCGAGAGAAGGCACAGCGCGAGCGTCAGCACCACGGCCGCCAGGACGGTGCCGGCGACGGTCAGGACGTTGCTCGACAGGGTGCCGTCGGAGGTGAACATCGTGCAGCACTCATGGGCCTTGACGACCCGGCGCTCGTCGCGGGTCATCTCCACGCTCACCCGCGTCCACGGCAGCCACAGCCCGACGAGCTGGACGAGCGCCAGCAGGCCTCCGGCCGCGGCCCACAGGACCGCCCACCGACGAGAGCGGCGCAGCTCGCCATGCCCGGCCAGCGCGGCGACCGAGCAGCCCGTGGCGCAGAGCAGCAGCGCCCCGGCGATCAGGGCCAGCCCGGCTCCGAGCGCGAACTCCTCGTGGCCGCCGCGGGCGATCGCCTCGATCCGGCCGGCCGCGTCCAGGGCCCGGAGCGGGCCGTACCCGATCGTGATCGCGGCACCGAGCGGGAAGAGCGAGCGCACCGGCATCAGGCAGGCGGCGACGAGCATCGGCAGCACCTGGTGGAAGCCGAGGCCGTCGACCCAGGCCACCGTCGCCGTCGCCCGATCGCCCGAGAGGAAGTCGGCGACGTTCGCCGCGACCAGGACCACGGCCGCCAGCATGGCCAGCATCGCGGCCGTCGACTCGCTCAGTGAACGCTCGCGCGGAGCAAGGGGGACGTTCAGCACGAACGTCACCTTAGGCCCGGATGATCACAAAAGCCCAGGGCCCCGGCCCGGGGTCAGAGGAGGGCGGCGGCGGGTTTGACCATGCCCTTGGCGGACTTGGCGTCGGCGAACTCGCCGAGGGCGGTCATCTCCCACTCGCCCGTGTACTGGCGGACGAGCTTGCAGAGCATGACGCCCGTGCGGGGCTCGGCGTAGGTGAGGTCGAAGCGGACCAGCTCCTGGCCGGAGGAGCCGTCCAGGAGGCGGCAGTAGGCGTTGCGGACCTCGGTGAACTTCTGGCCCGAGTAGGAGTTGACCACGAAGACCAGGCCCATCACGTGGGGCGGCAGCGAACCCAGATGGACCGCGATCGACTCGTCGTCGCCGTCGCCCTTGCCGGTGAGGTTGTCGCCCGCGTGCTGGATCGAGCCGTTGAAGGCCGTCAGCTTGCCGAAGTAGACCGTGCCGACCTCCTTGCGCTGCGCGTCGTAGGCGATGCAGGAGGCGTCGAGGTCGATGCGGCGGCCGCGCGAGACGGCCGCGTCCCAGCCGAGACCCATCCGGACCAGCGACAGCAGCGGGGCGCCGCCCTTGACCAGCGACACCGAGGAGCCCTTGGTCAGGGACACCTTCCCCTTGTCCAGATTGATCTTCGCGGGGGCCGTGGGCGGGCCGCTGATGCTCGGGGCGCTCGCGTGCGGGGAGGGCTCGTCCTCGGCCACGGAGACGCCGAAGTCCGTGGCGATGCCCGCCAGGCCGTTGGAGTAGCCCTGGCCCACGGCTCGGATCTTCCAGTCGCCGCCGCGCCGGTACAGCTCGACCACGATCAGGGCGGTCTCGGGGCCGAGTCCCGGCGGGGTGAAGGTGGCCAGCACGGTGCCCGAACCCGCGTCGCGGGCCACCGCGGTCGGCTCGATCCCGGCGAAGGTGCCGCCCTCGACGCTGGCCGTCACGACGATCCGCTCGATGGCCTGAGGGACGGCCGTGGTGTCGACGGTGACGCTGTCGGCGTCGCTCCCCGACGCGGGCCGGTAGGTGACCCCGCCCGAGCTGGGGGCGTTGTAGAAGACGAAGTCGGCGTCCGATCTGACCTTGCCGGTGGCGTCGAGCAGCAGCGCCGAGACGTCCAGCCTGGCCGGCGCGGCGACCTCGACCGTGATCCTGGTGGCGGCCAGGCCCGTGTTGCCCCCCGGTGTCAGTGCGACGCTCATCGTTCTCCCTCGGTCGGCTCCCCTTCACCCTAGGCAACGTCCGGGACGCGCCAGGGTTCCGGCCCCTACCTTGGCCTGATGGAACAAGGACCTGTGTGGATCGTGGCGGGCCCGCCCGGCAGCGGCAAGACGACCGTCGCGGCCCTGCTCCTGGCCCGGTTGAGGCCCGTCCCCGCCCTGCTGGACAAGGACACCCTCTACGGGCCGTTCGTGGCCGCCGCCCTGGCCGCCGCGGGCCGCGACCCCGCCGAACGCGAGGGCCCCTGGTACGACGCCCATGTCAAGGACCACGAGTACGCGGGCATGACGGCCGCCGCCAGGGAGATCCGGGCCCCCGGCTGCCCGGTCCTGCTCAGCGGCCCCTTCACCACCCAGATCCGCGACCCCGCCCGCTGGGAGGCCTGGACCGCGGCCCTGGGCGGCGGCGCCGTCCACCTCCTGTGGATCCGCTCCGATCCCGCCACCCTCCACCACCGGCTCACGGTCCGCGGCCACGCCCGCGACCGGGGCAAACTGGAGGCTTTCGAGGCGTTTCTCGCCCGGATGCGCCCCGAGGAGCCGCCGCCCGTCCCGCATCGCGCTGTGGACAACCGGCTGACCGCCCCGCCGCTCGCCGGACAGCTCGACCGGCTGCTCGGACCCTGACGGGCTGATCACACCCCGCATCCGCACGGGTGCGGGGAGTGTGCGTTCCACACTGGCCGGGGGGTGCGGATTTCATCACTCTCTGTTGCCGAATGTTACTTGGCGTGGCCGACGATTTCGTGAATTCTCTTTCTTGTCAGCACCTGTGGCGGAGGGAGAGCAGTGGACAAGTACGAGCTGTACTGCCAGATGGATCCCGTCTTCTACGACCGGATCGAGACGGCGGTGCGCGAAGGCTCGGACTACCCGCAGGTGAGCCGGGATGTTCCCGCCGGCTGGCGCGGTCATGCCACTGACACCTGGATGTACTTCATGCCCGAGGGCGATCTGCCCGCCCAGGGATGGAAGATCCACGTTTCGACGCGGCTCGGCGACGCCCAGCGGGTCCTGGACGTGGTGTGGGAGTACTGCCTGCGGACCAAGCTGGCCTTCAAGTTCCTGCGCGGCGAGCACGTGCTCGTCATGCACAACTCCAAGGCGGCCGACCGGGCGTCCAGCGGGAAGTTCGTCACCCTCTACCCGAGGGACGAGCTGGAGCTGGAGCGGGTGCTGGCGGAGCTCGACCCCCTGCTCGAGGGGGTCGAGGGCCCCTACGTGCTGAGCGACCTGCGCTACGGCGACGGGCCGATGTACGTGCGCTACGGCGCCTTCACCGAACGCAAGTGCCTGAACTCCTCCGGCGAGCGGGTGCTGGCCGTCGAGGACGGAGAGGGCACCCTGGTCCCCGACGTCAGGGGCGTCGCCTTCACCGTCCCCGACTGGACCTCGCTGCCGGCCTTCCTCGAACCCCATCTCGCCGCCCGGAACGCCGTGACGCTCGCCGGGCTGCCGTACACGATCGAGAGCGTCTTCCAGTTCTCCAACGGCGGCGGCGTCTACCTCGCCCGCGACCGCGACGGCCGTCAGGTCGTCCTCAAGGAGGCGCGGCCGGGCGCGGGGCTCGACTCCCACGGCCGCGACGCCGTCACCCGGTCGCGGCACGAGCGCGAGATGCTCGAACGGCTCGCGGGCCTCGACGTGGTGCCCGAGCTGGTCGACTACTTCGAGCTCGGCGGCCACGAGTTCCTCGTCGAGGAGTTCGTCGACGGCAACCCGCTGCAACGGCTGCTGGTGCAGAAGTACCCGCTGACCTCGGCGACCTGCACCGAAGGCGACCTCGCCGAGTACACCGCCTGGGTCACCGAGATGCTGCCCAAGGCCGAGAGGGCCGTCGCGGCCCTGCACGATCGCGGAGTCGTGTTCGGCGACCTGCACCCCAACAACATCCTCGTGACGGCCGAAGGCCGGCTGGTCCTCATCGACTTCGAGGTCGCGACCCTCGCCGAGCAGGAGGCCAGGCCCGCCCTCGCCCACCCGGCCTTCCTCGCCCCCGCCGACCGCGGCGGCGTCGAGGCCGACAGGTACGCGCTGGCCTGCCTCACCCTGGGCCTGTTCGCACCGCAGGCGACCATCACCCTGCCGCTGCACGCGGGCAAGGCCGACCATCTCGCGCGGCTCGTCATCGAGGCGTTCCCGGTCGAGCCGGCCGTCATCGACGAGGCCGTCGCCACCCTCACCCGCTCGCCCGCCGACACCCGTCCCCGCAAGGGCCTCGAGAGCCTCGACCGGCTGGTCAAGCACGGTCGCGAGGCCTGGCCCGAGGTCCGCGGCGACCTGCACCACGCGCTGCTCGCCAGCGCCACCCCCGAACGCGACGACCGGCTGTTCCCGGGCGACGTCGCCCAGTTCGAGGGCTCGGGCGCCGTCAACATCGCGACCGGCTCCGCCGGAGTGCTGCTCGCCCTGTACGAGAGCGGAGCGGGGCGCTTCCCCGAGTATGAGGACTGGACGGCCGACCGCGCCCTGCGCCCCGGCAGCGGCCTCGGGCTCTACGACGGAGCGCTCGGCGTCGCCCATGTCCTGAACCTCCTGGGTGACCGGAGCCGCGCCCTGAGCCTGGCCGAACGGTGCCTCGAGGAGCCCTGGCAAGGGCTGGAACTGGGCCTGTTCTCCGGCCTCGCCGGCATGGCGCTCGCCCTCACCGGGCTCGGGATGCACGAGGCAGCCGACGCGATGGCGGCCGGGTGCGCCGAACGGATCGGCGGCCCGCGCGACGTGCCGGAGCTGAGCGGCGGCGGCCGGCCGAGGGCCGGGCTGATGCACGGCTCGTCCGGGGTGGCGCTGCTCTTCCTCGACGCCTACGAGCGGCACGGCGATCCCGCCTGGCTCGACAAGGCCCACGACGCGATCAGGCAGGACCTGCGGCGCTGCGTCCACGGCCCCGACGGCTCCCTCCAGGTGAACCAGGGCTGGCGGCGCCTGCCCTACCTCGAGGAGGGATCGGCGGGCATCGCCCCGGTCGTCGCCCGCTACCTGCGGCACCGCCCCGACGAGATGCTCGCCCTCGCCCTGGACGAGCTGCGTTTGGTCGGCCGCGCCCGCTACTTCGTGCAGCCGGGCCTGTTCAGCGGCCGCGCCGGGATCATCGCCGGGCTGCCGCACGACGACCCGAACCTGCCCGAGCTGATCGCCGGCCTCCGCTGGCACGCGCTGCCCTTCGGCGGCGGGCTCGCCTTCCCCGGCGACCAGCTCCTGAGGCTCTCCATGGACTTCTCCACCGGCACCGCAGGCATCCTGCACGCCCTGAACTCCGCCCTTGAAGGGCGGACCCTCCTCCCGTTCCTCGAACCGAGGGACGGGCGGCGGGAGCCGCTGGTCACCAGCGGTGGCACCACCCCCTGAAGACACGGCTCGACCGAGAGGAAACTGCAATGACCCTGCTCGACCTGCAGACGATGGAGACCCCCGGCGGCGGAGGCCACGGCGGTGGCGGCGGCAGCACCCTGACGGTCCTGGGCTGCCAGTCCCACACCCCCAGCAACCTCAGCCTCCTGCTCTGCCACTAGGACGCCGCTCACGGACACGCGTCCGTGATGGACGTCCCGGCAACGGGAGACCCCCTGAAGTGAAGAAGTAAACGCGGAGCCCTCGGCTCGTGGTGGCACCCGTCCCACGAGCCGAGCCCGCATTTTCTGCCGCGATGCGGACGGGAGGCGCGGTGATACGGCGATGGCTCGTGGTCTTCGCCTTCGCGGGCGCCGTCCTGCAGCTCGCGCTGCCGTACGTGCTCGGCCGCACCGTCGACTCCGTGCTCGCCGGTGACACCGGGCCGCTGGCCCTCTGCGCCGCGCTCATCGCCGTGGCCGTCGCCTGCGACGCCCTCGAGACCTGGGCGACCGGAGCGACCAGCGCCACCGAGGCCGCCGACCTGCGCGGACGCATGGTCCGCAGGATCCTCTGGGCGGGGCCCGCCCTGACCCGCCGGTTCCCCGAGGGCGAGCTCGTCACCAGGACCGGGATCAACGCCGAGGAGGCCGCGCAGGCCGTCCAGGCGAGGATCGGGGCCGTCGCCCTGCTGATCCCGACGGCGGGCGGGCTGATCGCGCTCACGCTGATCGACCCGTGGCTGTCCCTCACCCTCGTGGCCGCGCTGGTCCTCATCGCGCTGGCTCTCAAGACCTTCTTCCGCGCCTCGGCCGTCTCGGCCGCCGCCTACCAGCGGACCCAGGGTGAGATCGCCGGACGCCTCGTCGACGCGCTCGCCGGGGCCCGGACCATCAAGGCGGCGGGCACCGGCCGCGCCGAGACCGCCCGGGTGCTGACCCCGCTGCCCGAACTGCGGCGCCACGGCCTCGCCCTGTGGGCGGCGAACGCGCGGGCGGGCGTCCAGACCGGGCTGGTCGTCCCGCTGCTGGAGATCGCGGTGCTCGGCGTCGGCGGCTGGCGGCTCACCCAGGGCGCGCTCAGCGTCGGCGACCTGTACGCGGCGGTCCGGTACGCCGTGCTCGGCGCGGGGCTCAGCACCGCGCTCGGCCAGATCGGGGTCCTCGCCCGCGCCCGTGCCGCCCGCACCAGGGTCGAGGAGATCCTCCAGGCGCCGTGCCCCGCCTACGGGAACTCCCCCGTCCCCGACGGGCCCGGCGAGCTCCGCCTCGGCGACGTCGTCCTGCCCGGCGGGAGCCTGACCGCGATCGTCGGCCACTCGGGGAGCGGCAAGACCCATCTCACCGCACAGATCGGGCGGCTGGCACCCGCCGAGCTCCCCATCGCCCTCGACGGGATCCCGATCGAGGCCCTCACCCATGACGCGCTCCGCGCCTGCGTCGCCTACGCCTTCGACCGTCCGGTGCTGCTGGGCGACACTCTCGCCGACGCCGTCACCCTCGGCGCCCCCGGCGCCGATCCGGCCGCCGCGGCCGCCCGCGCCGGTGCCGACGCCTTCGTCCGCGCCCTGCCCGAGGGGTATGCCACGGCGCTCGCCGAGGCGCCGCTGTCCGGCGGGGAACGCCAGCGGCTCGGCCTGGCCAGGGCCTTCGCCCATCCCGCCGAGCCGGGGAGGCCGCGGCTGCTGATCCTCGACGACGCCACCTCCAGCCTCGACACCGTCACCGCCCGGCGGGTCGGCGAGACCCTCACCGCCACCTCCGGCACCCGGCTGGTCGTCACCCACCGGACCGCCACGGCCGCCGCCGCCGACCAGGTCCTCTGGCTGGACGGCGGCGCGATCCGCGCCTGCGCGCCGCACCGTGTCCTCTGGGACGACCCCGGCTACCGGGCGGTCTTCGCATGAGGCGGCGGGCCGTCGTGTGGATCGTCTGGCGGGCCCTGCGGCGGGAGCCGGGCCTCGCCAGGGCGCTCGCCGGATGGTCGGTCGTCGAGGCGCTGCCCGCGCTCGTCATCGGGCACGCGGTGGCGGGCGCCGTCGGCGGGTTCGCGGGCGGGGACATCGGCTCGGCCGTGCGGTGGCTCGGGATCCTCGCGGCGGTGTGGGCGGCGGCGGCCATCGGAGCGCAGCGGGTGGTCCTCGTGGTCGCGCGGGTCGTCGAACCGTTCCGCGACATCGTGCTCACCCATGTGGTGCGGGAGTCGATCGAGGGCGCACGGCAGGAGGAGGGCGCGGCGGCCCGGGCCAATCTCCAGGTCGAGGTGGCACGGGACGCCCTCGCCGCCGTGATCACCGTGGTGCGTTCCTTCCTGTTCACCGTGGCGGGCGTGGTCATCGGGCTGGTGACCCTGGCGCCCGAGATCGCGCTGCTGGTGCTGCCGCCGTTCCTGGCCGGGCTCGGGGTGTTCCTCGTGTCGCTGCCGGTGCTGGCGCGGCGGCAGCGGGACTTCCTGATCGCGGACGAGCGCAGCGTGACGGCCGTCGGCGAGATCGCGGCCGGCCTGCGGGACGTCGTGGCCTGCGGAGCCGAGGAACGGATGGGGGACCGGGCCGCCGGGCCCGTGCGGGAGCAGGCCGCCGCCGGACGCGCCCTGGCCGCGGTCACCGGGATGCGGACCGTGGCGCTGGCGATGGGCGGCTGGCTGCCCCTGCTCGCCGTCCTCGCCGGAACCCCCTGGCTGCTGCGGCGGGACGTCACCCCCGGCGACGTCGTCGGAGCCCTGGCGTACGTGACGCAGTCGCTGTCCCCCGCGCTCGGCGGCCTCGTGTCGGGGCTGGGCATGAGCGGGGTCCGGCTCGTGGTCACCCTCGACCGGCTGCTGACCCCGCCGTCGATCCCGGCACCGCGCAGGGAACGCGCCCTGCGGCCCGCGATCGAGGTCCGCGAGGTCGCCTTCGCCTACGGGGAGCACGCCGCGCCGCTGTTCGAGAACCTCTCCTTCACGCTCACCGACGGCGAGCACCTGGCCGTCATCGGGCCGAGCGGGATCGGCAAGTCGACCCTCGCCGCGCTGATCGCCGGGCTGCTCGTCCCCGGCAAGGGCGAGGTGCTGGCCGGGGGAGTCGACGCCGGATCCCTGCACCCCGCCGACCGCACCCTGATCCCCCAGGAGGCGTACGTCTTCCGGGGGAGCCTGCTGGAGAACCTGCGCTACCACGCTCCGGACACCGGCGTCGCGGCGGTCGCCAGGGCCGTCGGCGAGATCGGCCTCGGTGAGTTCGCCGAACGGCTCGGCGGGCTCGGCGGCGAGGTCGACCCCGGGGCACTGTCCGCGGGGGAACGGCAGCTCATCGCCCTCGGCAGGGCCTATCTCGCGCCCGCGAGGATCACGATCCTCGACGAGGCGACCTGCCATCTCGACCCCGCGGCCGAGGCCCGCGCCGAGGAGGCGTTCATGCGCCGCGGCGGGGTCCTCGTCGTGATCGCCCACCGCACCACCTCGGCGCTCCGCGCCCCCCGCGTCCTGCTGATGGACGGGCCCGACCTCGCGCTCGGCACTCATCAGACGCTCCGTGAGAACAATCCGCGCTACGCCGATTTCCTCGACGAGAAGGTGCCCACCTGATGCGAACCACGACCTACCCGCCCGCCGCCCGGGACTCCCTGGTCGAGCTTCTGCACGGGCAGCCCGTCGCCGACCCCTACCGGTGGCTGGAGGACGCCGAGGACGCGGAGACCGTCCGGTGGTCGGCGGCGCAGGAGGACCTGTGGCGCGCCACCCCGCTGCCCGCCCGCGAGCGGCTCCTGCGGCGGGCCCTGGACCTGGCCGACGCCGGGACGGTCACCGCCCCGGTCCGCAGGGACGGCCGGAGCTTCGTGCTGCGGCGCCTGCCGGGGCAGATGCACCCGGTCCTGTACGCCGACGAGCGGGTCGTGCTCGACCCCGGCGCGCTCGACCCGTCGGGGACGACCGTCCTGGACGCCTGGGATCCCTCCCCCGACGGCGGCAGGGTCACCGTGCAGCTGTCCAGGGGCGGCACCGAGCAGGGCACCCTCTACGTCCTGGACGTGGAGACCGGTGACGTGCTCGGCGCCCCGATCCCCGGCTGCCGCTACTCCCCCGTCGCGTGGCTGTCGCGCGAGGCGTTCTACTACGTGCTCGACGGCCGGCTGCGGCTGCGCCGGGTGACCGGCGAGGACGTCGAGGTCTGCGGGGCCCCGCCCGGGCGGATCGGCCTCGGCATCAGCGCGGACGGCCGCTGGCTGACCGTCGCGACCGGGACCGGTCTCGGCCTGGCCGACCTGCGGGAGGGCGAGCACACCGCGCCCCCGCTGCGCGCCGTCCACGAGGCGGTGTCGGCCGCGGTCGGGATCGACGGGCGGCTCTATCTGGCGGTGCCGACGCCCGAGGGGATGTCGCTCGAGGTGGCGTCCCCGCTGGACCCGGCCCGCCGGAAGGTTCTGCTGCCGGCCGACCCGGACGCCCTCCTGGCCGACTTCACCGTCCTGCCCGACGTCCTGCTCGTGGTCCGGCTGCGCGACGGGGTCAGCGAGCTGACCGTGCACCGGCGCGACTCCGGTGAGGCGCTGCACCCGGTCACGCTGCCGGGCTCGGGCACCCTCGGCCGGCTGAGCTCCGACGGGCACTCGGCCTGGTTCACCTACACCGACCCGGTCACGCCGCCGCAGGTGTGGCAGTACGCCGAGAACAGCCTCACCCTCTTCGAGGCGGCGCCGGGCCGGATCGCCGTCCCCGCGGTCGAGACCCACACCCTCACCGCGACCTCCGCCGACGGGACCCCGGTGCGGATCACCCTCCTGACCCCGCCGGGCGACGGTCCCCGGCCGACGATCCTGCACGGCTACGGCGGCTTCGGCCTCCCCCTGACCCCGGTCTTCGCCGCCGACGCGCTGACCTGGATCGC
Organism: Actinocorallia longicatena; assembly: GCF_039534125.1. Taxonomy (NCBI): domain Bacteria; kingdom Bacillati; phylum Actinomycetota; class Actinomycetes; order Streptosporangiales; family Thermomonosporaceae; genus Actinocorallia; species Actinocorallia longicatena. The sequence goes on along the minus strand of NZ_BAAAUV010000007.1, from coordinate 42,264 downwards.
CTCCGGTGGAGCCCTGGCCATCGCCCATCTCCGCGGCGGCCCCGGCACCCGCGAACAGGCGACCAGGGCGCGCAAGCAGAACGTCTTCGACGACTTCCTGGCCGCCGCCGAGCTCCTCGTCTCCACCGGCAGGACCAGCCCGGAGCGCCTCGCCGTCTGGGGGGAGTCCAACGGCGGGCTGCTGGCCGGCGCGGCCATCACCCAGCGGCCCGACCTGTTCGCCGCCGCGGTGTGCGCCGCCCCGCTGCTCGACATGGTCCGGTACGAGCGGACCGGCCTCGGACCCGCCTGGACGGCCGAGTACGGGACCGCGAGCGACCCCGGCGACCTGGCGTCGCTGCTGGCCTACTCCCCCTACCACCACGTCAGGCCGGGAACCCGCTACCCCGCCACCCTGTTCGCGACCTACGACGGCGACACCAGGGTCGACCCGCTGCACGCCCGCAAGATGTGCGCCGCCCTCCAGTGGGCGACGGGCGCGTCCGCGCCGATCGTGCTCCGGCACGAGCCGGAGGTCGGGCACGCCGGACGCTCCCATGACCGGGCGGCGGGACTGGTCGCCGATCTCCTGGCGTTCCTCGCGGCCCACACCGGGCTCGAATGCTGACCGGCTCGAATGCTGACCGGCTCGCGTGCTGACAGACCCTAGGCGCCCCTGGAGCGTGCCTCGGCGAGCAGCCAGCCGTTGTCGCGGGCGATGGTGATGGCCTCGATGCGGGTGCGCGCGCCGACCTTGGCGACGACCCGGCCGAGATAGTTGCGGACGGTGCCGCGCGACAGATGGAGCCGTTCGGCGATCTCCCCGACGGTGGCGCCCTCGGCGGCGACGCCCAGGACGTCCAGCTCGCGCGGGGTCAGCGGCGCGGGCTGTGCCGTGACGAGCTCGGCGAAGGCCAGATCGGCGTCGATGACGCGTTCGCCGCGGGCGACCCTGCGGATGGCGTCGGTGAGCTCGTGGGGGGAGCTGTCCTTCATCACGAATCCGGCGGCGCCCGCGGCGACGGCCCTGCGCAGGTCGCCCGGTCGCCTTCGGCCCGCGAGCACGAGCACGGCGCACTGGGGCGCCGCCGCGCGGACGGCCCCGGTCACGGTGAAGGCGTCCATGTCGGGGAGTTCCAGGTCGACGAGCGCGACGTCCGCCTCCTGGACGCGCGCGGCGGTGGTCACGGTCCTGCCGTCCTCGACGGCGTCGACCATCTCCATGTCAGGTTCGGTCCCGAGCAGCGCGGTGAGGCCGCTCCGGAAGAGCCGGACCTCGTCGGCGATGACGACTCGAATCACATCCACCATCCCTCTACGCCCGTCCGCGGGCAATCGGACGGTTGTGCTGGCAGGCCCCGATATGTGATCAAACAACCCGCCGACTCCGGGGAGTCCGAGAGCTGGCACTCAGCGTGAAGGAAAACTCTCGCCCGGTCAAATGCCGCACATGGCGCTTTTGTTCTATCCGCAGCTCACAGTGGGTTGACGTTTCATCCGACCGGAAGTCAGTAACGTAACAATGTCCGCCGGGTCGGGACCGTGGTCAGAGAAGCGAGCGCAGGACGTCCGGGGTGACGTCCTCCAGCGAGGCGAACAGGTGGCGGCCGGGACCCGGCTCGACGGGCAGCACCATCGGCACGACCGCGACCGGGCAGCCCGCGGCGACCGCCGCCGCGACGCCCGTCGGCGAGTCCTCGACGGCCGCACAGGACGTGGTGTCCACGCCGAGCGCGGCCATCGCGGCGAGGTACTGGTCGGGAAAGGGCTTGGGCCGCTCGACGTCGTCGGCGCTGACGATGACGGCGAAGCGATCGGCGCCGACCGTTCTCAACACGGTGTGGATGACGTCCAGCGGTGACGCGCTGACCAGGGCCAGCGGGACGCCCTGCGCGGCGAGGGCGTCCAGGAGGGCGAGGGCGCCGGGACGCATCGGGCTGCCCTGGGCGATGCGCGCGTGGAACTCCTCGTGCAGCCGCAGCCCCAGCGCGAGCGGCTCCGTGCCGGTGACGGCCGCGAGGAGTTCCATGACGTCCTCGACGGCCGCCCCGACCACCCTGGGGACCTCGGCCTCGGTCAGCTCGTGGCCGAACTCCGCCGCGACCTCCCTGACGATCTCCAGCCACGGGGCCTCGGTGTCCACCAGCGTCCCGTCCATGTCGAACATGACGGCCCGCAACTCACCCATTCCAGCCCCCCGAGCAGACACGACAGCGGGACCGACCCTACCGAGATGGGTACGATCACCTGCCATGGGCAAGCATGAGAACCCGAACACCGACCACCACGCCGAGTTCCGGGCCCTCGACACCGACGGGTCCGGGTTCCTCAGCCGCGACGAGTTGATCGCCGCCTTCGCGAACGCCGGCGATCCCCGCTCCGTCGAGGAGATCGACGCCTACATCGCCACGGCCGACAAGAACAACGACGGCGAGATCTCCTACCAGGAGTTCATCGCCGACTGACGGCTTCAGTCGGCGACGAGCCGATGGCCCCCGCCCGTGAATCCGCGGGACGGCGGGCGGTGGCCGATCTCGCGTTGCCGCCTGACCACGTAGGTGCCGGGCGTCAGCCCCGTCGCGCCGTGCTCGGGATGCAGCAGGTAGACGGGGCCCGTGGCGCGCAGGGCGCCGAGCGCCAGGCCGAAGGAGTCGCGGACGTCGGTCGTCCAGGTGCAGGTGCCCCGGTCGGCGACCAGGGTGTGCGGATTGCCGCCCGCCGCGCCGCGCAGCAGCACGACCCCGGCCGGCGGGACCTCCCGCCACGGGTGCACGGGCAGCGTGACGGCCACCGCGACGGCCGCGTGCGGGACGATCAGCAGATCGCCCTGGGCCTGGAGCCCGTCCATGACGGGGATCTCGAGCTGGTCCTCCAGATGGTCGAGGACGCTCAGCCCGGTCCGCCGGGACAGCTCCGCGAGGGTGATCGTCATGTTCTCTCCTGTCCTTCGTGAGGGCCGGTTCATGTGCGGCGGGCGAGCTCGGCGTACCGGGACACGGGCAGGCCGTAGGTCCAGGCCGCGGCGGCCAGCGGATCGTCCAGATGGGCGGGGACCCCGAGGCCGTAGCGGCGCCGGGTGCCGTCGCGCTCCAGCGAGCCGTTGACGACGAGCAGCACCCGCGCGGGACGGTTCAGCACCGTCCGCGGCAGGTCGTAGAGCCGCAGCTCGGAGCCGTCGTTGCCGGGGTCGGGCGCGGCGCCGACCAGCCGGAGGCCCGCCTGGTCGATGTAGGTGTCCCAGCCGAGCCGTTCGATGGCGCACCTGCGCACCTCGATGTTGGGCTCGGCGGAGATCAGTTCCGCGGTCGGCTCCTCGACGACCCAGGCGGGGACGCGGGTCCCGTGCCAGGAGTACACGCTCCAGCCGTCGGGGTAGACCACGGCGGGTCCGGTCGCGTCGTGCAGCCGGTGCCGGCCGCCGCCCAGGTCCTCGGTGCGGACCGAGGAGGTCCGCTCGGCGATGACGCACCGGTGCTCGCCCGGCCACCACCAGCCGCAGGAGCGGGCGAGCACCGCCCAGAGGTCGAGCTGTGCGGCGTCGGACGGGCGGTAGCCGATGCTCCCGGCCCGCCGCCACGCGTCGTAGTAGCCGACCCAGGCGGCGTCGTGCTGCCCGCGCCAGGCGAGGTCGAGCGGGGGCGGACCGTCGGGCATCAGCGCGGTGCGCAGCGGGGTCAGCAGCCCCTCGATGACGCTCTGACGGAGCGGATCCCGGACGCCCTCGACCATGATCTCCCCCGTGGGCCGCCCGGAGAACGGCTCCCAGCCGAAGGGGGACCACTTCCGCCCGGTCCTGAGGTCCAGCCGCCCGCGCAGGTCGCAGGCCAGGCCGGCCAGGCGGGTCGCGACCGGCCAGTCCGCCGGCCTGGCGGGCATCTCGGTGCCGCGCAGCCGCACGGGCGCTGGGAGAAGGGGCCGGGCCGCGGCCGGAGACGGGACCCAGACGAACTCTGGAGGACCCTCGCCGATCAGGCGGTACAGCTCGGAGACGGCCGCCTCGGCGGCGGCCCTGTCGGCGGGTTCGCAGGCGTACGCCCGGCCCAGCCACTCATCGCGGATCGCGGCGGCCCGAAGCCGGCGCTCTGTGTCGGAAGTCCTCACCACGCGGTGAGAACTTCGCTCCTCTCGACGATCATGTCGGCGATGGTACCCGCGGACCCCGGAAACCAGAAGGGGACCGCCGGGGAACCTTCCCCATCAATCGATTGACGGAAGGAGGGGAAGTGTCCTAGTTTGCGGCTATGAGTACGGATCGGATCGTCGAGGCGGCCACGCGGCTGTTCGCCGAACGCGGCTACGAGGGCGCCTCGACCCGGCTGATCGCCGAGGCCGCGGGGCTCAACATCGCGACCGTCAGCTATCACGTGGGCGGCAAGCGCGAGCTGTACCTCGCGGTGATGGAGCGCGCCCACCTGGCCGAACGGGCCGCCCTCGAAGGGGCGATGGAGGTGTTCACACCCGACCGGGCGGGGATCCACCTGCTGCTCGACCGGTATCTCGACTTCTGCGTGGAGCGTCCCGAGGTGCCCGCCCTGTGGATGCGGCGCTGGCTGTCGGAGGCCGACGACGTCACCTCGCTCGAGGCCGAGTACGTCCGGCCCCTGATCCAGCAGGTCGTCGCGCTGGTCGAGGACGTCGCGGGGCCCGGCACCGACCTGGAGTTCGCGGTGTGGACCGTCATATGGAGCATCCACGGCTTCGGCCGCGGCGGAGTGCTCGATCCCGAGGGCCGCCGCTGCCGCACCGACGATCCCGACGCCCTCGCCCGCTTCCGCGCCCACCTGCACGTGCTCGCCGACCGTCTCCTGGGCCTCGCGTGACCGCCGCGACCGGCGCCCCGCGGGCCGGGGACACGGCCCTCCCCCGCAAGCGGCTGCTCGGCTACGCCGTCGGCTCGGTCGGCACCGGGGTGTTCTCCGCGGTGCCCGGGCTCCTGCTCCTCTACTACCTCACCGACGTGCTCGGCGTCTCGGCCGCCTTCGCCGGGGTCGTGCTCGTGCTCCCCAAGGCCTGGGACGTCCTGCTGAACCCGTTCGTCGGGGCGGCCAGCGACCGCGAGGCCGTCAGGACCGGGCGGCGCACCCGGCTGATGCTGGCCGGGGCCCTCAGCCTGCCGATCCTCTTCGCGGCCATGTTCGCCGCGCCCGCCGCGGTCTGGGTGATGGTCGCCTTCCTGCTGGCCGCCAGCGCCTTCTCCCTGTTCCAGGTGCCGTACGTGGCGCTCCCCGCCGAGCTGTCCGCGGTGCCCGCCCAGCGGTCCCGGGCGATGGCGTGGCGGATCGTCGCCCTGACCCTCGGCATCCTGCTGGCGGGCGGTGCGGCTCCCGCGATCGTCGACGCCGCGGGCGAGGGCCGCGCCGGCTACGCCGTGATGGGCGTGGTGATCGGGCTGGTGCTCGGCGCCGCCCTGCTGACGGCCGCGCTGTCGACCCGCTGGGTCGAGTCCAGGCCGGGGCCGAAGCAGCTCGGCTTCGCCGCCGCGCTCCGGCTGGCCCGCGGCAACCGGCCGTTCTTCGCCCTGCTCGGCGCGTTCGTCGTGCAGTCCCTGGCCGTCGCGGCGATGCTCGCCGGGGCGCCGTACGCCGCGACCTACCGGCTCGACGACTACGGCCTCACCTCGGTGATGTTCGTGTGCATGGTCGCGCCGAGCGCCCTCGCCGTCCCGGCCTGGGCCGAGCTCCGCCGCCGCTACGGGATGGTGCGCTGCTACGCGGTCGCGGTGCTGCTGTTCGCCCTCGCCGCGCTCGCGCTGTTCCCCGCGCTCCAGAGCGGGACGACCTGGCTGGTCCTCGCCCTGACCGCGCTGGTCGGCGTCTGCTACGCCGCCGTCCAGCTGATCCCGCTGTCCCTGCTGCCCGAGACCGTCCACGCCGACGCGGGCCGGACGGGACACGCCCAGTCCGGGGCGTTCACCGGGGTGTGGACGGCCGCCGAGACCGGGGCGCTGGCCCTCGGCCCCGGGCTGTTCGCGCTGCTGCTGGCGGTCACCGGATTCCGGTCCGCCGACTTCGACGCCCCGGTCACCCAGCCGGAGTCCGCGCTGACCGGCCTCACCGCCGGATACACCCTGCTGCCCGCGGTGCTGCTGCTCGCCAGCCTGCCGCTGCTGCTCGCCTACGAGAGAAGGACCCATGCTGCCTGAGAACGGGCGGTCCGCCGCCGACCTGCTGGCCGAGCTGACCCGGCTGAAGGCCGCCGACCTGCCGGTGCGCGGCGGCAAGGTCACCGCGTACGTGTACGACACCGGCCGTCCCGAGGTGCACGAGGTCGCCGCGAAGGCCTACATGGAGATGCTCGAGGTCAACTGCCTCGACCCCACGGCCTTCCCGAGCATCGTCGCCCTGGAGAAGGACGTCGTCGGCGCGGTCGCCGCGATGCTCGGCGGCGGGGCCCACACCCCGGGCATCTTCACCAGCGGCGGCACCGAGTCGATCATCCTCGCGGTGAAGGCCGCCCGGGACTCCGCCGACGCGCCGAACCCGCAGATCGTCGTCCCGGTGACCGCGCATCCCGCCTTCCACAAGGCCGCCCACTACCTGGGCGTCGATCTGGTCACCGTGCCCGTCGACACCGTGACCTACCGGGCCGACCCCGCCGCGACGGCCGCCGCGATCACCGACCGGACCGTGCTGGTCGTGGTGTCCGCCCCGTCCTACCCGCAGGGCGTCATCGACCCCGTCGAGGAGATCGCCGCCCTCTGCGCCGAGCGCGGGGTCCGCTGCCACGTGGACGCCTGCGTCGGCGGCTGGCTGCTGCCGTGGCTGCGCGGCACCGGAACCGAGGTCCCGCCGTTCGACCTGTCGGTGCCCGGCGTCACCTCGATCTCGTGCGACCTGCACAAGTACGGCTACGCCCCGAAGGGCGCCTCGGTCGTCCTGTTCTCCGACGAGAAGCTGCGCCGCGCCGCCTACTTCGCCTCGGCCGACTGGCCCGGCTACACGATCATCAACTCGACCGTGCAGAGCAGCAAGGGGGCGGGTCCGCTCGGCGGCGCCTGGGCCACGATGCAGGCCATCGGCGCGCAGGGCTACCGCGACCTCGCCGCCGGTGCCGTCGCGGCCGCCCGCCGGCTCGCGGAGGGCGTCAAGGAGATCCCGGGGCTGCGCGTGATGGGCGACCCGGCCGCCTCGCTGGTCGCGATCGCCTCCGACGACCCGCGTCTCGACGTGTTCGTCCTGTCGGACAAGGCGCGCGCCCACGGCTGGTTCATCCAGCCGCAGCTCTCCTACCCCGGCATCCCCGCCAACGTCCACCTCACCCTGACGGGCGTCAGCCTCGCCGGGGTCGACGCCCTGCTCGACGTGCTCGCCACGGCCGCGGCGGAGGCGGTCGAGTCCGGCCCGGCACCGGTCCCCGAGGGCATCGTCGAGCTCCTCACCGACCTCGACCTCGACACGGTCGACGACAAGGGCTTCGCCGATCTCCTGGCCTCGGTCGGCGCGGGACCCTCCGACGGCCAGCCGGAGATGGCCGTGGTCAACGCCATCATCGACGCCCTGCCCACCGAGACGCGCGAGGCGCTCCTCATCCGATTCCTCTCCGCCCTCTACTCCGGTTGAGGCGAGGTTTCGGTATCCTCGGACACAGGTCGAGAGGCGCTGCAACGGGGAACAGCCCCGCCACGCTCGGCCACCCCTGACGACGACAAGGGCGCCTCCCCGAGCGGGAGGCGTCCCATGTCTTCGTCCACTCAGGCCCTGCGCGAGCTGCTCGACCAGCGGATGGCCGTCCTCGACGGTGCCTGGGGCACGATGCTCCAGGGCGCGAAGCTCACCCCCGAGGACTACCGCGGCGACCTCATCACCGACGCCCACCCCAAGGACGTCACCGGCGACCCCGACCTGCTGAACATCACCCGCCCGGACGTCATCCTCGACGTCCACCGGCAGTACCTCGCGGCGGGCGCCGACATCACGACCACCAACACCTTCACCGCGACCGCGATCGCCCAGGCCGACTACGGCCTCGAGTCCCACGTCCGCGAGATGAACCTCCAGGGCGCCCGGCTGGCCCGCCAGGCCGCCGACGAGTTCGGCGGACGGTTCGTCGCCGGATCGGTCGGCCCGCTCAACGTGACCCTGTCCCTGTCGCCGAAGGTCGAGGACCCCTCCTACCGGGCCGTCACCTACGACCAGGTGAAGGCCACCTACATCGAGCAGTTCCAGGCCCTCGCCGACGGCGGCGTCGACCTGTTCCTCATCGAGACCATCTTCGACACGCTCAACTGCAAGGCCGCGATCTCCGCCGCCCAGGAGGTGGCCCCGGAGATCCCGCTGTGGATCTCGGTGACGATCGTCGACCTGTCCGGCCGTACCCTGTCCGGCCAGACCGTCGAGGCGTTCTGGACCGCGATCGAGCACGCCAAGCCGCTGGTCGTGGGCGTCAACTGCTCGCTCGGCGCCGAGCAGATCCGCCCGCACATCGCCGATCTGGCCCGGCTCGCCGACACCTACACCGCCTGCCACCCCAACGCCGGCCTGCCCAACGCGTTCGGCGGCTACGACGAGCAGCCCGAGGAGACCGCCCGGCTGCTCCACGGCTTCGTCGAGGACGGCCTCGCCAACATCGTCGGCGGCTGCTGCGGCACCAGCCCGGCGCACATCAGGAAGATCGCCGAGACGGTCAGGGGACTGCCGCCGCGCACCGTCCGGAAGCCCGACACCGGCACCCGCTTCAGCGGCCTCGAGCCGTTCCGGATCGGCGCCGACACCGGCTTCGTCATGATCGGTGAGCGCACCAACGTCACCGGGTCGGCGAAGTTCCGCCGGCTGATCGAGGGCGACGACCACCAGGCCGCCGTCGACGTGGCCCTGGAGCAGGTCCGCGGCGGCGCGAACCTGCTCGACGTCAACATGGACGCCGACCTGCTCGACAGCGTCGAGGCCATGACGACCTTCCTCAACCTGATCGCCACCGAGCCCGAGGTCGCCCGGATCCCGATCATGATCGACAGCTCGCGCTGGAGCGTCCTCGAGGCCGGGCTCAAGTGCGTCCAGGGCAAGGGCGTCGTCAACTCGATCAGCCTCAAGGAGGGCGAGGAGCCCTTCCTGGAGCAGGCCCGCAAGATCCGCGGCTACGGCGCGGGCGTCGTGGTCATGGCCTTCGACGAGCAGGGCCAGGCCGACACCGCCGACCGCAAGGTCGAGATCTGCGGGCGCGCCTACGACCTGCTCACCCAGAAGGCGGGCTTCCCGGCCGAGGACATCGTCTTCGACCCGAACGTCCTGGCCGTCGCGACCGGCATCTCCGAGCACAACGGCTACGCCAAGGCCTTCATCGAGGCGCTCCCGCGGATCAAGGAGCGCTGCCCCGGCGCCCGCACCAGCGGCGGCATCTCCAACCTGTCGTTCTCCTTCCGCGGCAACGACGTCGTCCGCGAGGCCATGCACTCGGCGTTCCTGCTGCACGCCGTCCGGGCCGGGCTCGACATGGGCATCGTCAACGCCGGCCAGCTCGCGGTCTACGAGAACATCCCCGCCGACCTGCTGGAGCTCGTCGAGGACGTGATCTTCGACCGGCGCGAGGACGCCACCGACCGGCTCGTCACCTTCGCCTCGACCGTCAGCGGCTCGGGCACCAAGCGCGAGGTCGACCTGTCGTGGCGCGAGGCCCCGGTCGCCGAGCGGCTGGCGCACGCGCTGGTCCAGGGCATCGTGGACTTCATCGTGGAGGACACCGAGGAGGCCCGCCTCCAGGCCGCCCGCCCCCTCGACGTCATCGAGGGCCCGCTCATGGACGGCATGAAGATCGTCGGCGATCTGTTCGGCTCGGGCAAGATGTTCCTGCCCCAGGTCGTCAAGAGCGCCCGCGTGATGAAGCGGTCGGTCGCCTACCTCGAACCGTTCATCGAGGACGAGAAGGACGCCGAGGCGGCCTCCCGCGGCAACGGCAAGGTCGTCCTGGCCACCGTGAAGGGCGACGTCCACGACATCGGCAAGAACATCGTCGGCGTGGTCCTCGGCTGCAACAACTACGACGTCGTCGACCTGGGCGTCATGGTCCCGGCCGCGAAGATCCTCGACACGGCCGTGGCCGAGGGCGCCGACGCGATCGGCCTGTCCGGGCTGATCACCCCCTCGCTCGACGAGATGGTGGCCGTCGCGGCGGAGATGGAGCGGCGCGGGCTGAAGCTGCCGCTGCTGATCGGCGGAGCGACCACCTCGCGGCAGCACACGGCCGTCCGGATCGCGCCCGCGTTCACCGGCACGACCGTCCACGTCCTGGACGCCTCCCGCGTCGTCGGCGTGGTGTCGGACCTCCTCGACCCCGACCGGGCCGAGGAACTGGCCGCCGCGACCAGGGCCGACCAGGCCGTCCTGCGCGAGCAGCACGAGAACCGGCGGGTCCAGCCGATGCTCTCGGTCGAGCAGGCCAGGGCCAACGCCGAGAAGGTCTCCTTCGACGCGCTGCCCGTCCCGGCCTTCACCGGCCTCAAGGTCGTCCGGCCCGACCTCCGCGCGCTCCGCGAGATGATCGACTGGCAGTTCTTCTTCCTGGCCTGGGAGCTGAAGGGCAAGTACCCGGCGATCCTGGACACCCCGCAGGGCCGCGAGCTGTTCGACGAGGGCAACGCCCTGCTCGACGAGATCATCGAGAACGGGCACTTCGAGGCGCACGGCGCCTACGCCTACTGGCCCGCCCACGCCGAGGGCGACGACATCGTCGTCGACACCGAGACGCCGGTGCGCTTCCCGATGCTCCGGCAGCAGACCGTCAAGCCGGAGGGGCGCGCCAACCGGAGCCTCGCCGACTTCGTGGCCCCCGAGGGCGACCACCTCGGCGGTTTCGCGGTCTCCATCCAGGGCGCGGAGAAGCTGGCCGCCGCCTACGAGGCCGACAACGACGACTACAAGGCGATCATGGTGAAGGCCCTCGCCGACCGCCTCGCCGAGGCGTTCGCCGAGTACGTCCACCTCGAGGCCCGCCGCGGCTGGTACGAGCCCGACGCCCAGCCCGCCCTGGAGGACCTGCACGCCGAGCGCTTCCGCGGGATCCGCCCCGCCCTCGGCTACCCCGCCAGCCCCGACCACAGCCTCAAGCAGGACCTGTTCGACCTCCTCAAGGCCGACGACCTCGGCATGGCGCTGACCGAGTCGGGCGCGATGATCCCCGCGGCGAGCGTCAGCGGCCTGCTCTTCGCCCACGAGGACTCGCGCTACTTCACGGTCGGCAGGGTCGGCAGGGACCAGATCGAGGACTACGCCCGCCGCCGCGGACTGGAGATCACCGAGGTCGAGCGGTGGCTCCGGCCCAACCTTTCCTACGAGCCGGGCGCCTGATCGGTCCCGACAGCACCCCTGCCCGTGGGGCAGGGGTGCTGTCGGATGCCCGGACGGAGGGAAATTTGCCCGGCTGGGCAGGGTTCGCGAGTGAAAACCAAAGATCAGAGGGGAGTCGGTGTATCGGACTGGTCCCAGGAGAGCGAATACTGGAGGAGATGAAACCTTCACGATCGACCCCACGCCATCTGCCGACGAGCCCCTTCAAGCCGCCGCCCCCGCCGCCGCCGCTCGAGAAGTTCGAGGTCGGCGATCTCGTCAGCCACGACAAGTACGGAGTCGGCCGGGTGACCGAGGTCACCGAGGACGTCGCCGTAGTGATCAACTTTGGTGAGGAGCAGCGGCGCATCCCCGCTCCCTTCGCCAAGGTCGTCAAACTCTGACGTAGGCCGCCGAGACCCCCGTAACCGGTAGTACCTGTGATCAGCAGGCTGCTATCGTCCGGCTCGTGTCAAAGCGCTCTTTCCCGGCCCGCGGGTCGTTCACGTCGCGATCCCCTCGCGTTCGCGCCGTGCTGTTCGGTTCCGCGATGGCCGCCGCCACGGTCATTCCGGGAGCGACCACCGCCCACGCGGCCACGAACCTCGTACCCAACCCCAGGTTGGAGACGATGGCCGGGAAGTATCCGAAGTGCTGGACCCCCTGGAAGTACGGCAGTAACAAGGGCACGGCCTCGGTCGTCAAGGGGCACTCCGGCAAGCGCGCGGTGAAGATCACCGCGAGCGTCCGGGTGTCCGGCGCGCGCGCCCTCATCCAGACACCGGCCTGCGCGATCAAGGTCAAGGCCGGCCAGCGCTTCGACCTGTCCTTCTTCATGCGGAGCACCTCCGACAAGACCGGGGTGATGTTCTTCCGGAGGACGGCCGCGGGCAAGTGGGTCCACTGGGGGAACCTGGGCGTCGGCGGGGCGTCGCAGGCCTGGAAGAAGGTCAGGGTCCGCACCGGCTTCGTCCCGGCCGGGACGACCGCGATCCGCTTCGGCCTCGGCATCGCCGGCAAGGGCACGATCATCACCGACGACTACGCGATGGTGCGAGCGCCCGGCGTGTCCGGGCCCTGCACCGACCCCCGGGGCTGCACCGGCGGCAAGTGGAAGGTCCGCTCGTTCGGCGACCCGGTGCCCAACGGCGAGAACGACGGCGGCGACGCCGGTCAGGGGATCAAGAAGGGCGTGCGGGCGATGCACGCCGTTCTGCTGGCCAACGGCAAGGTGCTGCTGATCGCCGGCTCCGGCAACAGCCGGGACAACTACGACCAGCGCCTCCAGGCCGGACACCTGGTGAGCTGGCTGTACGACCCGGTCACCGGCAAGCACAAGTCCATCCCGACGCCCACCGACATGTTCTGCGCCGGGCACGTCCAGCTCGCGGACGGGCGGGTGCTCGTCGTCGGCGGCACCAAGAAGTACCCCGACGCCAGGGCCGACCAGCCGGGCCAGGTCGACGGCTGGCTGGGCGAGGACCGCGCCTACGTCTTCGACCCGCGCGACAACAAGTACCACCAGACCAACAACACCAACGAGGGCCACTGGTACCCCTCGGCGACCGAGCTCGGCAACGGCGACATCTACTCCGTCGGCGGCTACGCCGACACCTACGACGCCAACGGCTGGCAGCACATCTCGCGGGTGGCCGAGCGGTTCAAGTACACCAAGAACTCCAAGACGGGCGGCGCCTGGCTGCCGCAGGACCAGGTCGCCCAGACCGGCATCAACTGGGCGACCTACCCGTCGCTGATCCTCATGCAGGACGGCCGCCTGTTCTACAGCGGCTCCAGCGTGTTCGGCCACCCGGTCGGCAAGAGCGACATCAACAACTACACCCACGACGCCTACCTCGGCCCCGGCATGATCAACCCGGCCGACGCGAACGCCTGGTGGCCGGTCGCCGGGCTCAGCCAGCCGTTCGCCCGCGACCAGTCGACGAGCGTCCTGCTCGCCCCCGCCCAGCGCCAGCGGGTCATGGTCATGGGCGGCATGGACTTCGACCAGGGCCAGGCCGCGCACACCCACACCGACATCGTCGACCTCAACGCGGCCGTCCCCCGGTACAAGGCGGGCCCCGCGCTCAGCACCCCCAAGGTCTACGCCTCGGCGGTGCTGCTCCCCGACGGCACCCTGTTCGAGACCGGCGGCTCCACCGGCAACCGCACCGGCTACACCCACGAGGCCGCCGTCTACGACCCCCGGCGTCCGGGCCTCGGCTGGACCCAGATGGCCGGCGACCCGGTCGGCCGGACCTACCACAACACCGCGCTGCTGCTCCCCGACGGCCGGGTCATGGCGCAGGGCTCCAACCCGCTGAGCGGCTTCTACGAGACGCGCATCTCCTTCTTCTCCCCGCCCTACCTGTTCAAGGGCCCGCGGCCGAAGATCACCGGAGTGGACGGCAAACTGTGGGCCTACGGCTCGGTCCACACCTTCAAGACCAACCGGAAGATCAAGACGGCCTGGCTGATCCGGCCCGTGGCCGTCACCCACTCCTCCGACCCCAACCAGCGGGCCGTCGCCCCCGAGAAGCTCAAGATCAGCGGCGGGACCGTGAAGTTCAAGCTCACCAACAACCGCAACATCGCCCCGCCCGGCTGGTACATGCTCTTCGCCACCGACGCCAAGGGAGTCCCGTCCGTCGCGAAGTGGATCCACGTCGGCTAGATCCTTTCTCCGGTTCTAGATCGTCACGCGGCCCGAGTACGTTGGGGTCATGAGCGATGCGATCGTGGTGGGGTCGGGGCCCAACGGGCTGGCCGCGGCGGTCGAGCTCGCCCGCAACGGGCTGGACGTCACCGTGCTGGAGGCGGCGGAGGAGATCGGCGGTGGCACCAGGAGCGCCGAGCTGACGGTGCCGGGGGTGCTGCACGACGTGTGCTCGGGCGTCCATCCGATGGGGATCGGGTCGCCCTACCTCAAGGGGCTCGGGCTCGACCGGCACGGGCTGGAGTGGGCCCTGCCGGAGATCGACATCGCCCATCCGCTCGACGACGGGACCGCGGTGGCCGTCCGGTCGCTGAAGGAGACCGCGGCGGGGCTCGGGGCCGACGGAAGAACCTGGGAGCGGCTGTTCGGGCCGCTGGCCGCCGGATTCGACCGGCTCGCCGAGGACGTCATGGGGCCGATCCTGCGGGTGCCGTCGCATCCGGTGAGACTCGCGGGGTTCGGGCTGCGGGCGCTGCCCCCGGCGACGGTCCTGGCCCGCGCCCTGCGCACCCCGCGGGCCCGCGCGCTGTTCGCCGGGGTCGCCGCCCACCACTACGCGCCGCTCAGCGCTCCGGCCAGCTCCGCGATCGGCGCCCTGATGATCGGGGCGGTGCACCGGGTCGGCTGGCCCGTGCCGGTGGGCGGCTCGCGGATGATCAGCCGGTCGCTGGCCTCGCTCCTCGCCGAGCACGGCGGGAAGATCGAGACGGGCGTCCGGGTCGGCTCCCTCGACGAGCTGGGCCGGGCCCGCACGATCATCCTGGACCTGGCTCCGCGCGACGTGGTCCGGCTGGCGGGCGACCGGCTGCCCGCCGCGGTCCGCCGCTCCTACCTGCGCTACCGGCACGGCCCCGCCGCCTACAAGCTCGATCTGGCCGTCCAGGGAGGGGTCCCGTGGCGCGACGAGGCCTGCCGGAAGGCCGTCACGCTGCATCTGGGCGGCACGATCGAGGAGATCGCCGACGCCGAACGCCGGATGTGGCGGGGGGAGATGCCGGAGCGGCCGTTCGTCCTGGTGGCCCAGCAGTACCTCGCCGATCCCTCACGGTCGGCGGGCGACGTTCATCCGATCTACGCCTACGCGCACGTCCCCGCCGGGTACGCGGGCGACGGCACCGAGGCGATCCTGCGGCAGATCGAGCGGTTCGCGCCCGGCGTCAGGGAGCGGATCGTGGGCATGGCGGCCACCCCGCCCGCCGCGTTCGCCGAGCACAACGCCAACTACCTCGGCGGCGACATCCTCACCGGGGCCAACACGCTGCGGCAGATCGTCCTGCGGCCGCGGCCCGCGCTGAATCCCTATGCCACCGGTGTTCCCGGGGTCTTCCTGTGCTCGGCGGCCACCCCGCCGGGCGCGGGCGTGCACGGCATGGGCGGCTACCACGCCGCCCGCGCCGCGCTGCGCGCCCGTTGACCCGGGGAGGGAGGTCAGCGCGGGCTGACGGCCGGCAGGCACTCCTGGAGGGCCTTCTGGGCCTTCACGGGGTCGTAGCCGGGCGGTGGGGTGAAGGTCTGCGACGGGTCGGTCGGGATGTCGATCCCGTGCTTCTTCATGCAGGCGGCGAGCTTGCTGAGCTGCTTCTTCTGCTGCTCGTCGGTCGGGGTCTGCGGGGCCGTGGGACGGGCCGATGTCCCCGGGTCCGGCTGCGCCGTCGAGGCGGGCGACGACGACGGTGCCGCGGAGGTCGCACCGGGGGACGGCACGGCGGGCGGCGGAGCGGTTCCCTCGTCACCGCCGCCCCCGCAGCCGGTCGTCACAGCGAGCACCAGTAGGGCCGTTGCCAGCCGGATTCCGCGCACAGCGCCTCCTCGAGGTAGGTCCCCCACCCTGTCCCGGGGGCGGGACCGCGCCCTACTCACCGGCCGCACAAGATCTCCCGACCCTTCATCATGGAAGGGGAGTTCCTAGGATGAGGTAAAAGTCACGGATGAGGGTTGCTTTGCCATGGAATGTGGGGTCTTACTCGCCTTGTTGAAGATCAGATGGCGGGAGGTGCGGGGAGGGAGGACGGCGGTGGAACGAACGCGGCCCAAGGTCTGGGCGGAGGTGCTCCTGGTCGGAGCCGGGTACGTGGTGTACTCAAAGATCCAGAATTCGGTGCACGGTCACGCCGCGACGGCTTACCGGCACGCGCGGGACATTCTCGACTGGGAGGGGGCCGTCGGCCTCGCGTTCGAGAAGACGGTCAACAAGGCGGCCAACGGCGTCGGCTGGCTGATCACCGCGATGAACTACTTCTACTCCACCCTGTGGATAGCGGTGACGCTCGGCGTCCTGGTCTGGCTCTACGTCCGCAGGCCCGAGCACTACCGGCCCGCCCGCCGCACCCTGTTCACCACCACGATGCTGGCGCTGGCCGGGTTCTTCCTGTTCCCGCTGGCCCCACCGCGGCTGATGCCCGGCTACATCGACACGATCATCACCCACGGGACGTGGGGGTCCTTCTCGACCGGCGGGCTGGCGTCGCTGTCCAACCAGTACGCCGCGATGCCGTCGATGCACATGGGCTGGTCGCTGTGGGCGGGCCTGTCGCTCTACCTCTACGCCCGGCCCCGCTGGGCGCGGATCGCCGGCCTGCTCTACCCGCCGGCCACCCTGACGGTGATCATCGCGACCGCGAACCACTACGTCCTGGACGCCGTCGGCGGAGCGGCCACCCTCGCCGCCGGCTATCTCGTCCAGCGGTACGGCATGGTCGCGGCCCGGCGGCTGTCCGGATCCCGCTCGAAGCAGCCGCTTCCGGCGGGAGCGGCCGCCGATCCCGAGATGGCGGGCACCCGGAGCTGAGCCCCGCTCAGCGGCCGTCCCCCGACGGCCGGAGATCGAGGTCGAACCAGACGGCCTTCCCCGTCGGCAGGGGCCGGCATCCCCAGCGGTCCGCCAGCAGGCTGACGAGCTGGATGCCGCGCCCCGACTCGGCGTCCTCGCCGGGGAAGCGCAGCTCGGGGAGCAGGCAGGAGGAGTCGAGGACCTCACAGGTCAGCCGGTCGCCGCGGATCAGCCGGACCTCGACGAAGCCGTGACCGTGCCGCAGGGCGTTGGTCGCCAGCTCACTGACGAGCTGGCGGACGGTGCCGGACAGATGATCGAGGTCCCAGTCGCGCAGGACCTCGGCGGTGTAGTCGCGGATCTCGCGCACGGATCCGGCCTCCGGTGCGAATCGGCGGCCGGAATGGCGGAGGCTCTCGACGGCGGGCTCGGCCAGGTCGTCCAAGGGAGGCCTTCCGGAGAAGAGGATGAGCGGGTCCCGGCGTGGAGCCGAGAACTCAAGAATGACGAGGAATGGCGGCGAATTCCGGGACCGGCGGGAACACGCGCAATATTCACGCCGCCGTAACGCCCCGGCGATACGTCGTCAAATGCCTGGCCTCTCCGTGTACTCCCGGTATTTCCTCCTACGCTCAGTGCATCGAGGCGAACCGGCCGTGCAGGCGCCGGACGTCGCCGAGCCGTCGCTCGTAGGTCGCGCCGAGGGCCAGCAGGAGCAGTCCGGCCGCCGCGATCGGGGCCCACCGGGGCAGCAGCCCGGCGAGCTGGACGAGGCGCGGCGCCAGTTCGTGGACGGCGTCCAGCACGAGCACCACACCGCCGATGAGAGCCGGTGCCTGGCGCCGGTACCTGAGCCCGATCAGGGTGGCGGCGAGGGCCGCGGCGCCCAGGACCAGGGGACGCTGCCAGCCGGCCTGGTCCCAGACGAGGACGAGGCTCGGCACGAAGGTGATCGCCAGAGCAGGCCCGTAGGCCGTCCAGGAGGAGGCGAGCCTGCCGCGCCACAGCCGTCCGAGCAGGAGCCCGCCGAGGGTGACGGGCACCGTGTACACCTCGGCCGGGGCCGCCCAGCCGTTCAGGGCCGCGACCGCGCCGCACAGCAGGCCGGAGGAGATCACCGCGGACAGCGCGGCGATCGCGTTGGTCCTGGTGCGGACGGCGACGGCGGTGCACAGCAGGAACACGATCGACAGCGCGACGACCGTCGCGAGGCGCTCGTCGAGGGCCCAGCCGACCGCGACGGCCGCCGCAGCGAGCCCGAGCAGGGTGAGCCCGCGGTCCTCGAGACGGGCGTCCGGCGCCTCCCGCAGCACGGCCAGGGCCAGCAGGCAGGCGGTCAGGGAGAGCTGCGCCGTGAGCGCCCACGGCAGGGGGAGACCGGCCAGGACGGGCAGCGCGGTCGCCGCCAGGGCCGTGAAGGCCGTTCCGGCGACCGGCCTGCGCAGCGCGAACAGGACGGAGGCGAGCAGGAGGAGGATCACCGGGCTCTGGCCGTGCGGAGCGGCCTGCCCGGCGATGGCGGCCGCGGCGTCCACCGCGGCCCAGACGGCGGGCAGCAGGAGCAGCGGCGCACCGGCCGTCCACAGGCCTGTGCGGAATCTCGGGGGAACGGCCCGCCCGGCCGCGATGACCAGGACTCCGGCGGCGGCGAAGCAGGCGCCCCCGCCCTCGTCCCCGGCGGTGGCGGCGGCCGGGAAGGCGACCGCGCAGCCCAGCGCGATCCCGGCGGAGGCCCGCAGGCAGGCGGCCACGTCCGGGGTCCCGCCGTTCCCGGCCAGGGCCAGGGCGCCCGCTCCGAGCGCGACCACGAGTCCGGCCAGGCCGGTCACGGCACCGGTGGTCCGCACCACGCGGCCACCGGTGGAGCGCGCCAGGGCCGCCAGGCCCAGGGCGGAGGTCAGCAGGAGCGACGCGGCGAACTCCAGCGCGGTGGCGTGCAGGGCGAAGGCGGCCAGCGGCACCGGAAGCTGCGCGGACAGCACGGCCACGATCCGGGGCGCGGCCAGGGGGCCGAACCGGGCGTACAGGGCGGTTCCGGCGGTGAACAGCGTCGCGGCCCCCGCGGTGTACCAGCGGGCGTCCACCTCGCCGAAGACCCCGTAGGAGTAGGCCGCGTAGCACTCCAGGACGGTCAGCAGCAGCCCCACCACCCCGACGGCCTCCGCCGTGGCGCCCAGCCTGCGCCCGGCCAGCGGCCACGGCAGGTAGAGCGCGACGGCCGCCAGCGAGGTCAGCACCGCGCCCTTGGCGGTCAGGCCCAGATGGCCCCAGCTCACGACCGTGAAGACCAGGGCCGCGATGCCGAGGAGACCGGCCCCGAGCGCCAGCAGGAGATTCCTGACCCCGAGCCCGTCCAGGTCGCGGGCGGGCTCCCGGTACTCCGGCGGGGCGACCGAGCGCCGCAGCTCGTACATCAGCCGCGAGCGGCGCTCCAGCAGCCGGTCCATCTCGATCCGCGCCGAGAACAGGCGGGTGTCGAGCTCCCAGAGCTCGTTGGCCAGATCACCGGCCAGGGGCAGGTGGCAGACGGCGCAGGCATCGGGCATCAGCCGCGGAAGAAATGCGGTGCAACCAGGACAACGCGGTGCGTTCATGCCCTGATCGTCGCGCCGGGACGACCAGGGCACATCCGCTCAGGTACTCAGAACCGGTACTCAGTCGAAGGTCGTCGAGATCGGGTGCCAGCCGCCGGGCTCGACGAGCCGGTCCGCCTCCTCGGGGCCCCACGTGCCCTTGGCGTAGGGGAGCGGGGCGTCCTGGAGGTCGAGGATCGGCTGGACGATGCGCCAGGACTCCTCGGCCAGGTCGAAGCGGACGAAACGGCGGGGATCGCCGGTGACCGCGTCGGTGAGGATGCGCTGGTAGGCGGCCTCCATCGGGCCGAGGGTCTTGGTGAAGTCGACGCTGATCGGCACCCCGCGCGTCGCGTTCTTCCCCGGTTCCTTGGCGAGCAGGTCGAAGGTGACGCCTGCGTCGGGCTGGATCCGGAACCTGATCAGGTTGGGCGCGATCTCGCCGTCGAAGAGGGTGACCGGCGGGGTGGTGAGCTCGGCGACGACCTCGAGGTCGGTCGCGGCGAGCCCCTTGCCCGACCGGATGAGGAACGGGACGCCCGCCCAGCGCCAGTTCTCGATGAACAGGCGCAGCGCGGCGTAGGTCTCGGTGGTCGAGCCCTCCCTGACGCCCTCGGTGCCCAGGTACCCCTCGTACTGGCCGCGGACGATGTCGTCGGGGCCGATCGACCGGACGGCCCGCAGCACCCGCCACTTCTCGTCGATGAACGCCCGGGCGTCGGTGGAGGGCGGGGCGTCCATGGTCAGGATCGCGAGGATCTGCAGGAGGTGGTTCTGGACGACGTCCCGGACGGTCCCGTTGGCGTCGTAGAACGAGCCGCGGTCGGCGACGTCGAAGTCCTCGGCCATGGTGATCTGCACGTTGCGGACGTGGTGCCGGTTCCAGATCGGCTCGAGGAGCATGTTGGCGAAGCGGAACACCAGGAGGTCCTCGATCGGCTCCTTGCCGAGGAAGTGGTCGACCCGGCGGAGATGGTCCTCGTCGAAGTTCCTGAGCAGCTCGGCGTTGAGGTCGCGGGCCGACTGGAGGTCGTGGCCGAACGGCTTCTCCACCACCAGGCGGGCGTTGCGGTTCAGCCCGACGTCGGCGAGGCCGTCGGCGACGGCCGCGAACAGCGACGGCGGCACCGCCAGGTAGTGCGTGAGGAAGCCCGCGCCCTCGGTCTCCTTCTTGATGGCGGCGAAGGTGGCGGCGTCCTTGTAGTCGCCGGAGATCAGGCGGAGGTTGCCGGCGAACTTCGCGAACGCCGCCTCGTCGACCTTGTCGCCGCAGGCCTTGCGGGCCCGCTCGCGCAGGCCGTCGAGGTCGAGGTCGGTCTTGGCCACGCCGATGATCGGCAGGTCGAGGACCCCGTCGGCGGTCAGCCGGTAGAGCGCCGGCAGCAGCATCTTGTAGGCCAGGTCGCCGGTGATCCCGAACAGGACGAGGGCGTCCGCACGCTCCATGTCACACTCTTCTTCCGCGTAGCTGCCGGTACTTACGTACGAGGTTCTCCGTCGAGGCGTCCGGGAAGGCGGTGGGCGGTTCCTCGGAGGTCAGGGTCGGGGCGAGGTCGAGGGCCATCTTCTTGCCCAGCTCGACGCCCCACTGGTCGAACGGGTCGATGCCCCAGACCGTCCCCTCGACGAACACGATGTGCTCGTACAGCGCGACGAGCTGGCCGAGGACCTCGGGGGTCAGCCGGGGCGCCAGGATCGTCGAGGTCGGGCGGTTGCCCGGCATGACCTTGTGCGGCACGATCTCGGCCGCGGTGCCCTCGGCGGCGATCTCCTCCGCGGTCTTGCCGAAGGCCAGCGCCGTGGTCTGGGCCAGCAGGTTCGCGGTGAGGATGTCGTGCATGCCCGCGGGGTCCTCGTGCGGCTCGGCGAAGCCGATGAAGTCGGCGGGCACGAGCCGGGTCCCCTGGTGGAGGAGCTGGTAGAAGGCGTGCTGGCCGTTGGTGCCCGGCTCGCCCCAGAAGATCTCGCCGGTGTCGGAGGTGACGGGGGTGCCGTCGGCCTTCACCGACTTGCCGTTGGACTCCATCGTGAGCTGCTGGAGGTAGGCGGGGAAGCGGTGCAGCCGCTGGCTGTAGGGCAGGACGGCCCGGGTCTGCGCGCCGAAGAAGTCGGTGTACCAGACGCCGAGCAGTCCCATCAGGACGGGCATGTTCGCCTCGAAGGGCGTGTTCCTGAAGTGCTCGTCGATGGTGTGGAAGCCGTCGAGCATCCGGCGGAAGTTCGCGGGGCCGACCGCGAGCATCAGCGACAGGCCGATGGCGCCGTCGAAGGAGTACCGGCCGCCGACCCAGTCCCAGAAGCCGAACATGTTCGCGGTGTCGATCCCGAACGCGCCGACCTTCTCGGCGTTGGTCGAGACGGCCACAAAGTGCTTGCCGACGGCCTCCTCGCCGAGGGCGGCGACGAGCCAGTCGCGGGCGACCCTGGCGTTGGTCAGCGTCTCCAGCGTGGTGAAGGTCTTGGAGCTGATCACGAACAGGGTGGTCGCGGGGTCGAGCCCGCGGAGTTTGCCCGAGATGTCGGCCGGGTCGATGTTCGACACGAACCGGGCCTCGATGCCGGCGTCGGCGTAGTCGGCCAGTGCCTCGTAGGCCATGAACGGCCCGAGGTCGGAGCCGCCGATGCCGATGTTGACGACGGTCGCGATGGGCTCGCCGGTCGCGCCGCGCCACTCCTTCGAGCGGACCCGGTCGGCGAACGCGGCCATCTCGTCGAGCACGGCGTGGACGTCGGCGACCACGTCCTGGCCGTCGACGACGAGCTCGGCGTCGCGGGGCAGGCGCAGCGCCGTGTGCAGGACCGCCCGGTCCTCACTGACGTTGATGTGCTCGCCGCCGAACATCTTCTCGATCGACTCCCGCAGCCCGGCCCGCTCGGCCAGCCGGACCAGCAGCCCGACGGTCTCGGCGGTGGCCCGGTGCTTGGAGTAGTCGAGGAACAGCTCCCCCGCCGACACGCTCATCCGCCCGGCGCGCTCCGGGTCCTCGGCGAAGAGTTCCCGCAGCGTCCTGCCCTCCACCGCCCGGTGGTGCTCGCCCAGCTCGAGCCACTCGGAGCTCCGGGTGATATCGCTGTCGTCCACTGCTTCAACCCCTCGATACGGCCACAGAACAACCCCAGATCACCCTAGGGCCTGTCTCAAGCCCTGGCGATGATCAGACTGGGGCGTCCCCGCCCCTCGAAGTCACATGCCCCGATCCGCATGATCGAAGACCATCGGGACCGAGGAAAATCACTTCGGAGGGCCGCCCGGGGTCGCGGGGAGCCTGGCGCGGTTCCACCAGAGGGAGAAGCCGAGGGCGGTCACGACGAGGGCGCCGCCGATTCCGGCGAACCAGGAGGCGATGTCGCGTCGCTCGTAGACCACGGTGAAGGTGCTGGGCAGGTTCCTGAGGGCGCCGCGGAGCTGCTCGGCGTTCTCGGCGCGGTGGTAGGAGCCGCCGGTGGTGGAGGCGATCCGCTGGAGGGAGGGCTCGTCGATCGTGCGCGGGTTGCGGCCGCCGCCGCCGTCGAAGCCCCCGAAACCACCGAAGCCGCCGCCGGGAGGCCCGCCGAAACTGCCGTCGGTCTGGGAGCTGTCGCAGACCATGGGCGCGGGCGCGGTGGTGCCGAACCCGATCGGGAAGACCCGGACCCTGCGGAGCGCGGCCTGCTGGGCGGCGGTCTGCGGGTCGACGCCCCGGGTGTTCGCGCCGTCGGTCAGGACCACGATCGCGGAGCTCGCGTAGCCGCCGTCACCCCTGTCCTTGGGGTCGGCGCCGGTCGGGGCGACGGACGGGTCGACCTCGGCGATGGCGTCGAGCGAGGTGAGGATGGCCTGGCCGATCGCCGTCCCGCGGGAGGTCACGAGGCCGTCGAGGGCGTCCAGGAGGGCCTGGGTGTCGCCGGTCGGGGGCACGAGGAGCCCGGCGGTGCCCGCGAAGGTGACCAGGCCGATCCGCGGGCCGCCCTTCTGCGACTCGATGAACCCGGCGGCGGCCTTGCGGGCCGCGGTGAGCCGGTTCGGGTCGACGTCGGTCGAGCACATGGAGCCGGAGATGTCGAGAGCGAGCAGGATCGTCGCCGAGGTCATCGGGACGGGCACCTTCGCCTGGGGCCGCGCCGCGCCGACCCCGAGCACCACGAGCCCGGTCATCAGCAACGCCGCGGGCACGCGCCGGCGCCAGCGGGTGCGGCCCGGCAGCGCCGTCCGGACGAGCGCGATCGAGGTGACCCGCACCGCGGCCCGCCTGCGCCGCCGCCGGGTCAGCCACCAGACGGCGAAGACCAGCGGCAGGACCAGCAGCCCCGACAGCGCCCAAGGCCAGGAGAACGACATCTCAGATCACCCGCCCCGAACGGAGGATGGTGAGCACGGAACCCGCCGCCAGCAGGGCGAGGGCGACCGCGATGAACGCCCCGGCCAGCGGCAGCCGCTCGTCGGAGACGGTGAGCCGCAGGTCGATCCGCGAGGCGACGCCCTCGAGCCCGCCGGGGTCGGCGACCGGATGGTAGGCGCCGCCGGTGGTCTGCGAGAGCGACTTCAGGGCGTCCTCGTCGAGGGCCGTCTGCAGCCGGAACCCGTCGACGGTCACCGAGGTGCCCTCGGTGGTGCCGATGCCGACGGTGTCGATGTGGACGCCCGCCTTCTCGGCCGTCTCGGCGGCCTTGTCGACATCCTCGCCCTGGTCCTGGCCGTCGGAGAACATCACGATCGTCGCGGACGGCCAGTAGCCGATGTCGGGAACGGCGCCGTCGCGCCCGGCCGAGACCGTCTTCCCTGTGATCGCCGACAGCGACGCGAAGACGGCCGAGCCCAGGGACGTCCCGCCGGTGACCTTCAGCCGGTCGATGGCGCCCAGCGCGAGGGAGTGGTCGGCGTCGGGACGCGCGGTGGTGAGGCCGCCGCGCTCGAACGCGACGACCCCGATGTCGACGCTGTCCGGCTGGGCCTCGACGAACGCCCGCGCGGCCTTCTGCGCGGCGGCCAGCCGGGTCGGGGCGATGTCGTCGGCGCCCATGCTGTTGGAGACGTCGATGGCGAGGATGACGGTGCCCGAGGCCCGCGGCACCGGGACGGTCGCCGCCGGACCGGCCATGGCGAGGGCGAGGACCGCGACGCCGCCGATGGTCGCCCAGACGCCGAGGCGCGTCCAGCGGCCCGCGGCCACGGTGAGACCGGCGGCGGAGAGGGCGGTGGAGCGGCGGCGTCCGAGCACGACGGTGGCGTAGCCGAGGGCCGCCGCGACGAGGAGACCGGCGGCGAGCAGGAGCGGGGAGTCGAGTGTCATGCGGGCCGGCTCCGGGTTCTCGCGACGACCTCGACGAGGGTCTCGCCCAGGTCGCGGTCGGTGTCGACGCGGTGGACGGGCACTCCGGCCTGGCGCATGCCGGTCTCGAGGCGGGCCTCGCGGCCGTCGACGGCCGAGCGGAACCGCAGCCGGAACAGCGGATCGCCGGAGTCGACGAGGAGCTGCTCGCCCGTCTCGGCGTCCTCGACGACGATCAGCCCGGCCTCGGGCAGCACGTCGTCGGCGGTGTCGACGACCCGGAGCGCCACGACCTCGTGCCGTCGCGCCAGCCGTTGCAGCGCCCGTTCCCAGTCGCCCTCGCCGATGAAGTCCGACACGACGACGACCAGGCTGCGGCGGCGGGCGATGTTCGCGACCGCGTCGAGCATCGCGGCCAGGTCGGTGGTCCCGCCGCGGTGCGATTCGGCGGTGCGCTCCAGCTCGGCGCCGATGCGCAGGACGTGCCTGCGGCCCGCGCCCGGCGGGACGACCCTGGGCCTGCCGGTGTCGAAGAACAGGGCGCCGACCCGGTTGCCGCCCCGGCCGAACAGCCGGGCGAGGACCAGCGCGAGCTCGGCGAGGACGTCGTGCTTTCCCCGTCCGGGCCTGCCCGCCGTCATCGACGCCGACCGGTCGAGCACGAGCCAGGCCGTCAGCTCCCTGTCCTCGTGGAAGACCCGGAGATGCGGCTCGTTCAGCCGTGCGGTGACGTTCCAGTCGATGTGCCGCGCGTCGTCGCCCTCCAGGTAGGAGCGCAGCCCGGCGAAGTCGATGCCCGTCCCGCGGTGCGCGGTGCGGTGGGCGCCCTGGATCCGCCCGTCGAGGCGGCGCAGCACCCGCCACTCCAGACGGAGGAGGAGTTTCTCGGAGGCGGCCCGCATGGTCAGCGGCTCTGCAGGACGACTTCGGGGGCCCGCACCGCGCCGAGCACCCGGGCGACGATCGCGTCGGCGTCGATCTCGTCGGCCAGCGCCTCGTACGACAGCACGATCCGGTGGCGCAGCACGTCGAGGGCGAGCTCGGACAGGTCGTGCGGCAGGACGTAGTCGCGTCCGCGCAGGAACGCCAGGGCCCGCGCCCCGACCACGAGCGCGATCGACGCGCGCGGGCTGGCCCCGTAGGTGATGTACCGCTCCAGCTCGCCGAGCCCGGCCTGCCCCGGTGAACGCGTCGTGGTGACCAGGCGCACGGCGTAGTCGACGATCGCCGGGTCGACGTAGACCTCCCGCGCCCGCTCCTGCATCCGGACCAGGTCGGCGGCGCCCAGCATCGGCTGGGTCGCCTCGGGCGGACGCAGCGCCCGGTCGACGATCGCGTGCTCCTCGGCGTGCCTCGGATAGCCGACGACGACCTTCATCATGAACCGGTCGACCTGCGCCTCGGGCAGCGGATAGGTGCCCTCCGACTCGATCGGGTTCTCCGTCGCCATGACCAGGAACGGCTGCGGCACCCTGAACGTCTCCCGTCCGATGGTGACCTGGTGCTCCTGCATCACCTCGAGCAGGGCGCTCTGCACCTTGGCGGGCGCCCGGTTGATCTCGTCGGCCAGCAGCAGGTTCGCGAAGACGGGTCCGAGTTCGGTCCGGAACTCACCGGAGTGCTGATGGTAGATCCGCGTTCCCACGAGGTCGGCGGGGACGAGGTCGGGGGTGAACTGGATCCGCTGGAACTGCCCGTCGATCGCCGCGGCCAGCGACTTCACCGCGAGCGTCTTGGCCAGGCCCGGCACCCCCTCGACGAGCAGGTGCCCGCCGGCGATCAGGGCGACGGCCATCCGCTCCAGCAGCACGTCCTGCCCGACGATCGTGCGCTTGACCTCGAACAGCACCTGTTCGAGCGGGTTCACGGCATCGGCGGCGGACGGTCCCAGGGGGTTCGAGGTCATCGTGTTCCTTCTCGTTCAGGTCAGATCTGAGGCCCGTTCCCGGGCGGTCCCTCCCCGTCCGCGCCGCCCAGCGCGGTGCCGATCGGCACCGCGAAGGCGATCCCGGCGAACGCCTCGTCGTGGCCGGGGTCGGCGATCGAGACGACGATCCCGACCACCAGCCCCCGGGCGTCGAGGAGGGGTCCTCCGGAGCTGCCGGGGTTGGCGGAGGCGTCGAACTGGATGAGCCCGGTCATGCCCGGTGAGCCCTTGGAGTCGGCCCGCCGGTCCAGCCCGGAGACGACCCCGGACGAGACGCTGTAGGTCAGCCCGAGCGGATTGCCGATGGCCACGACCTCCGCCCCGACCTGGAGGCCTCCGCCGAGCGTCGCGGGCACGAGGATCTCCGGCAGCCCGGCGGGCGCCAGCGTCGCGATGTCGCGTTTCGGATCGGCCGAGGCGACCCGGGCCGCCACCTCGGTCCCGTCGGAGAAGGTCACCCGGACCTTCTTCGCCCCCTCGACCACGTGATGCGCGGTCAGGATCGTCCCGTCATCGGCCGCGACCACCCCGGTCCCGAGCGAGGAGTCCGCCCGGATGACGACCACCGACGGCCCGACCCGCTTGAACACGTCCGCGACCGACGGCTTGACACTGGCACTCGCCGACGGGCTCCGCGTGGGCGAGGAAGCACGGTTCCCCTCGCCCGAACCCCCCACCCGGAACCCGAGCACCCCGACCACCACGAGCAGGGCGACGCCCACCCCGACGCCCAGCACACGCCGCGAGCCCCGCCCCCGGAACTCCCGCGCCTCGGCACCGTTCGGCCTCTCCGCCTCCCGCTCCATCACTCCAAGCTACAAGCGCCCGATGAGAGAAAGATGAACAGAACCGAATTACCCCCACGAATCCCCACACCCTTCACCCCACCCGTCCCACGGCCCCCGCGACGGTTGTGAGTTGAGTGAGGGTCATGGGTGCTGTTAGCTTCGCCGGGTGGACGACAGGCGTGCACGGGCTGAGGCGATCGAGGGTTTCGCGGCGAACCTGCGGGAACTGCGTGCCTCGGTAGGCGACCCACCTTTTCGCGAGATGTCCGGGCGATCCGGGGCGATCTCGCACACGACTCTGCATGAGGCCACGAAGGGCAATCGTCTTCCCAGCTGGGAGACGACCGTCGAGTTCGTGCGGGCCTGCGGGGGTGAGCCCGGGGAGTTCCGGGAGCGCTGGGAGGCCGCCAACCGGGCGGTCAGGACGGCGGGGGCCGCGGATCCGGCGGCGCGTCCCGCGGCGGCGGCGACGGCTTCGGCCACGGGGACCGGTGAGCGGCGTGCCGTCCACCTGGCGATCGAGCCCAGGACCGGTGCGGCGGGGACCACCGGTCCGGCGCCCGTTCCGGTGCCGCCGCCCGGTGGGGGCGGTGTTCCGCCGGCCCGTCCCGCGGTGGGGGTGCGGTCCAGGAGGTCCCGGCCGGTCGTCGGCGTGCTCGCCGCGGCGGCCATCGGGGTGGGGGCGGTGATCGTCTTCGTCGCGGTGGACCGCGGGTCGGAGCCGGGGAAGCAGACGCCGACCGCGAGTGCGACCGGTCCGGCGTCGGCCGCGGCCGGGTGCCCGGTGGTCTTCCCCAATCCGCCGCCCGCTCCGCCGGAGCATGAGGGCGACGCCGCCGTCTTCGTCAGGGACGTGACGCTCGGCGACTGCACGCACGTCGACGCGGGCCGGACGGTCACCAAGACCTGGCAGATCAAGAACATCGGGACCGTGCCGTGGAAGGGCTACCGGCTGCGCCGGATCGACAGCCCCCAGCAGGCCGACCAGTGCCAGACCATCTCCCACGTGCCGATCAGGGACACGCCCCCCGGCGGGACGGTCGACATCAGCACCGAGGTCACCACCCCGGTGAAGCCGGGCCTGTGCGTCGCGCGCTTCAAGATGGTCGACGCCGCCGGCCGGTTCACCTTCCCCGGCAACCGCGCGATCAACTTCCAGCTCTACGTCGACGGCGCCTGAGGCCCGCAACGGGCTCCGGACGCCCGAAACCCCGCCGTGGCGGCCCGGCGGGGTGTCGGAGCTGGGGGTTCTCAGCGGGTCGTCACCTGAGAACGATGTTGCGGTAGTAGTACTTCAGGATCCTGGAGTGGCTCCAGCCCGCCCGCGCCTTGTCACGCGAGCCGTTCTGCGACATCCAGTTGCCGGTCACCCAGTGGCCGCAGGCCGTCGTGGTCTGGCAGTACTGGGCCTGAAGGATCTTGCCGTTGCGCGTCATCTCGGTGTTCCACGTGGCGTCCACCGCGGCGTTGGTCGCGGCCGTCGCCGAACCGGGCCGGTAGACCTGGCTCGTCGTGTGGTCGGTGACGTCGTAGCACTTGCCGCTCGGCGTCTTGCTCGCCGAGTTCAGCGACCAGTACCAGCCGAAGTTCTTGACGGCGATCGCCCCGGCCCTGAGCGACTCCTTGGGCCAGTTCGAGTACCACTCGTTGGGCAGGACGTTCTTCACGTAGTACTTGAACGACACCCGGTCGACCCGGTTGAGCGACTGCCGGTACACCAGGATCGTCTTGGGCACCCGGGTGTTCGTGCCGTCGCTCAGGCAGCTGTTCGAGCTCTTGCCGAGGAACTTGTGCGAGGCGTTCTGGTTCTTCAGCGCGGCCTTGAGGTTGCCCTTGGCGCCGGGCTTGAAGTCCTGGTACGTCCCCTTGTAGTTGCTGTTGAAGTAGACCCGGACGGTCTTGGTGCTGCGGTTCCAGACCGAGGCCGCGTGGTTCTTGACGCAGGTGCCCTTGCCGGCGCCCTTGCCCTTGAAGTCGTAACAGGACGGCTGCTTGGCGGCGTAGTCGCCGACGGAGCCGGTGAAGTCGGAGACCGACCCCTTGGTGTTGCTGTTGAAGTAGTAGCAGAACTCACCGGTCTGGCAGACGCCGTTGCGGGCCGCCGCCGAGGCGGGGGTCGCGGTGGCGGCGAGCGCCGCACCGCCGAGCACCGCCGCGGTGGTCACGGCCGCGAACCGCGAGATCAGCCGGGTGATCCGTGGGGACACGGGGTCCTCCCTTCGTCAGAGGTCGCGGGGCGTCAGCGGACGTTGTAGCCCTGGGAGACCCAGAACGCGTTGGGGTTCGGGTTGGTCAGGACCGGGTCGCCGACGCTCTTGGAGGCGAGCTTCTGGTAGCCGGGGCGCATCTCCACGTGGGTGTGGGCGGCGCTGGCGTACGACACGCCGTGCCAGGCCTCGTCGGCGATGATCTGGCCGCGCTTGATGTTCTGGCCGACGCGCAGCGAGGAGCGCGGAGCGGAGTGCAGGTAGATGACCGTCTTCTTCAGCGAGGCGTTGTAGATGGAGATCGTGGAGAGCCCACGGCCGCCGTTGAAGCCGCGCGCGATGTAGATGATCTTGCCGCTGGTCAGGGCGTGGACGTCCGAGCCGACCCGGCGCGCGATGTCGATGCCCTCGTGACGGCCGGAGGTGCTGGTGTAGCCGTCGAACTTGCAGCTGATGTGGCCGCCGCTCGCCTTGTACAGCGCGTACGACATGTTGACGCGCTTGGAGTTCGACGGGCTGAACTGGTGCGAGGCGTTCTGGTTCTTCAGCGACGCCTTGAGGTTGCCCTTCGCGCCGGCCTTGAAGTCCTGGTAGGTGCCGCTGTAACCGCTGTTGAAGTAGACCCGGACGGTCTTGGTGCTGCGGTTCCAGACCGAGGCGGCGGCGTTCTTGATGCACTTGCCCTTGCCGGCGCCCTTGCCCTTGAAGTCGAAGCAGCCGGGCTGCTTGGTGCCGTAGTCGCCGACGGAGCCGGTGAAGTCGGAGACCGACCCCTTGGTGTTGCTGTTGAAGTAGTAGCAGAACTCACCGGTCTGGCAGGCGCCGTTGCGGGTCGCCGCCGAGGCGGGGGAGGCGGTCGCGAGCACGGCACCGCCGAGCGCCACCGCGACGGTCGTTCCGGTGAGGATCCTGTTGAGCGTACGCATCTCGATCTCTTTCTTCTGGGGAGCTGTGATCTTGGATGGCCGGTCGGGGCCGGGAGTTCGGATGGATTCCGGACAGTTCCTTTGGCCTGTCGGAACAGGCTCTAAAGTCGCCGGTACTCCTCCCAGGTACGGATGGTCACCTTCGGGCCGTCGTCCTTGCCGCGGCCGGAGAGACCGTTCTGCCCGAGGTAGTAGTCGCCCGCCTGGTGCTGCGCCTGGGCGGAGAGCGTGGTGTCGCTGATGGCGACGGCGTGGATGTGCCACGGCCAGTCGCCCTGCCGCGGG
Source organism: Actinocorallia longicatena (assembly GCF_039534125.1). Taxonomy (NCBI): domain Bacteria; kingdom Bacillati; phylum Actinomycetota; class Actinomycetes; order Streptosporangiales; family Thermomonosporaceae; genus Actinocorallia; species Actinocorallia longicatena. The sequence continues at coordinate 11,586 of NZ_BAAAUV010000007.1, read as the reverse complement.
CTGCGCACCCAGGCCGCGAACCCGACCCGGCGCAGCGCGCGCACGACCGAGACGCGGGTGGCGGCGCTCATCCCCTTGACGCTCACGTCGACGACCCCGCCCCCGTCATGCGTCCCCGCAGACGTGGGGTCGCCGCCGGGATTGTAGGACCCCTGGTCGAGGACGAGCTTGCGGCCGAGCAGCCGCTTGGCCTCGTTCAGCATGGTCCGCGTCCGGACGTTCACGACGGCCTTGCCGAACTTCACCCGTCCGCCGGGGCCGATGGCCCGGGTCACCTTGAAGCGGCCGGCCCCGAGCTTGGCGAGCGAGGCCTTCCCCGGCAGCCCGTTGGCGTCGATGCCGCGGAACCCGAGCGACTTCTGGTACTTGGCGAACGCGGTGACCGTGGTCGTCCCGTAGTAGCCGTCCACCCAGCGGGCGTCCAGCAGGTGCCGGTCGCGCAGCGCCTTCTCGACGAGCAGCACCCCGGCCTTGGCCCCGGGCGTCAGCTTGCTGTCGCGCCGCCGCGGATCGATCTGGGCCGCCTTCACGACGGCCTCCATGTTCACGCTGGGGAGCGCCCTGGCATCCGCGGCCACCGCCGCCGAAGTCCCCGCCGCCCCGGTCATCGAAGCGGCGAGCGCTGCCGCCAGAACCCCGGCGGCGAACGTCCTCGCCCTCATCTCTACCTCCTGTGTTCGGTCCCCGGGGATCGGCTCCCCGTGGCCCGACCCACAGTTCCGGTCGGCGCCCCCTGTCCACAACAAGATCGTGTTGTCAGCCTGTACGACACTGTCCCGGACACCGTCATCCCAGGTCACAGCGTCGGACACGGTCCGGTCGCGTCGCGTCTTACGCGCTCCGGAACGGCCTTGCGTCATCATGGAGAGGGCCCCGGCGCGGTCGATGCGCCGGGGCCCTCAGGGTTCTGCCTTCGAAACGGGTGTCAGCCGGTGACCTTGACCCAGTCGCCGCCGGAGGCGCTGGGGTTCCAGTAGGCGGTGCCGACGAACTTGGTGTACCAGGTGCCGCCCGCGGCCGCCGTGACGGTCGTCGAGATCTTGCCGCTGGAGCCGGACGTCACGGTCTTGACCGTCGTGTAGGTCTTGGAGCCGGTCGGCCGGAAGAGGATCTGGATCGTGCCGCCCTTGAGACCGGAGTAGGCGGTGCCGGCGCTGTTGAGGCCGATCAGCACGCCCGAGATCTTGATGCTCTTGCCCTTCTTGACGGGCTCGGGCGAGGCGTTGAACTTCGTCAGCCACGTGGCCTTCTTGACCACGACGGAGCCGCCCGACTTGACCTCGGCCGTGCCGTAGGCCTTGACATTGAAGTCGATCTTGCCCTTGGCGGTGCCGGGGACGACCACGGTCGCGGTGTAGACGTCCGGGGTGACGAGCTTCATGTCGATGTTCTGGTACGGCGTGCCGGCCCCCCAGTAGGAGATCTTCACGCCGGCGGAGGCGTTGGACGCCTGCGCGGTGACGGTGAACTTGTTGCCGCCCTTGTAGACGACCGACGTCGCGGGCGCGGAGACCTTCTCCACGACCGGAGCCGGCGGCGCCTGCGGGGTGACCGTCAGGCCGTCGGTGGTGAGCCGCGCCGTGCCCCGGCTGTTGCGGGCGACATAGGTGATCGGCAGCTTGAGCTGCTTGTCGGTGCCCGGCGCGGTGAACTGCCCGCTCCATACGGCGTAACCGCTGTGCCGCTCGGACGGCCGCAGCGCGATGTTCGTCTGGTCGCCGGGCGCGCCGACGACCGCGGTCACCGAGGTGACACCGCGTCCGACGACCTTCGCAGACAGGGTGGTCTTGGCGTTGGGCAGCACCTCGGGCGGGGTGGCCTTGCCGTCGTAGACCGACGGCCTCCCCTTGACATCGATCTTCCTGCTGATCGTCGAGTCGGCGAACTTGCCGACCAGACGGAAGGTGATCTTGCCCGCGAAGTCGCCGCGGGCCGTCCAGGATCCGGTGTACCGGCCGTGCCCGCGGGACTTGAGCCGGATCTTCAGCACGTCGGTCGGACGCTTGATCTCGGCGAAGACCGCGGCGGCCTCCCCACGGGGCACCCGCGCCGTGGCGGCGAGCTTGATCTTGTGACCGGCGGTGGTGCGCTGGGGTGACACCGAGACGGCGACGAGCTTGGCGGGGGCGGCGGCGGCCACGGCGGGAACGGCGGAGACCGCCTGAGCCGCGAAGGACGGGGAGCCCTGCAGGAGCAGGCCGCCCGCGACGGTCGCGGCGACGGCGCCGCTGATGAGTCGCTTGTGCACGAGAACTGTTCCTCTCCTAGGTGATCGTGGTTTCGGGACGTCCGTCCCGAAACCACGGAGCCGCCCGTAATGGCGCGGCGACTAGTGCGGAGTCAGAGTCGCGCTCATCGGGAAAAGTTCTGGTCTCCCCCGAAATGTGACCACCATCACTTCAACCTTCCGCCCGTTCATGTGTCGGGTACGGCGGCCCGTGCCCCTGAGGGCCGCCGCGGCGGTCAGCGCCGGGGCCTGGCCAGCCGCGCCACGACGCCGACGAAGGCGCCGATGATCCCGGCCGCGACGATCACATCGAGCATCATGGCTGTCCCCAGTCAGGTCCGTTGGACCCCTTCCCTGCCCGATCCCGCGGCTTCCTCACCGAAGCGGGCCGAGAATCTGGTCGTCAGGGTTTGCGGCCGATGGCGGAGATGCCCCAGTAGGTCGTGATGTCGACGGTGGGCTCGCCGCGGAGGGGACGCCAGGCCGGGGTGGGGACGAGGCCGGGCGGGACGAGTTCGAGACCGTCGAGGAGCAGGGCGATCTCCTCCAGGCTCCGGCCGTTCCGCCGGCCGCCCTCCTCGAACTCGCCCTCGTGGAAGAGGTCGATGAGCTTGTCGGTCCGCTCCGCGCACAGGTCCTGGATCGGATGGGAGAACACGACGTAGCCTCCCGGGCTCAGCCAGTCGGCGAAGTCGCGGACCATCCGCGTCGCGACGTCGTCGTCGAGGATCGTCGAGATCACGCCCTGGAGGATGACGGCCGTCGGCTCCCGGACGTCGAGCAGCTCGCCGATCTCGGGACGGCTCAGCAGTTCCTTGGCGTCCCGTGCGTCGGCGCCGACGACCCGGACCTCGCAGGGGCCGTCGACGAGCGCCTGGGCGAACCGCACGACCATCGGATCGTTGTCCACATAGACGACCTTCGAGTCGGGTGCGCTCTTCGCGAGGATCTGGTGGAGGCTTCCCCGGGTGGGCAGGCCGCACCCGATCTCCACGTACTGCCGCACGCCCTGCCCGGCCAGGTACCAGACGGCCCGGGACAGGAACTTCCGGCCCTCCCTGAGCATCGTGACGAGTTCGGGGGCCGCCTCCAGGAGCAGATCGCCCAGCCTGCGGTCCGGCTTGTAATTGTCCTTGCCGCCCCTGAGGTAGTCGAGCACGCGCGCCTCATTGGCAACGGTCGGGTCGAACTTGTCATGATTCGCCGCACTCATCCGGTGATGCTAGCTCATGAGTGTTCGGCTTCTCCGGAACCTTATGAAAATCTTGATTCGGAGAATCGAGAATTTCTTTCGCCTGGTGGGAGGCGATGGAGAGCCGAGAAAACGTCCCCGGCGATAAGGCGCGAAATCCGTGGTCGTACTCGCCGGTAAGAATATGCGGAGAGGTCATTTTCTCCTCCGTCCAGGCATGGGCGGGACCGCCGGGATCTTTCTGGCCTCGGGTGCGGGCGCGCGTCCATCGCGTCGGCTACCCGTCGGTAATCGCGCTCGTGACAAGGAACCTCTCGGGTTCATGAGGAACCGTGACAATCCTCCGGTCCCAAGAAAGTGCATACTTCTGAGAGCAGAATCACAGTCTCCGCAGAAGAGAACATCATTGCCGATCTGGTGGCCCCGCACAGGCCACCTCCCCCGAGCCCGCCTCGCCGTTCTGCCATGACCGACCCGCTCCGCGGACTCCTCCTCCTCCTCGTCCGCGGTGGGCCGGTGGCGGCCTGGCCGGGTACCGGGTCCCTCCCGTCGCCCATGCGGGAGGGACCCCACCACCTCTGCGCCGCCACCTCTGCCTCAAGCGCACCCACCCCCAGTTCAGAGGAGCAGTATGTCCACCATCACGCGCCGTTCCATGCTGGCCGGAGCCTCGGCCACCGCCGCGCTGACCATGGCCGGGACCGTTCCGGCCGCCCGCGCCGCCGCCCGGACGGCGGCCAGGGTTCCGCTCACCCGTGAGGAGCACCGGGTCGTCATCATCGGGTCGGGTTTCGGCGGCGGGGTGACCGCGCTGCGCTTCGCCCAGGCCGGTGTGCCCTGCCTGGTACTGGAGCGGGGGATCCGCTGGCCCACCGGGCCGAACGCCGAGACGTTCCCGCGCGTCACCTCGTCCCTGGACAAGCGGGCGCTCTGGCTCGGAGCTCCCGTGAAGATCTTCGGGATCACGATCGGCGGGTTCGACGCCCCCTACACGGGTCTGCTGCAGGCCATCGGCGGGAACGGCATGGACGTCATCTGCGCGTCCGGAGTCGGCGGCGGATCCCTGGTCTACCAGGGCATGACGCTCCAGCCGTCCGAGGCGGTGTTCAACGCGACCATGCCGAACGGCCTCGACCACGCCCGCATGAACAGCGTCTACTACCCGCGCGTCGCGAACATGCTGCGACTCCAGACGGCACCCGACGCCCTCATCAACAGCAAGACCTACAAAGCGGCCCGGATCTTCGGCAGGGGCGTCACCAACGCCGGTTACCAGCTGTCGAAGATCCCGATGCCGATCGACTGGAGCTTCGCCCTGCGGGAGCTCAACGGCGAGATGAAACCCGCCTACACCAACGGCGACTGCTCCCTGGGGGTGAACAACGGCGGCAAGCACTCGGTCGACGTCACCTACATCGCCGCCGCCGAGGCGACCGGGCTGGCGACCGTCGCGGTGCTGCACAACGTCACGGACGTCGCGAAGGCGCCGGACGGCCGCTGGACCGTCTACGTGGATCGGATCTCGACGGACGGCACGGTCCTGGAGAAGAAGATCCTCACCACGAAGGCGCTGGTGCTGGCCGCGGGGTCCGCCAACACCACCAGGCTCCTCATGCGCGCCGACGCCAAGAACCTCATCCCCGACCTGCCCGACGGTCTCGGCACCAACTGGGGCACCAACGGCGACCGCATCTACATGTGGACCGATCTGCTCGACGACTTCGACTTCCCCCAGGGAGGCCCCGTCGTCTACGGCAGCAAGGAATGGAACGACCCCACCGTCGCCAACACGATCATCCAGGCGTCGCTGCCGCCGCTGCCCGACATCGGCTCCACCATGATGGTCGGCTACGGCGTCAGCAAGGGCCGCGGCCGCTACACCTACGACGCGGCGAAGGACGACGTCGTCCTGAACTGGACCAAGGGCGCCGACGACACTCTCTACCGGCGCATCAACCAGCGGGCCACCAGGATCGCCGGATTCGGCGGCCTGCTCACCGACACCACCGCCGTCTACCCCTCGACCTGGCATCCGCTGGGCGGGGCGTCGATGGGGACCGTCTGCGACCTGTCCGGCCGGGTCAACGGCCAGCGCGGCCTCTACGTCCTGGACGGCGCCCTCATGCCCGGCACCACCGCCGCCTGCAACCCGTCGATGACGATCGCCGCGGTCGCGGAACGTGCCACCGACGACATCGTCGCCCACGACGCCGGAACCGTCTTCTAACCCCCGTGAACCCCGGTGGCGGGCGTTCTCCAACGCGCCGGAGAACGCCTGCCGCCGGTCCCCGGCCCCGGGACCGTCTCAGCCGCGCCCTCGGCGGAGGCGATCCCGGGTCCGGACTGCGTCCGGCGCCTCAGAGCGTCAGCCGGTACGGTCCGGTGGCGCATCCGCCGATCCGCCAGCCGCCCGGCACCTGCCGGAGGGTGAGATCGGTGATGTTCCGGACGAGGGGCGAAGGGCGGACGTCCCCGGGGACCCACAGGTCCAGCCGGCAGGAGCCCGATCCCGCCGTCCCCTCCAGGGTGAGGGCGCGGGGCGCCGTGCCCGTCGCGGGCGACGAGGACAGGGCGGTCAGGACGCCGGGGACGGCGCGCGGATAGGCCCGTGACAGCTCGGCGGCCTTGACCGGGTCGCGCGGGAGGTCGCGGCCGGTCGCGCAGTCGACGGTCTCCAGGCCGTTGCCGGTGGGGCCGATGCCGTTCTGCGGGTCGCCGCAGGCCTGCTTCCAGACCCAGAACACTCCGCCGATGCGGTGGGCGTCCTCCTCACGGGCGTAGCGGCGGACCTTGTCCTGGACGGTGGGGGTGTCACCCCAGTAGCCCCATTCGCCGCTCCAGATCGGAATGTCCTTGGCGGCCCGTTCGGCGAGGGTGAAGCCGTGTTCGATCGTGGTGATCGGGGGGGAGGCCGAGCGAGGCGTCCATCGTGATCGACTCGCCGTAGAGGTGGGGAGCGAAGACGAGATCGGGGTCGTCGGTGAACGAGCCGCGGGGGATCGCGTCGAAGCCGAGACCCGACCAGAAGATGCTCGGCTCGAAGAAGAACAGGTGGCGGCGGGTCTCGGTGGACCGGATCTCCTTCAGGACCCGGTCGTAGAAGCGGCCGAGCAGGAGCGTCGAGGTGATCGGGGCCTGCTCGCCGAAGCCGGGCTCGTTCATCGGGTCGAAGCCCGCGATCGACGGGTCGTCGCCGTACCTGGCCGCGAGCATCCCCCAGACCTTGACGAGCCGGGTCTGGACGCCGTCGCGGTCGTAGGAGAAGTTCGTGAACGCCCGGTCGCCCGCCGGGGACAGGTCCCGGCCGGTGAACTGGCAGCGCACCGCTCCGTCGGCGTGGGTCGCCCAGACCGGGGCGCCGTCGTAGCCGTCCATCGCCGAGGTTCCGGCCGGGCAGGAGGTCCCGGGCGGTGTCGGCTGGTTGTTCCAGCCGTCCTGGTGCAGGTCGAGCACGGTGTAGAGGCCGTGGGCGCGGGCCCAGACGACCGCCTGGTCGGCGCGGGCGAGATAGGTCTGGTCGTAGGAGCCGGGCGACGGCTCGATCTTCGACCAGGACAGGCCGAGCCGCACCACGTCGAAGCCGAGCCCGGCCATCGAGGCGAAGTCCGCCTCGGTCAGCGGCCGGGTGGCGGGAACCTCGGGCCGGGGCGCGTAGAAGTCGACGAGCTGGTTCACGTTGACGCCGCGCAGCAGGACCTGCCGCCCCGCCGCGTCGGCGATCCGAGGGTGCTCGCCGCGCACGGCGTGCAGCGGCAGCAGCTCGTCCCCCGGCGTGGCGGCGGACGCCCCGCCGCTCAGGACGGGCGGCTCCGCCTCACCGGCCGAGCCGAGCACGGCACCGCCGGTGACCGCGAGCGCCACCGTGACGGCGGCCCGCCGCGTTCCCGCGCCCACGGGCAGCGGATCACGCCGCCTGCGCGCGGTGTACAGCGCGCCGAGCCCGGCCGCCCAGCCGATCGCCGCGCCGAACGCCACCCCCTCGCAGACCCGCACGTAGAGCAGCGCGGGCGTCTGCAGGGCGCTGCCCACACCGTCGACCAGGACCATCGCGACGGCCTGCACCAGGCCGAGCACCGCGCCCGCCCAGAGCGTCGCGATCCATCCGCCGAGGAAGTCCCCCAGCGGTCCGCCGGACCGGCGGGCGAAGGTCCGCTGGGTCCGCGCCGCGGCCAGGAACAGCACGAGGAGCCCGGCCGCCAGGCCGAGCACGCCGCCCGAGGGGGAGACCGTGGGCACCGCGTGCGGCAGGTCCCGCCCCCAGGCCTGCCCGAGCCACGACCCGCTGACGCCCGCGAGAACGGCGACGCCCGCCGCCGACGCCCAGGGCGTCCCCGCGACGGTCCGCGGCACCGCGCCCGGACCCCGCACGAGCAGGGACGTCCCGGCGGCGACCAGACCGTACAGCGCGGCCTTCGGCACGGTGTACCCCGTCGCCCAGGCCAGATCGGCGGCGCCCGACCACGGCGCGGTCGCCACCACCGTCATGGCGAACTTCGCGACGAGGGAGACGAGCACGATCCCGCCCCAGATCGAGGCGAACCTCCGCCACCGCCCCAGCTGCCGGAAGGCCGTCGTCACCACCCACACCCCCGCGAGCAGCAGCGGCATCTGGACGACCAGCGGCGCCGCCTGCCACCGCGTGACGGGAACGACCCGCCCCGGCATCCCGTACAGGGCGAAGAACCCGACCGGATCCAGGACCGCACCGATCACGATCAGCAGCAGCAGGCTCCCGCAGACCAGCGGGGAAAGCAGACGCGAGGGCAAGGAGGCTCCCGAAGGCGACGTGGAGCACCAGAACATACATGAGCAAAGCTCACATTAGCCATACCACTCGGGGCCCGCACCCCGATGACGCTGACCTCTCCCCACCGGGCTGCCGGGTGGTGCCTGATTCTCGGATGACCGCTCGGCTCGGCGGAGCCCTCGCCGTGCTCGGACATCTGGTCGACCGGGTCCCGGTCATGGCGGCTCCGCCCGCGGCGGCGCCGAAGCGGGCGTCGCAGAAGGTCTCCATCGTCAGCTTGCCCAAGGGTGTGCGCGGCATGGTGGTCAGACCGCCAGGGTCTCGGCGACCGTGACCGGCACCGCCGGGCTCATCTACGAGGGCGGCAAGGTCAAGCCGGTCGATTCGGTCGGCTGCTCCTCCTTCGCGCAGGCTCCCCCGCTGACCGCGAGCGGCAAGGTCGAGCTCGGGCTGCGCGCCGAGCCGACCGTCGCGGTGTACGGGGTGGGCGGGCCGAGCATCAGCCTCGAACCGGGTCTGTCCCTGGCCGCCGACAAGGACAAGGACCCGTGGTGGACCCTCGACGGCACCCTCGGGGCGTCCGCCTCGCTCCGGATTCCGCAGCTCGGGGTGTCCACGCCGACCGTCCAGCTGTTCAAGCCGCCGCTCCGCCGACGGCTCCTGTCCGCCGGCCCGCGTCCGGCCGTGGTGTTCTCCGGCGACCCGGGGACCTCCGCGCCGCCGTCCGAGCTCGGCCCGTACAAGATGACCCCGTTCGCCGATGACGCCCGTCCGGTCGGGGCGGCTTACTCCACCGTCACCGGCCCGACCGGCCCTCTCGCCTTCCAGGCCGTCGCACCCGGCGGCCTGGCCTTCCCAGCGCGGTCAGATGGTGAGGGCGCCGGTGGCGAGGCTGATCACGCCGGCGATCGCTCCGGCGATCGTGACGGCAAGGAGCAGGAGCTCGGGGCGGGAGAACATCGTGCGTCCCTGCTCTTTGCGGGTCATGGCGAACAGCACCGTTCCCGGCGCGTAGATGATGCACGACAGCAGCAGGAACTCCGGGCCCGCCGCGACGAGGAGGAAACCGGTGTACAGGACGGCGACCGAGGCGATCACCGTCTCCTTGCGACGGCCGTCGGGGCGCTCGGCGTAGGTCTCGCCGCGGATCCCCAGTTTCAGGGCGTATCCGGCCGCGAGCAGATAGGGGATCAGCGACAGGGAACTGCTGAGCTTGAGCGTGAAGGTGAAGGCGTCGTCCGAGAAGAGGGTGACCACCAGGACCGCGGTGACCAGCACGCTGGTCATGACGAGGGCGGCGGTCGGCGCCCCCTGGACGTTCCTGCGACGCAGGAAGGCCGGCATGTCCTTGTCCTGGGCGGCCACGTAGAGGACCTCGGCGGCCATGAGCGTCCAGGCGAGGTAGGCCCCGAGCACCGAGATGATCAGGCCGACGCTGATGAACTTCGTCCCCCAGGCGCCGACGACGGATTCCAGCACACCGGCCATCGACGGCTGGCGCAGCTCCTCCAGATCGGCGCGGGGCAGCGCTCCGTAGGACAGGAGCGTCACGGACGCGAACAGGGCCAGGACGCTGAGGAAGCCCAGGACGGTCGCCCGCCCGACGTCCGAGCGCTTGCGCGCGTACCGTGAATAGACGCTCGCGCCCTCGATGCCGAGGAAGACGAAGACCGTCGCCAGCATCGTCGACCGCACCTGCTCGAACAGCGCCCCCGCCGAACGCTCCGTGCCGCCCCAGAGGTTGTCGGCGAACACGTCGGCCTTCAGCGTGAAGGCCAGGATGACGACGAAGAGGAGGATCGGGACGACCTTGGCGATCGTCACGATCTTGTTGATGTTCGCCGCCTCCCGGACCCCGCGAACGATCATGAAGTGGAAGGCCCACACGCCGACGATCGAGACGATCACGGCCACGGCGGTGTCACCCTCGCCGAACGCAGGGAACACCTGGCCGAGCGTGGACTTGATCAGCACCCAGTAGGTGACGTTGCCGACGCACGCACTGGCCCAGTAGCCGAACGCGGAGTAGAAGCCGGGGAACTCCCCGAATCCCGCCTTCGCGTAGGCGTACACCCCGGCATCGAGCCGGGGCTTGCGGACCGCGAGGAGCTGGAACACGAACGCGAGCATCAGCATGCCCACACCCGCGATCACCCAGGCGATCACCGCGCCGAACACGCCCGTCGCCTGGGCGAAGTTCCGCGGCAGCGAGAACACTCCCGCGCCGACCATCGACCCGACCACCATCGCGGTCAGAGTCGGCAACGGCATCCTCCGCCGCTCGTCCGTCCCCGCCTCGTCCGTCCCCGCGCCGTTCGTCACCGGGGGACACCAGGGGCGGCCGCCCCGGCCGTTCCCCGCGAGGCGATCCCGGCCTCCCGGCTCACCGGGGCGCGGGCGATCACGTCACCACTCATGATCGGCACATCCCCTGCGGAGCCCGGCCCCCACCCATGATCACCGGAACTTTGTCAGCACATGCCCAGCCCGAAACCCCGATGCTCGCCCCGGAAGCGAGCCCGGCCGCCCGGCGGCCTGTTCGCCGGAGCGGAGACATATGCGGCGGAACCCGGGTGATCCGAACCTTCCGGGGAGCGCGTGCGTACCTGTGGACGTGCCGGTGGTCCGGGTCTCCTGGAAGGGGCTGGTCTGTGGATTCCGGAGAATGGCTCGGCGAGCGCTACAGGCTCGAGCAGCGGATCGACTCCGGGCGCGGAACGGAGGTGTGGCGCGCCTGGGACAGGGTCCTGGCCAGGCCCGTCGCGCTCAAGCTGGTGCCCGGCGAGCCCCTGCTCGACCCGGCCTCCCGCACCCGCGTCCGCGACGGCATCCTGGCCTGCGCCGCCCTCTCCCACCACGGGATCGTGACGGTCTACGACAGCGACGAGACCTCCGGGGCCAAGGCCGCTCCCGTCCCGTACCTCGTCATGGAACTGATCGACGGAGTGAGCCTCGCCGACGGCATCCGCGGCGGCCCCCTCCCCGTCGCGACCGCCATCCAGGTCTGCACCCAGGTCGCCGAGGCCCTGTCCAAGGTGCACGGAGCGGGCCTCGTCCACGGCGACATCCGGCCGTCCAAGGTGCTCCTCACCCCCGACGGCGTGCGCGTCCTGGCCCCCAGCCTCACCCGCGAGCCGGCCTGGGACGCCCTCCCCTACCTCCCCCCGGAACAGCCCACGACCGCCCCGCCCACCCGGCCGGCGGACATCTACGCCCTCGGCATCCTGCTCACCGAATGCCTGACCGGAAAACGCTCCCCCACGACCCCCCTCCCCGACACCGTCCCCCCGGCGGCCACCGCCCTCTGCCACCGATGCCGGTCGACGGCCCCCGAAGCCCGTCCCACGGCCCCCCGAGCGGCCACCACCCTGCGCGCGGTCTCCGGTCCCCCTGCCCCGCCCCCGGCCACACCACCCCCTC